>JAZDOR010000110.1:0-13015 GCA_043798435.1 bacterium
CTTTGTGTTCTTCGTGTTCTTTGTGGTTAAAAATATTTTTTTCTGGTTTTCATTCTTTCGTGTTTTCGTGATTATATTTTATTTCTCCGTGTCTCAGTGTCTCTGTGGTTAGTCTTTACTTCAGATGGCTAAAGTGTTACAGAATAAGGAGGTCGTGAAATGAAGAGAGCATTTGTGATGGGTTTAGTGGTTTTGAGAATGGCAGAATTAGTGGAGTCTGATACTGCCAATATAGATGGAAAAGGGTTTTGCGCAGATGCCCTGAACAATCTTCCTTCTTCAATTAAATATGTTGGGGCTTAATGGTAACTACGACAGTAACGAGCTTATCTGCCTTGCTTGAGAGAAAAAACGAAAAGTATATCACAAGAAGATTGGTGACCTCGACAAGGACTGGCAAGAGTTCTTCCAAAGAGAGAAAGAACTACAAGAGATACCTTAAAACTAAGAAGGGAAAGAAGATTTATAACAGAAGATCAGTTACAGTAGGACCTCTATTTGAGCGGATAGAGTCTCTTTGAAATGGAGCCCAAAATGGATGAGAGGGAATAATGAATGTAGTACCACTTCTTCTACTCTAAAGTCATAACCTGCCAACTTCTTCTTATATTTAATGTCAAAGAACAGTCTTTGGTTAAAGAATCTTCTGACCAAAGGTCAGCAATTGCCAATGTCAAATATATTCTGGATGAGTTGTAAATTATGCACATCCCTCAACTATTTGCCAAAATAGAAGCAAAAGGAGAAACACGAAAGCCCGAAAGGGAGAAATCCCGAAAGAAAAAAATCACATAAAGCCTTAAAGAATATAAACTACAAAATACGCGAAATACGCAAAAATGAATCAGGATTTTTCGCGTCTTTCGTGCCTTTCGTAGTTATCTCTTATATTTTATTTCTCCAAAGTCTCAGTGTCTTGAGTAGTGAATTTTTTCTTCAGGTGGCTAAAGTGTTACAAATTATGGAAGATACTGTATTCATCTTCTTATCCTCTTCTCTGCTTCACGCAGGATGAACTCCAGCATTTTAGTATATGTCAAGCCACTAATCTTTGCCATTTTTGCCAAATGCCCATCGAAGCACCAGCCTGGGTTTGGGTTCACCTCAAGGAGCTTTGGGTTTCCTTCTCCATCCAATCTCCAGTCAAACCTCGTATAATCTCTACACTCAAGCCTCTCAAAGAGCTTCAGACAGCATTCCACAATAAACTTTTCTGTATCCTCTGACAGGTTTGTAGGTATGGATTTAATCTCCCAGTAAGGTGAGTCAGGAAGCCACTTTGCCTCATAGCCACAGATTTTTGGAAGCCCTTCTGGCAGTAGGGAATAATCCTCCTCAATGATTGGCAGAACAGTATAGGATTCAGGAGGGTTGCCTATGATGCCTACACTCAAGTCCTTTCCTACCAGAAACTCTTCAACTAAGATGGGCTTGTCATAGCCAAACTTCTCTCTAATCTCTGAGATTCCATTCATTAGCTCTTCAATAGAATAGGCGACGCTCCTTTGGGTGATACCAAAACTGGAATCCCCAAAATTAGGCTTGACTATTGCAGGAAAGCTGAAGTCAAGCTCAAAGGTTGTATCCTCAGGTTTGACAAAGAATGCCTCAGGTGCGGGAATGCCCATCTCTCTGGCGATACCACGAACCAATGACTTATCATAGCAATAAGCAAGGCATTGGGGTGCGGCTCCTGTATAGGGTATCTCTAATGTCTCCAAAAGTGCAGGAACATGAAGCTCCCTTCTTGGGTCGTTGAAATAGCCCTCATCACAAAGGTTTAAGACAAGGTCTACCTTCTGCTTCTCTTTGAGCCTGACAAGGTCTTGAATCAAAGCGTTATGGTTGTTAAGGTAGGAAAACTGATAGCTTCCCTGTGCTTCTAATTCTCGTAAGGCACCCTTTAGTTGGTCAATCGTATAGAAATCATCGTCATCAAATACACACAAAGGCTTCAGGGGGTCTGGCTTCTGGGGGTCACCCATAATCACAGTAATATTGCCCTTAGTAACCTTTTTCTTTACAACTGTCCATTCCTTTCTGATACCTGCGGTGACAATGATTCTCCTCTCCATCATCCCCAAATCTTGATTCCTTGCCGATTCAGAGGAAATGGTGCCGTGGATGAGAATATCGGAAAATCCCCCTGTCTTTAGAAGCTCCTGGATACTCTCCTTAGTATAGAGCCTTTCAGCATAGAACTGATCTACAATTACACCCTTTTCTACATCTGTGACAACCTCTCTTGAGGTGAGACGCTGTTTATCTAAACTAAGGGAGCGTTCTCTGCAGACAAAATGTTTTTTGTCTATCCACTCCCAGCTTCTTGGTTGAAAATTGCCTCGCAGGTAATCTCCGTCTGAAATATCTATCAAGAGATTGCCCCAGGGCTTTAGAACCCTCCCGACTTCCCGCAGAACCCGCAGGTCGTCTTGAATCGTCTCAAAATAACCAAAGCTATTTCCAAGAATCATGACTGTATCAAAGGTGTCGCTTGGATAGGGAAGTTTTCTGGCATCCCCTTCTTTGAATCTTGTGGTCAATCCTTCCTTCTTGGCCTGTTCTTTTGCTTTTTGGATGAGATAATGACTGCGATCAAACCCTTCAATGGAATTGAATCCCCTTCTGGCAAGTTCTAAGGAGTGCCTGCCCTGGCCACAACAGAGGTCTAAAATTCTGTGTTGCAAAGAGAGTTTAGCCACTTTTGTAAATAGGTCTATCTCCTGGCGGGTTAATTTAGTGTCATCAACCACATCTGCATCGGTCTTTAGGTAGGTAGAGTTAAAGATGTCTCGCCACCAATCTGGTCGGACATACTGTTCTAAATCCTGGACAGGCCCCAGTACCCTTTTTTCTTTCCCATTTTTCTTGCTTTGCGGAGGTTTATCCTCCTGAATCAATACCTTGTTCTGGACAGGTCCTAATACCCCTTTTTGTTCTTTCCCATCCCTATCCTGCGGAGGTTTATCCTCTCCTTGAGTCAATACCCCAGATACCTCTTTTTGTTCTCTCGGGTTTTTTCTAACTTGCGGAGTATCCTCCGTCTTGGTTACTTTTTTTTCCATTTACCCCCTCCTTGTAATAGCTTTCAGCTATCAGCATTCAGCTATCAGCTATAAAATAGCATTCAACAATCAGCTATTGTTATTAGCTGACTGTTAAACGCTACTTTCTGACTGCTGACGGCTGATTGCTGACTACTATTTTCTGACTGCTGAACGCATTATATTAGAATCAAGTGTAGAAGTCAAAGATTATTTTTAACAGAAAAAGATTGACATCAGCGGGTAAAAATAGTATCTTAAAGGGATATGGGATACGAAGGATTTTATACAGAGGAAAAAATCAATTTGATCCTCTCTCTGATGGTTGAAAAAGAGGCTTCTGACCTCTATATTGTTGTAGGCACAAGCCCTACATTAAAGGAAAAGGGTGGCTCCCTTAATAGGCTGAACTATCCAATCCTTGCCCCGGCTGATACAGAGGATATTGTCTCCTTTCTCGGAAAAGACAGGATGGATAAGATAATGGAGAAGGGAGAAGGGGATATTGACCTATCTTATGAGCTTCCTGGAAAAGCTCGCTTTAGAATAAATATCACCCATAGTTTTTCTCATTATGGGCTGGTGATAAGGAGAATTCCGCTTGAGATTCCCAATATAGAGGATTTGGGGCTTTCCCCTGAGGTTGCTGAGAGGTTAAAGAGGATTTGTGACTACAAAGATGGCCTGGTTTTGGTCACAGGCCCAACCGGGTGTGGAAAATCCACGACATTAGCGGCTATGATAAAGGAGATGAGGATGAGAAAGGCTGTGAGCTTAGTGACGATTGAAGACCCGATAGAATTTGTCCATAGACCTATTGCTGGAAGGGATGATGTGGTCATTCAGCAAGAGGTAGGGATAGATACACCCAGCTTTTATGAGGGTTTGCGGACAGTCCTGCGAAAGAGACCAAATGTTATCTTAGTGGGTGAGATACGAAGCACAAAGGAGATGGAAGAGGCATTAGTTGCTGGAAACACTGGACACTTAGTCATTGGAACACTCCATACAAGGAGTGCGGCTCAAACAATTGATAGGATTGTGGCTTTGCGACATGGAATAGCCAAGGAGTATGCCTACAAAGAGGTGGCTGAGGTATCCAGAGCTTTTATTGCCCAGCAGTTAATACCGAGAGCAGATGGAAAAGGTTGGCTTCCTGTCTGTGAGATATTGGCAAATACACCCTATGTGGCTGATATAATTATAAAAGGTGCGGACTTTATGCAGTTAAAGGGTGCCTTAGAGGGAAAGACAAGGTCAGAGGAGATAATCTCATTAAATACCGACCTCTTCAACAGATGGCAGAGGGAAGAGATTAAACAAGAGGATGCTTTAGCCCTATCTTATGACCCAACAGACTTTGACCTGAAGGTTCGGAGATTCGGCTTTAAGAAAGAGGAGAAAACTGAGGAGGATAAAGGTTTTCTCTTTAAGGATGTGAAATGACAGAATTCAGAATTCAGAATTCAGAATTCAGAATATTCTGACTCCTGTATTCTGACTCCTGTATTCTGACTCCTGTATTCTGACTCCTGTATTCTGACTCCTGTATTCTGACTCCTGTATTCTGACTCCTGTATTCTGTTTTACAAAATGATACTTGCTTTACTTTTTGATATGGATGGGTTGATGGTGGATACAGAGCCACTATATACAGAAGCCGCCCAGGAGATTGCCAGAAAGAGGGGGCAGGAGTTTACTTTGGAGATAAAACAGGATATGATGGGCAGGCTTGGGATTGATAGTATGAGAATCTTCAAAGAGAGGCTTTCCCTTTTAGAATCGGAAGATGTGCTTTTAGAAGAAAGAGGGATAGCTTATGACAAGCTCTTGCGAGAAAGGGGGGTAAAACCTATGCCTGGCCTGTTTGAGCTTATTCATCTTGCCTCATCTTTGGGTCTTTTGCTGGCTGTTGCATCTTCTTGCAGAAAAAAGTGGGTTGACTTCATCCTTTCAGAGCTGAATATTAGAGCCAGATTCAAGGCTATACTTACTGGAGATGATGTAACCAAAGGAAAACCTGACCCAGAGATATATCTTAAAGCAGCAGAAAGATTAGGGGTTCTTCCTCAACACTGCTTAGTCTTAGAGGATGCGCCACAAGGTATAATCTCAGGAAAGAGAGCAGGGGCAAAGTGCATCGCAGTCTTAAGCCAACATACAAAAGGCTTTGAGTTCAAAGAAGCAGATCTGGTGGTAGAAAGTCTTTCTGAGGTAACAGAAGAGGTTTTGAGGAGGTTTTGATGATTCATAAAACAGCGATTGTTGTAACCGTTCAGGCTATACATCAAGAGTGTAAGAAGGGGGATAAGGAGATAATGGGGATATGGAGATTATTCATTTTTAATTTTTAATTCAAAATTTTATCCCCGTATCTTCATAATCTCTATATCTCCTTTTCTTACACTACCGCAGCGCTTACCGATTGTTTCTAAAGAGGCTAATGGTGGTAGAGAGCCTTTCTGAGGTAACAGAAGAGGTTTTGAGGGTAAGCGTTCAGCTATCAGCGGTCAGCCTTCAGCTTTTATAAGGTATTATTGCACGAAAGCAAGGAACCATATAAAGATTAAGAAAGTTCCCTTTGCCTTGATTTTTATGGTCTTTGCTGACTGCTGAAAGCTGACGGCTGAACGCTTACTTTTGAGGAGGTTTTGATGATTCATAAAACAGCGATTGTTTCTAAAGAGGCTAAGATTGGAAGGGGTGTGGAGATAGGAGATTATGCTATCATAGAGGAGGATGTAGAGATTGGACCTGGCACAAGGATAGGCGCCTTCTCTCTTTGCCTAAATGGCACAAGGATTGGCAAGGATTGTAAGATTTACAACAATGTAACGATTGGAGGAGAGCCTCAGATTAAAGGCTGGAAAGCTGCCAAATCCTATTGTTTTGTGGGAGATAGGAATGTGATTAGAGAGTATGTTACGATTCACCGTTCATCAACAGAAGGCTCAGCTACAAAGATAGGCGATGATAATTTCATTATGGCCACGGCTCACATTGCCCATAATTGCCAGATAGGAACAGGTGTGATTATGACTAATTATGCTACATTGGCTGGGCATGTTGTTGTAGAGGATAGGGCTGTCATCTCCGGGCTTGCTGCCATTCATCAATTTGTGAGGATTGGAGCCTTAGCTATGGTTGGTGGGGGTTCAAAGGTTGTCCAGGATGTTCCACCGTATATCACTGTTGATGGACACCCTGCCGCAGCTGTCAGCTTAAATACTGTTGGACTTCAGAGGAGTGGCATCTCGTCCAAGGTGAGACAGGACCTAAAAGTGGCTTACAGGTTTTTATATAGGTCACATCTGAATATTACTCAGGCTTTAGCTAAGATAGAGGAAGAGATACCGCAGTCTCCAGAGATTGCACATCTTCTTGAGTTTATCAAAAGCTCCCAGAGGGGAATATGTTAAAATAGTGAGCAGTAAGCAGTGAAGAAAAGAATATGAACCACGGAGACACGGAGATAACTCAATGTAAAATGCAAAATTAGCAATTAGCATTTCAAAATTATAGGAGGAAGATATGTTTGGAAAAGATGAGATTAAGGCGTCTTGCCAGGAGGCTATCGGGTATTCTGCCTCTGATCAGATAGAGGCGGTGATAATAGCCAATCACTCTATGTTGACAAGGTTTGCCAATTCTACTATTCATCAGAATATGGAAGATCAGGATTGCGTGGCAAAGATTAGGGTAGTTAGAGGAAAGAGGATAGGCTCAGCTTCAACAAATATAATGAGCTCTATCAGTATCAGGGAAACAGTTAAAAGGGCAGAGGATATTGCCTCAGCCAGCAAAGAAGACCATGAGTTTATCTGCTTGCCAAAACCAGGACAGATACAGGAAGTGAGCGGATTTTCCCAAAGGACAGCGGATTACTCTTATCAGCAAATGGCTGAAGATGTGAGGAGGGTTATTGAGAAGGCAGAGGCTGCCCAATGCAAGGTAGCAGGTGCATACTCCAAGAATATCATTGAGATAGGCTGTGCCAACTCCTTGGGGATTATGGCTAATGCCAGCCTGACCAATGCCTCTATTATTATCGTGGCTGAGAAAGACGGCTCTACTGGATACGGCTCTGGACTTTCAAGCGACATAGGAAAGATTGATATTGAAGCTGTGGCAAGCATAGCTATAGAAAAATCCCTGAAAGGAATAGGGGCTTCTGAAATTCCCCCGGGTGAATATGAGGTGGTCTTAGAGCCACCAGCAGTGGCTGACCTGCTCTTGTTTTTGGGATACCTTGGGTTTGGTGCTCTGGCTTATCAGGAAGGCAGGTCTTTCGTCTGCGGAAACTTAGGCAAGAGGATAGTGGGCGAGAATATTACTATCTGGGATGATGCCATAGACCCGGTTGGAATGCCTGTTCCTTTTGACTTTGAGGGCATGCCAAAGGAGAAGGTAGTCTTAATAGAAAATGGTGTGGCTAAGGGTCTTGTTTATGACTCATACACAGCACACAAAGAAGGAAGGATTTCAACTGGACATTCCCTTCCCCAGCCAAATACATCAGGACCCATTCCCACAAACCTTTTTATGAAGGAAGGGGAGCACACAAAGGATGAGCTAATCTCTGCTACCAAAAAAGGGATTCTGGTTACCAGATTCCATTACACAAATGTGATTGAGCCGATGAAGTGCGTCATCACTGGAATGACAAGGGATGGAGCCTTTCTGATAGAGAATGGCAGGATAACTAAGCCTATTAAGAATATGAGGTTTACCCAGTCAGTGCTGGAGGCATTATCTTCTGTCTCGATGATAGGAAAGGAGAGGCAGCTCTCTTGTGAAGGGACAATTATGGACTTTCCCTCTGGATGCTATGTGCCCTGCCTTAAGATAGACAAGTTCTGCTTTAGCGGAAAGACAGAGTTTTAGTAAGTGCGTAACTATTTACCGAGAGTGAAGCAGAAGATAATTATTTACCGCAGAGAACGCTGAGAACGCAGAAAATTTACAAAATTTTTAAGTTTTTATTTCTCTGTGCCCTCTGTGGTTAGTATTTCTTTCAAATGGCCAAAGCGTTACCAATCTTCTTCCTGCTTCTCCTCTCTGGATGCACACTTTTTGAGTGGACAATAAAAGAGGAAAAAGAAGGGGTCTGGCATACGGTCAGTAAAGGTGAGACGCTCTGGAGGATAGCCAAAACCTATAAGATTGATATTGAGCTTATCGCCTGCGAGAATAGGATTGAGGATGTCACCAAAGTAGAAACAGGCCAAAAGATATTTATACCCGGGGCAAAGAAGATATTAAAGATAGAACCTTTTGTTAAGGTAGAAAAGGGCTTAGAGTTTATCTGGCCTATAAAAGGAAACCTCACCTCATACTTTGGAAAGAGAATGGGAGAGTTTCATCAGGGAATAGATATTGCGGTAAATGAAGGCACCCAGATACGAGCATCTGCGGATGGGGTTGTCACTTATAGCGGGTTTTATGGAAATTACGGAAATGTGGTTATCATTACCCATAAGCACGACCTTTCTACAATCTATGCCCATAACAAGGAGAATCTATCAAAGATAGAGGATAGGGTAAAGCAGGGTGATGTAATCGCTCTGGCTGGCTCAACAGGAAGGTCAACCGGGCCACATCTCCACTTTGAAATACGGTCCAAAGGCGTGGCAAAAGACCCACTTGGCTATTTGGAGTAAGCGTTCGCGTGCCAAGATAAACTCTTTGAACTCTAATTAACTGATTTGATATAGAAAATATGAAACGGTTTGTTGATAGTTTTAATTATGCTATAGCTGGTGTTGTCCATGGGCTCAAAACACAGAGGAATATGCAGGTTCATTTGTTCGCTGCAGTCCTGGTGCTTTTTATCAGCTTTAATCTTAAATTAGAAAGGATAGAGCTTCTGAGCATAGCCTTTGCCATAGCCCTTGTCTTAATAGCTGAGATGCTGAACACAGCTGTAGAGAGCATAGTTAACATAATATCGCCTGAGGCAAGTTCTGGGGCAAAGACAGCCAAGGACATAGGTGCAGGTGCAGTGCTGATTGCAGCCATTAATGCGGTGATTGTTGGGTATACGGTGATTTATAACCATATCCCAAAAGATATTGTCAAGACAACTGTGAAAAAGGTAGAGACGTCTTCATCCCATCTCTCTTTTAGCTCTTTATTGCTGGTTATCATTATGGTAGTTATCCTCAAGGCATATACAAAGAAAGGGACATATCTCTACGGTGGAATGCCTTCAGGTCATACAGCTGTTGCCTTTTCCATCTGGACAGCGGTTGCCTTTATCTCCCAATCTTTAGTTGTAACCTCGCTTGTCTTAATCCTGGCTTTGATTGTGACTATAGAGAGGATACGGGTGGGTGCCCACACCTTTTTTGAGGTTCTCTTTGGGGCGATACTGGGGGTCCTGATTACCGTTATTGTTTTTCAATGGAAAGGTTGAGGAGGTTCTATGGAAAGGTTGAGGAGGTTCTATGTTCTATGTTCTATGTTAATCTTTAACCTAGAACATAGAACTTAGAACATAGAACTATATTACAAACATGAGAAGGATAAAGATAGTGAAGGAACCAGAATTAAAAGAAGGCTCACAAAAGAAGTCCTGGATTAAGGGATTACTCATAAAAGCAATTCTATTCCTCTTTTTCTTTTGTTTATCGGTAGGGATAGGGGTGGCTGCTGGCATCCTCATCGCCTGCATTAACAACCTTCCATCGCTTGACCCATTAGACTATAAGGGTCAGGACTACTGGATGCTTCCGACAAGGGTCTATTCAGAGGACAAAGAGCTTATCGGAGAGTTCTCTAAGGAGAGAAGGAGGCTGATAAAGATAGCGGAGGTTTCAAAACACACCATAGCCGCCTTTGTTTCTGCAGAGGATGCCGGCTTCTTCAAGCACCACGGTATAAATATAAAGGGCATCATCAGGGCGACTGTGGTCAACCTTGCCTCTGGCAGGGTAAAGGAGGGAGGCTCTTCCATAACCCAGCAGTTGGCAAAAAACCTCTTTCTTACTAATGAAAAGACCCTAAAGAGAAAGGTTCAGGAGACACTTTTGGCTCTAAAGATTGAGAGGCAATATTCAAAAAATGAAATTTTAGAGAGATACCTCAATAAGATATACTTTGGAAAAGGGGTCTATGGGATAGAGTCTGCTTCTAGTTTATACTTTGAAAGACCAGCAAAAGACCTTCTCCTCCATCAATCGGCTATCCTTGCTGGAATACCAAAGGCACCAAATGATTACTCACCTTTAGCAAACCCGGACAAAGCAGCAGATAGGGGAAAATGGGTTCTGAAACGTATGGTGAAGGAAAGATATATAAGCCGGGTTGATTTAGAAAGATACTGTTCTTTGATAGATGAGGAGACAAAGAGGATGAAGGAGAGGGGAAGGATTGTTGGCGTAACTATCAACAAGGCACCATACTTTATTGAGTATTTAAGGACAATATTAGAAAGGGATTATGGCCCCGGTCTTATCTATCAAGGAGGGCTACAGATAGAGACAACCCTGGACTTTAAGATGCAACAGGCTGCAGAGAAGGCACTATATTCTGCTTTGGAAAGGCTTAATGCAGGAAGAAAAGAGAGGATAGAAGGCGGTCTGCTTGCCATTGACCCGAGAACAGGAGGGATAAAGGCTATGGTTGGTGGCTCTGGTTTTTGTGTCAAGAATCAATTGAACAGGACATATCAGACCAAAAGGCAACCAGGCTCTTCCTTTAAGCCGATAATCTATGCCACAGCCTTTGACTCCGGGTTCACCTTAGAAGATACAATAGTTGATGAAGATGTTAGCTATACTGGGGCAGATGGAAAGCTCTGGACGCCTCAGAATTATGGAGGAAAGCATTATGGAGTGGTCACCCTGAGGAAGGCTCTTGAGCTGTCCATAAATATTGTTACCATAAAGGTTTTGGAGAAGTTGGGTACGGAAAAGGTGATCGCCTATGCCCATAGGCTGGGGATAGAGTCAGCCCTTGACCCATATCTATCTTTGGCACTTGGTTCATCTGAGGTCAGTTTGATGGAGTTGGTTACTGCTTACGCTTGTTTTGCCAATTCTGGAATGAGGCTCAAGCCTTATGGGATACAGCAGGCAAAGGACAAAGAAGGAGCAGTTTTAGAAGAGGCTGTCCCTTTTTATGAGCCGGTGCTTCCGCCTGAGACAGCATATTTAGTCAATTCTGCACTTTCCGGGGTGATAACAAGAGGCACAGCCTATCCTGTCCTGCGAGGGGTATTTGACCGTGATATTGCTGGAAAGACAGGCACAACAAACGATTATGTCGATGCCTGGTTTATTGGCTATACCCCTGACCTTGTTTGTGGTGTCTGGGTAGGTTATGATAAGAAGAGGAAGAGCCTTGGAGAGAAGCAGACAGGTTGCACTGTTGCCGCTCCAATATTCAGAGACTTTATGACTGAGGCATTAAAGGAGCTTCCAAAGAGCAGTTTTCCTATTCCAGAGAATATCACCGTTGGAACAGAAACGGACACAGGGACAATTACAGATGAGGTAGAAGAGGTATATCCTGAAGAAAAAGCGGAAGATGTGCCTGATAAGCTGGATTTTAATGAGGAGTGGTAATAGAGGAGAAAATTTTATGAAGAGCTTTTATAATATTCCTTTAATGTTTATTTCCTTATCGAGGCAAATTTCATCCTCAACTCATTAAGGCATTGCTAAATATTATTAATATGTATAAAACAGCACAAGAAGAATTCGATTTAAAAAGGTTTTTAATTAGAGAACCATCTGTTCATTATAGAGCCGAGGCTTATCGTTCAAAAAGAATGGTTTTATTTCAAGGTGATGTAAGAAATTCAAATACTTTTGATAGAGAATTTGCAGACCTCATAGTTACTTCTCCACCATACAATGTTGGTATTGAATATAACTCAAATAATGATGAATTGACTTATGAACAATATTTAGAATTTTCTGAAAATTGGATTTCAAATTGCTTCAAATGGAGTAAACCTCAGGCAAGATTTTTATTGAACATTCCCTTAGATAAAAATAAGGGTGGACAAAAAAGTGTAGGAGCAGATTTAACAAAAATTGCACAAAAAGTTGGATGGAAATATCATTCAACAATTATCTGGAATGAGGGAAATATTTCTCGTAGAACTGCCTGGGGATCCTGGTTATCAGCAGCAGCACCATATGTTATAGCACCTGTTGAATTAATTGTTATACTTTTTAAGGAAAACTGGAAAAAGACAAATGGTACAAAGATCTCGGATATTACAAAAGAACAATTTATGGAATGGACGAATGGACTATGGACTTTTAATGGAGAAAGTAAGAAAAAGATTGGGCATCCAACCCCCTTCCCTCGTGATTTACCTTTTCGTGCAATAAAATTATTTAGTTTTGTTAAAGATATAGTATTTGACCCATTTGCTGGAAGCGGAACTACCTTAATAGAGGCTGTAAATAATGATAGAATTGCCATAGGTTTAGAGATTGACCCAAAATATTGCGAATTGGCAAAAAAAAGAATCATTAAAGAAACTACAAGATTGGAGTTTGATAATGAATGAAATTACTCAAGAAGAAATAGCAATGGAATATTTTATTAATAATCCAAATAGAGATATAAGGCATCCTGAAATTGTAGATTGGGTAACATCCGAATTCTTAAAAAGAACAGGAAAAATATTTAGAGATCCTGATAGACAAATCCGTCAATTATCTCAAAGTGGCTTTTTAATTAAAGTTTCTAAAGGTAGTTATAGATATGAACCAGCCTCGGTTCATAAAAGAGAATTAGACGATTTCACTGCTGCACAGAAAAAGGAAATTATGGAGCGAGACGAATATAAATGCGTAATCTGTGGTAAAGGCATTAACACTACAACGCCGTTTATAATGGTTTAAATTGGATGATTTGCCAGCCATTTTTGCTTATGGGACTTTCGGGCTTTCTCTTTGTTTTGTCTCTGTTTCATGAACCATGCAATAACATCTTTCGGATCCCATGTAATT
>JAZDOR010000120.1:0-2691 GCA_043798435.1 bacterium
CAGGGATAATAATGGCACAGTCTCCGATAGTGAACTCCCTTTCATAAATGGCAGTGCTACAGCAAGAAACAGAGAGGAGGCTCGGGTTTCACCTGGAGAAGGAGCTCAAGGAATCCATTATAGGGCAAATATGGGAAATAGTTTCTACAGGCAGACTCTGGTTGATTTTATAAAGGAGAGGATGGAGAAAGACCTTGGAGGAGGGGTTAAATGGGACGGGATATTTTTTGACTGTCTGGGGGCAGGTGATATACCCCTTCCTGATATTATAAGTGGAGGGAAGGTTATTGAATACCCGGACACAAGGAATTACAGAGAGGATTATATTCAGTTTTTGGATGAGACACGAAGAGAGATTAAGGATAAGATTCTCGAAGGTAATTGTTATGGAATGGAAGGCATTATCCATTCTAAACTTGATGCCATTGAGACAGAATACTTCTTCAGCTTCTTTACATCAATAGATAGATTTGAATTTAACTCTGATGTGCTTAATTTAGAGAAGATGTGGGAACCAAGACATGCCCTAAAATATTATATCTACATACTTGGTACAGAGACAGAGGAGATAATGAATAGGAATAAGATACTTGGGCTGGCTTATTTCTATCTCCTTTGTGACCCGAGGTATCATTACTATGCATCCTTTTCTGAATGCTATGGCTCTAAGATGGCTAAGAAATGGTGGACCAAAGCATGTGAGTTTGATGTTGGAAGCCCTTTAGGAGACTGGTATGTATTCTCAGAAGGGAGGGACCCATCCGATCCGGACAAGATTTATAAGGTTTATGCCAGGAGATATACAAAGGCTTGTATCTTAGCCAAGCCTATGCCTGATAAGAACTCTAATTATAGCACAGACTCTACTACCCTGCATATCCTTGATAAGACATACCGTCCACTCAAAGCAGATAAAACCCTTGGAGAACCCATATCTACCATATCCCTCAGGAATGCAGAGGGAGCTATCCTTATCCCACAAGATTCCCCTTTAATCACTCTGAAGAAGACCTGCGATAAGAAGTATATTGCCAAAGGAGGGACACTGACCTATACCATCACCTATACTAATGAAGGCTCAGGGACAGCAACGGATGTGGTAATTATTGAAGTGCTACCAGAAAATTGCGAATTGCGAATTGCGAATTGCGAATCGGAAGATGTAAAGATAAGTTATTGGTATAACGGATGGCAGTCAACCTTCACTGAATCTGCCACAAAGATAAAGTGGGTAATCCCACAGGTTGCCCCGGGTGAGATGGGCACAACAAGCTTTACTTGCGAGGTAAAATGATAATTTAATTTGACAGCTTCATAGAAAATGATGTATGATGTAATATATCATAAAGGAGGTAATTTGAATAATGAATAATGTGCATAGAACCCAAATTTGTTTAGAAAAATGGCAATACCAATTCCTTAGAGAGACTGCTAAGGAAAGAAGGTGTAGTATTGCCAATATACTCAGGGAGTTAGTTAATGAGAAGGTTAACCAAAGAATTACTATAAAAAAAACCGATCCCTTATTTGAGATCGTAGGAATTGGAGAGGGTGATGGTTCATCTATTGCCAGAAATCACGACGACTATCTCTATGGAGAAAAAGATGGAAAGGATATTTGTTGATACCTCTGCATGGTATGCCTTAGTGGATTCCAAAGACCCCGACCACAGTTCTGCGTCTTCTTTCCTCAATAAGAATAAGCTTTTGTTAGTCACATCAGACTATATCTTCGCTGAAACCTTAAATTTAGTGAAGAATAGATTGGGGCAAGCTGTGGCTGTGAAGTTGGGTGAAAAGATCAAAGCAAGCAGTATTAGTCAAATAATGGAGCTAACTAAAGAGCTAAAGGATGAAGGTTTTGAGATATTCAGAAAGTATAAGGATAAAGGGTTTAGTTACACTGATTGCACCTCATTTGCTCTTATGCAAAGTTTAAGTATAAAAACTGCTTTCGGCTTTGATGAACACTTTATGCAATTTGGCATGGGAATTGTTCCGAATATGTATGCCCAATACGAAAAAAGGAGGTAGGAACAGATGAAAAAATTACTGAGTCTGACAGGAGTTTTAATATTGTGGGCAGGGGTTACATATCCTCTGAACATCCCACTCACGGTAAAAGATGGCTCTGGGGTAGGGAGGGAGAGCGAGCCGCTGTCTTCCGGGGTACCTATTCCAAAAGGGGTATTATACGGGACGGATAGTCTGCGGATTGAGAAAGATGGCTCTCCTGTTGCTGCCCAGTTCTCTGTGCTTTCTAAGTGGTGGGAAGACGGCTCCATTAAGTGGGTGCTCTGTCAGTTTCAGGGAGATGTTTCTGCTAATGGCTCCTCTACCTATTATCTTAAGGACTCTGAGGCATATACTCCTCCCACACAACTCGCTATTACCTATGAGACCAATTCTATCACCGTTCATACCGGCCCCCTCAAATTCACCATCAACAAAAAGGGGTTTAACCTGTTTGATGAGGCCTGGGTTGATAGCAGGAAGATTATCTCATCCTCTCGTGAGAATGGACTCTTTGTCACTGATAAAGCCGGCAAAAGATACATCTTCGGCACACCTACCTCTGTTAAGATAGAAGAGTCCGGTCCAATGCGGGCAGTCATCAAGATAGAAGGAGAGACAAGGCTTGAGAACGGCACAGCAACCATATTCAACTATCAGGTAAGGCTTCAGGCATAC
>JAZDOR010000136.1:0-9893 GCA_043798435.1 bacterium
TGCTAATTTTACATTTTGCATTGAATTATTCAAAAATAATCATTTGATTCCACAAAAACCCTGAAGAGCCAATTTTTTATTGGCAAAGTAAGGTTGTTGATAGTATAATCTTTGATTGGCGACCCAAAATCTAAGGAAAGGGAGGTGAAAAAGATTAAGGAGGTAAAGATATGAAGAAGAGTATCGGGATTTTAGCAATAGGGATAATGGCTTTAGCCTCTACACAGGTTTTAGCAAAAGATGCTGCAGGCAAACTTTCAGCGATAGGGCTGTTGGGCTACTATATGCCAGCAGACAGTGCTGTGGATGATCTCTATGGAGGAGGGGTTACATTCGGTGGTGGTGTAAATTATGATTACTCTCCGCAGATTTCCATCGTTGGTGCTTTAAGCTACTGGAAGGATAGCAAAACAGTGGTGGTTGGAACTCCGACAAATACGACAACTGACAACTCACTCAGGATTATGCCCATAACCTGTAATGTCATCTACCACATTCCATGTCAGAGTTTTCCATGTGCTCCATATATTGGAGGAGGGATAGGGTATTACTCAGCAGAATCTAAAACAAATTCAGTGAGTAAATCAAAGGGTGCAGTAGGGTTTCAGGTCTTAGGTGGTTGTACCTATCCAGTCTCCCCTAATCTTTCCATTACTGCATTAGCAGAGTATGCTTCAGCTAAGGTAGATTTTGGGAGTGGAAAAGATACGAAAATAGGTGGCTTGACCATCGGAGGAGGGGTAGTTTACTCCTTCTAAATGCTTCTTTTAACCTTAGCCAGGGGTCGCCAGGCAAAAAATAGGTAAGCGTTCAGGTAGTGTAAGATAAGGAGAAATGGGAAAAGGGGAGAATTGGAGAAATAGGACGCAGATTAACGCTGATTTACAAGATAGGAATTAAATAAGAATCTGCGCTAATCCTGAAAAATCCTGAAAATCTGCGTTCTAATTCTTCCCCATCTTCCCCCTTTCTCCTTTTTTCCTGCATCTTAAAATATAGCCGTTGAACGGTTACAAAAATAGCTCCTCTTATTTTTCCAGAAACCTTAAAAGATGTTTTGAAAATTGGCTCAGGTTATCAAGATACGAGAAATGACCTGCACCTTTCAGGATGACAAGCTCAGAGCCTTTTATCTCCCTGTTCATTATCTTTGCTGAGGATATAGGCACATCCCTGTCGTTCTCTCCCCATATAAGAAGTGTGGGCTGATGAATTTTAGAGAGCAGGGGTTTTAGGTCGTGGTTCACAACCCTTACCAGAGTTTGCCTCAATATGCCTGCCTCTTTCCAGTCTTTTGAGCCTATGAGGTCATAAATCTTTGGCTTTAGAGATTCAATCTTTCCTAATGTCTTTACCAGAAGGAGCTTTATCCAATATAGCGGTGGCCTTCTCCTTATTCCTGCGGCGTTGACTAAGACAAGCCTGTTTATAAGCTCAGGATAGTTCACAGCCAGGAATATGGCTATCCTTCCACCAAAGGAATGGGTTACCAGGTCTACCCTGTCTACGCCTAACCCATCCAGAAAATCTTTGATAAATAAACCATAATCCTCTATGCAGAAAGAAGCAGGCAGGTTTGTCCTTCCAAATCCAGGAAGGTCAATGTTTATGACGGAGAAATGGTCTTTCAAGAGATTCAGGATGGGTCTCATACTCCCAGAGCTTCCACCCCAACCGTGTAGAAGCAGAAGAGGTGTGCCCTCTCCTGCTCTTTCGTAGTAACACCTTATATCCCCTACATCAATGAACATAAAACCTTGCTAACTATTTATCCAAGTAAAACATAAAACCTTTCTAATCTTGGAGCATAACTCAGTGTAAAATGCAAAATTAGCAATTAGCATTTCAAAATTAAATCTCCTTCATTTTGCATTGTTGATTTTACATTGATAATTTTACAATAAATTTCTCTCTGTGGTTAGTCTTTGCTTCAGTTGGCTGGGGTGCTACAAATTTTAGCAAGTTCTGCCACCCTCGCACCTAAAGCCTCTCCTGCTTTCAAAGTCTGGTTGTCTGGAAAACCCTGGCAGGCAACACCGTAGTGTCCACCAACCTTAATTGGGTCACCGACAATAATCATTCCATAGATGAGCATTGCCTGAAGAATAGAAAGAATGGTCGTCTCCTTTCCGCCTGTCAGATGGCCTGAGGTAGCAAAGCCAGCCCCTATCTTTCCCTCCATTCCACCCTCTCTCCGCAGTCCAACGAACCTATCAAACATATCCTTCAGCTCCGCAGACATTGTGCCAAAATAAACAGGAGAACCTGCAATAATGCCATTAGCTGAGACAAAATCTTCTCTTGTCACATCCTTTGCCTTTTTCAATATAGCCTGAGCACCAGCAGTATTCACCCCTCTTGCCACAGCCTCTGCCAAGCACTCAGTATTCCCACTATTAGATGTATAAGCCACCAATATCTTTATCATAATTTTTATTATATGCTTTTTATCTTCGTCAGGTCAAGGAGAAATCCAGTAATTCGTAACCGTTCAGGTTATACATCAAAAGTGTAAGAAGGGGGATAAGGAGATACAGGGGATATAGAGATTATTCATTTTTAATTTTTAATTCAAAATTTTATCCCCCTATCCCCTTCCATAATCCCCATATCACCTTTTCTTACACTACATGAACAGTTACAGTAATTCTCATTTTGAGAAAGGAGCAAGATCAAAAGAAGAGGGCAGAGAACCTTCTTTTATCTTAAAAAGCAGATTAGCAGCAATCATAGCCCCGTTATCTGTGCAAAGCTTTTTTTCTGGCAGATATAGCACCAGCCCCTTCTCTTTTGCCAAAAAACAGAGTTCCTCCCTGAGCCTATTATTGGCTACAACCCCACCCCCGGCAATTATACTCCTTGCACCTGTTTCTGCGACTGCTTTAGCTGTATTTATAAGGAGGTGTGAAACAACTGCTTCGGAAAAAGATGCGGCAATATCCTCTTTCTTTCCTTCCTCCTTTAACTGATAATAGACCGCTGTCTTTAACCCGGAGAAGCTAAAATCAAGTCTACCACTTTTTATCTTTGGGATGGAAAACCTTATTGCTTTAGCATCCCCTGTCCTGGCTATCTTCTCAATCTCTGGTCCACCAGGCCAGCCCAAGCCAAGAAGCCTGGCTACCTTATCAAAGGCTTCTCCTGCGGCATCATCAAGTGTTCTGGCTATTGACTTTCCTACCCCCCATTTTTCTATATAAAATAGCTCGGTATGCCCACCTGATACAAGAAGCCCTATGGCTGGAAACGGAATCTCAGTCTTAGTGAGAAGTGGAATAGAAAGGTGTGCTTCCAAGTGGTTTATCCCAAAGAATGGTATAGACAATGCGTAGCTCAATGACTTTGCAAAAGATAGACCAACAAGCAGGGAGCCGATAAGACCTGGTCCATAAGTGACACCGACAGCCTTTAGGTTGCGTTTTGTGATTCCTGCCAGTTTTATCGCCTCATTAAATACTGGAAGGATTCTTTCAATATGTGCCCTTGCTGCAAATTCAGGAAAAACCCCTCCAAATTCCCTATGAATCTCCTCCTGAGACGAAACAATGTTTGATAAGATATTATAATCCTCATCAATAATAGCACAAGATGTCTCATCACAAGATGTCTCTATTCCTAAAAACATATATCCTCCATTTATAGTGAAGAGTGAGCAGTGAAGAGTAAATCGCTATAAAAAGTAGTAACTACTTAATAAGGCATTCAGAATTCAGGAGTCAGAATTCAGAATAATACCAGAGTAAGATTCTAATAACTTGCTGACCTCTTCGAGTAGTAATAGTTTTGAAGAATCACCATATCTCAAAGTCTTGAAAACTACATGCAACGGTGTTCTTATTCTGTATTCTGAATTCTGTATTCTGTATTCTATCTTTTGTATTCTTGCTGAAACTCATCTATCTCTGCCTTCTGCCTACAATTATCCTATAAAACAGGTCAAAAAGTCAATTGACAGATTGACCAGAGTAATAGTATTATAAGGGCTATGGATTTATCTAAAAGAATGTTTTCTATAACCAACAAGATACGGTGGCTGATAATTGTTTTGTCCATCTTGACCCTTCAGATCTTTGATAGAGAGAAGATTACTACCATTTCTATCTATATCCCTCTTGTTATCCTTATTATTTATAATATATCTTCCTACTTTCACAAGTGCATCTCCTTTAAGATATGTTATGCTGAAAGTGCCCTTGATACATTCTTTATCAGTAGCCTCATCTTCTCAACAGGTGGGTTTGAGAGTCCATTCTACCTCTTCTATCCTCTCATCATTATGTTCGGGGCTTGCTACTATAAGATTTTACCAACTATTCTTTTATCTTGCGGAATCTCTATAATCTATTTGGCTATCTGTTTTCTCTCTGGAGAACCTGTTGTTCTTTCTCATCTTATGATAAGAATCCCGCTTTTCATTGCTACTGCTGGTATGTGCTCCTTTCTTGTTGCAGAGACGAAGATTGCCGAAGATGAGCTTGAAGACCAGAGACAAAAAGCAAAGATGCTTCAACCAAAGATTCAAGCTACGCTTTGTGATATTAACGAGGAGAGCGACAAGATAAAAGAGCTTTACAACATATCTTTGAAGATAGAGGGAGCATCTTCTGAAGCAGAATGGCTCGTCTTTGCCCTTGACTATGTTATCCATTTTCTACACCCGGATTTTGCGATGATATTCCTCTTTAATCCAGGTTCAGGCAGATTAGAGGTAAAGGCAACAAAGGGCGAGGATATAAAATTCCCATCCTTCAGGATTGGAGAAGGGCTCATTGGTCAAGTAGCTAAAGAAGGAGGGAGTATTGTGGTTGGGGATACCTACATAAAGACAGAACCTATGTATTCCTTCCTTAAGGACGCAAAGGTAATCTCTTTTATTGCCGTACCCCTGTTTTTAGAAGGAATAAACGGCGTTGTCTTCTGTGGATGGCGGGTAAAGAGGAGGCTTGAAGAAAAGGATAAAATATTTGTAGAGATGATTGGAAAGATTATCAGCCTCCGTCTTAAAAATGAAAGATTGGATGAGGAGATAACTCGCTTAAGTATCTGCGATAAGTCCACAGCCTTATTTGCATATCCATTCTTTGAAACGAAACTCAAGGAGGAACTGGCAAGGAGCATGAGGTTATTCAGGCCCCTTTCCTTGATTGTCCTGAGAGCAGGAAAAGAAGACCTTTCTTTAGATGCTCAAAGGTTGGGTCTGGTTATTAACTCTCAAACAAGGGCAGATGATATGGTCACATACCAGAACAAGACCTTCTTTATTCTGGCTTTGCGAACAGGTGAGGATAGGATACGAATCCTAACTAATAGGATACGGGAGGAGATAGAGAAAAAGATAGGAACAAAGCCTACAATAGGGATAGCCTGCTATCCTGATTCTGAGGCTTCGAACCACATTGAGTTGATGAAAAAGGCTTATGCAGCTTTGGCCTTAGCCGAGAGAAAGGTGGAGCGGATGGCTATTGCCAGTGAGTGTGGAATGTAAGGAACTGTAAAAAATAAGCGTTATAATTTCTTATGCTAGTTCAAAACACAAGGCTCTTAATCTCAAGTAAGGGGCGATTAAGAAGTTTATTGATATAGATACCTATTGTATAGGCATATAGCTTTCTGGCTACTAAGTAAAAATAACTTCCCGATTTAATAATAAATATGTTATATTCTTCGTATGATATGAGTGGAGAAACAGAAAAACATATTATGCCGAGAATAAATCAGGTTTCCAAAAAAGGTTCTGACAGAGCCAGAACAAAAAGGAAATTCCTATATAATCAAATGTTATGAAAGTTTTAATTACAGGTATAACAGGTTTTGTGGGAAGTCATTTGGCCGAATATATTTTAGCAGATTTTCCAAATGTTCAAATTTTAGGTCTGGTGCGTTGGCGGTCGCCCAAAGAAAATATAAGACATATTCTTGACAAAATCACCTTGTGTTACGGCGATTTAGTGGATATACCTTCTTTGAAAGCTGTTTTTAACGAACATAAGCCAGATATTATTTTTCACCTGGCAGCCCAGTCGTATGTTGATTTTAGTTTTACATCGCCCATAGCCACATTAGAAGCAAATATAATTGGAACCTGCAACTTATTAGAAGCAGTAAAAGAATTAAAATTTAGCTCGCCTTACGACCCCATTGTCCATATATGTTCATCCTCTGAGGTTTATGGGCAGGTTAAAGAGGACGAGGTTCCGATAAGTGAAGATAATCCCTTTAGACCCGCTTCACCTTATGCTGTAAGCAAAGTGGCTGAAGATATGCTGGGTTTTCAATATTGGTTATCATGGAAGATAAAAACGATAAGAACAAGGCTTTTTACCCATAGTGTAAGTAAATGGACCCCTGTCATCCTAAGAGATTCTAAAAGTGGACTGATAGATATTAGATATATTTCAGAGATAAGAAGTCCGTTAAAAAAGGGCGGCTACTTATCGGGAAAAATGCTTGAAGATGGCACCCAAATTTGGGATATGGAAAGGAGTAGTCTTGAGGTATGGAATGATAATAAATGGACAAAGATTAAGCGTTTATCCTGTCACTGCCTTAATAATCATAAAATATTGGAAATAGCCTCCAGGGGCGGCGTAGTGGATGTTACTGATAATCATTCCATAGTAAACGAAGATGGAAAAAAGGTTAAAGCCGGAGAATTAGCTCTTAACGATAAGGTAAAATTGACATCTCTTCCTGATGTAGAAATAACTTTTCTTCCGGAAGAATTAGCTTGGTTGTATGGTTTTTTTGTTGCTGAAGGATGTGTTACTGGTGGCCGAATGCGGATAGATAATGAGGATATAAATAAGATTAAAAGGGCACAAAGCATTTTGCTTAAATATTTGGCTGTTGATAGCAATATCAAAAGCTGGGGAAATATGTATCGGTTGACGGTGAGAAAGCCCTTTAATATCGCTAAAAGTTTTTATCAAAATTGTTATGCCAGTGATAAAAATAAAAAAATCCCAAAACTTATTTTAAATTCAGATAAAAAAACGAAACTTTCTTTTCTTCGTGGCTATAATGCAGGTGATGGGGATGAGAACAATAAAATAAAAAGCGAATTTTACAGATTTAAAACAAAATCTCCTATTTTAGCTACAGGATTATGTTATTTAGTGGAAACTGTATTGGGTGTAAAATATAGGATTGTTGTTGAGCATAGGGATGAGAATAGATATTTTGAGATAAGATGCCTTTCTCAAAGAGATACCAACAAGGGAAAATGGTTATTAAAGGATGATAATAGCATTGTTAAAATAACTGAATTGCAATATTTTGATGAGGTTTGGGATTTTGAAACTGAAAATCACTGGTTTCACGCGGGTATTGGTGGCAATATTGTCCATAATACAGGTCCAAGACGGGGTGAGGTTTTTGCGGAGTCTGCTTTTGCCAAGCAGATTGCGGCGATTGAAGCAGGTCTGGCACCACCAGTAGTTAAAGTAGGAAATTTAGATAGCATTCGGACTTTTTTGGATGTTAGGGATGCTGTCAAAGCCTATTGGTTATTGGTAAATAAGTGTCTGCCAGGTGAAGTCTATAATGTAGGTGGAGCTGAGACAATGACCGTAAGGGAAATGCTACATAAATTGGTCAAGCTTTCTACGACAAAAAATATTGCTATTGAAGTTGACCCTGCCCGTTTAAGACCATCGGATGTAACATTGCAAATCCCTTGTATTGATAAATTTGTGCAGGCTACAGGCTGGAAGGCAGAGATTGGATTTGACAAAACATTAGAGGATCTTCTAAAATACTGGCGGAATTATTACAAGGTAGAAAAAGTTAGATGAGGGGAGATATCCGTATGAAACTTGAAAGTAATATCTTACAGGAAATAATCGGAAGGTTAACTAAAAGTTTTACTCTTGAAAAAATAATTCTATTTGGTTCCCAAGTTTGTGGCAAGCCTACTATGAATAGTGATATAGATTTGCTGATAATCAAGAAAGATGTTAAGTCTAAAAGGAGTGAAGCTGTTAAAATAAGAAAAACATTGAGGGGTTTTAAGGTGCCTTTTGATATAATTGTTACCACTCCTCAGGAGTTTGAGTTTTACAGCAGGGAATGGATTAATTCTGTATTTGCAGAAGCCAGGGAGAAGGGAATAGTTATATATGAGAGAGCATGAACAGTTTTTAAGCTTAGCCAAAGCAGAATTGGTGCTTGTAAAGAAGGTTATAGATGATGATGGAATCAGAAAAGAGCTTGTTTTCTTTCATATTCAACAGGCTGTAGAGAAGGCGATAAAAGCGATTCTATCGCACAAAGGGGTAATTTTTCCAAAGACTCATGATATTGAAGATTTAATAGAACTTTCTTGGGCAAAGGGAATACAACTTCCAGACTATGTTGAGAGATTCCCTGAACTTACACCTTATGCCGTGGAATTCAGATATTGATTTCCAGATGAAGAGGCAGAAGACGCCAATGAATTTTTAAGATTGGCAGAAAACTTTATTCACTATACTGAAAGCATCTTAAAAGACTGATGTGGTGAAAATATGCACTTAGAGATGCTGTCAAAGTTTATTGGTTATTGGTAAATAAGTGTCTGCCAGGTGAGGTCTATAATATAGGTGGGGCTGAGACAATGACCGTAGGGGAAATGTTGAATAGATTGGTCAAGCTTTCTACGACAAAAAATATAGCTATTGAGGTTGATCCTTCTCGTTTAAGACCATCGGATGTAACCCTGCAAATCCCCTGTATTGATAAATTTGTCAAAGCTACCGGCTGGAAGCCAGAGATTAAATTTGACAAAACATTAGAAGACCTTCTGAATTACTGGCGGGAGTATTATAGCAAACATTCAGGAAAGAAATTTATGAAATCGCACTAAATCATTGTGAATTAAAGAGATAGAATGTTAAATTTAGAACTTTATAAAAAATTATATTTAATCCGAAAGAGCGAAGAAGAAATTGTCAAATATTATCCTGAAGACGATATGAAGACTCCTATGCATATGTCCATGGGAGAAGAGGCAATAGCAGTGGGCATTTGCCATGCTCTAAAATTAGAAGATCAGGTCTTTTGCAGCTATAGGTCGCATGCATTATATTTGGCAAAAACAGAGAATACAGATAATTTTTTTGCAGAAATGTATGGCAAATCTACCAGTTTACAAAAAGGAAAGGGTGGGTCAATGCACTTATGTGAGCCTGCCCTTGGGTTTATGGGAGCTTCGGCAATAGTTGCCAGCCAAATCCCGGTTGCGGTTGGATCCGCTTTTGCAAATAAGATACTTAAAAATGGTAAGATAGTAACTGTATTTTTCGGTGATGGGGCTGTCGATGAAGGGGTTTTTTGGGAAAGTTTGAATGTAGCTTGTTTAATGGAATTGCCTATCTTGTTTGTTTGCGAGGATAACGATTTTGCTGTCCATACTCCATCATCAGTAAGGCATGGATATGCTTCAATTACCGAGATCGTTTCAAACTTTAATTGTAATGTGTTTCAAGATGAAACGACTGATGTAGAGGCTATTTATAAATTGACTCAGGGTGCAATAAAAAAGATAAAGAAAAGCCAACAGCCTTGTTTTCTTCATCTAAAATATTATCGTTATCTAGAACATGTGGGTATTAATGAGGATTTTGAAGCTGGATACCGCTTGAGAAATGAATTTGAAAAATGGCTCAAAAAGGACCCTATAAAACTGCAAAGGAATAGATTGATCAAATTAGGGTTAGAAGATGAAATTCGGGCAATAGAAAAGGAGATAGATTCAAAAGTCAATGACAGTATTGCCGCAGCTAAAAAAGCGCCTTTTGCAGATAAAGATGAGTTATATAGAGGGGTTTTGGCAGAAGTTTGTTAGAAGAAGAGGAGTAACTATTCAGCTATCCTAAATGTGTAAGAAAGAAGAGGTGGAGAAAATAGGGAGAATT
>JAZDOR010000138.1:0-2586 GCA_043798435.1 bacterium
AGTTCTCAAGGATCCAAGCAAGCTGCCGCTAGTAATCCTCTCGCAAGAAGAGGAGCACGAGCTGCTTAAGGAAGCAAAAGCCAAGCTCGCAGAGAGGTTCAGGGCAGAGATCCTTGTAGAGCCTGCAGAAGAGAGCACAGAGCAAAAAGCCAAGAATGGCGTGCCTGGAAAGCCGGCGATTGTCGTGGAATAAAATGGTAAAGCTCTGCAGCGCCTGCCTTCTTGGCATCAACTGCAAGTTTGACGGTCAAAGCAAAATCTACGGAAGAGTTCTTAATCTTACTAAAGATGAGGTTCTTATCCCAGTATGCCCAGAACTCTTTGGGGGTCAAGCGACACCCAGACCAGATGCAGAGATTGTGGGAGGAACAGGAGAAGATGTTCTTAATGGCAAAGCAAGGGTGTTGGAGAAAGATGGTAATGATGTCACTCTCAAATTCACAAGAGGAGCAGAAGAGGTGCTCAAGATCGCCAAACTCTATGGCATCAAAGAGGCAATACTCAAGCAGAGAAGCCCCTCCTGCGGCTCAGGAGAGATCTCTGACGGCACATTCTTTCGCTCCCATAGAAAAGGGGATGGAGTCACCACTGCCCTCCTCAAGAAGAATGGAATCAAAGTGATCTCTGAAGAAGACTTATAACCCTATTTCTAGAAAAGTGGTAAGCCCGCCCAGCAATGGACAGATCTCTTATGTGAGGGTTACCTTGATACATCCTCATCTCTGCAACCCCCCAAGCACCCATGATCATAATTAATGCTGCTTCATTCCTGACCTGACATGGTTCTTATAACCACGAATCCTGGAGGACAGAGAGTCACTGTCCGAAACCAAGACCCGCGCACAGGAAAAAAGCCTCTTGCCAGGCTTCGGTCCTATCATAAAGCCGGTTTATAGTGACAAGGGACGGCTAACCCCCCGACCTAGCTTACCGTATATGATTAATCTGAAATCTCTTTTAAATCTTTCTGAAAAAGCAGTAGTTCCGAAGATGGCTAAACTGGGTGCTTATTAGGGTGCGAAAGAGAAAGGGTAGACTATCTTACACGAGGAGAGAAGGGAAAGCTCGAGTTTTGAGATTAGTTCATTAATCCACTATAATTATATACTGGGATTACAATAAAACCTAAGAAGCATAGTGTTTACCAGTTTATACTTCTTAGGCTTTTTAGCTCTTTTGAAGCTTTAGTGATTGCGGAGTCTATTTCATTCATCTGGTCTTGTGTTATACTTTTGGAACCTTGCCAACTGATGATATAATCAACTGCATGCCCAATACTATAACTTACTTTCTGAACTGCTACAAGATATTTAAGGAAATCCTCTTTACTTCTTCTCTGCATAGCAAGACCTATGAATGGATTTTGTTTAGCCGCTTCCAGTGCAGATTGTGGTGCGAGATCATAATATTGCTGTTCATTTCCATCGCTAAGTCTTCTTTCTAGTCTACTTATAACCTCAGCAAGAGCGGTTAAAAATAGTCTCTGTTTTTTGGTATCTCCCAGAATACCTTCATTTGTCCTAAACTTCATCCACATTACACCTATTGCACTCATCTGTTTTTCAATCTGTTGCCAATTTATTGTCATTTAAACACCTCACGATAATAATGGTTCTAATCGATATATCCTCTAATAAATGTTTTGTTTTGGAAGGTGTATTTACAAGTTCACTTTTTATATCTAATAATTAGACTTGACCCTATTCTATGAATACAAATACCGCCTGTAGCCATAAAATTTAGAGTTTATAGCCTTTGCCACTAAATTTTATCGGATATTCCAGTGAAATCTCCTGCCAAGAGTTTATCATACTCTGCCCTTTTATAAACTTCATTCAGAAAGTGGAGTCTACAACATATGTACACTATCCCCACAATTATTATAAAACTTAGGGCACATCTTACCGTCTATGCCACGCTGTCCGAATTGTCAGTATATGCTCGTTCTGATAGAGCGGAGAGGCAAGTACAAGTGTGCCAAATGCTTCGCCTTGTTTAACCAGGCAGACATAGACAATAGGGACTTTAGAGAATGGAACAAGGAGCAGAGATACCAAGACATCATTAAGTGGGAGTTAAACAGCGCCGCCAGACGCAAAAGGATTGTCAAAAAGCCAAATCTCAACCAGAGGCAGGAAACCCTGACCAAGTACATTAATGCCACTCTCAGAAAGGACCCAGGGGGGTTAAAAGAGTACAACAGAGCGAGGAACAAGGTGCATTACTACCACGACCTTGAGCATTCCAGAGTGTTGAGGCAAATCAGATACTGGCGGCAAGAGCTGAAGAAACAAGCCATAGAAAGAGACCTCTTTTCTATCGAAGGCGCAACCTCCTCTTTATGACCACTATTTCTTCATATATAATCTGATATATAACTGAAAATCACCTCCCACTTTTGTACATTCGGATCTACTGAAAAGCCTTGAAAAAGGTAAGGTTTTTAAACAAAACCAGACTTGTTTAGCTCATATGAAGAAACAGGCCAAAAAGCCAGTAAATAAGGAAACCAGGCGGCCTGCAAAATCCGCAAAAGCCAGGAAACAGGGGGTTCCTGAGATTGCAAGGGATGAGCAGAAACCTGAA
>JAZDOR010000146.1:0-15790 GCA_043798435.1 bacterium
ATAATCTTCTCCTTCTTCTCTATGTGGAAACAAAAGGAAATAGTTATCCTTTATTGTTACAAACCGCAAAGACTTTAGGTCGCAGCGGATTACTTTCTACCTATCAGATGCTTTTGGACACATAGAGACCTATTTTCGTTAAGACAGGCAGCATCTTGGTTTGGGGATTACTAAGTGCCAGGATTGTGGACTAAAAGGTGTCAATAGTCTTAGGGAAGAGTCTTTACATCAAGCTGTAGCTTAGAGTTGATGCTCGGTTTATGCTATCACCAAATTAGGGCTTGAAGGTCGCCTATTGACTATAGGTGAGAAGAGAAGGGCAAATGATAGGGCAATCTGGGACATCTACGACAGTCCTTGCGGGTCATAGAAGCGGTTAAGGAGAGGGGGGAAAAGAAGGAAATTTTTGAAATTTGGGATTTTTGCCAAAGTTGAGTTAATAATTAAATATAATATTTTTAAATAGTAACATCAAGAACAAGAAATTTCTTGACAAGAAATACCCTTTGTAATATACTTCTATTCTTAGAAAAGAGTCTGTTCTTTGACAATTGAAAGGATAAGCTGTGGTAGCGTAGGCAAGATATTAAGGGTATATGGTGGATGCCTTGGCGAAGAAGAGCGATGAAGGACGTGGCTGGCTGCGATAAGCTACGGGGAGCCGTCGAGCAGGCTTTGAGCCGTAGATTTCCGAATGGGGAAACCCGCTGGGGGTCATGCCTCAGCATCCATACCTGAATACATAGGGTATGTGAAGAAGACCAGGAGAAGTGAAACATCTCAGTATCCTGAGGAAGAGAAAGAAACCTCGATTCTGAAAGTAGCGGCGAGCGAAATCGGAAGAGCCTAAACCACTTGTGTCAATAGCCTATACTGCGTTCCATAAGTGGTGTTGTAGGGTCTAAATAGGGTAGAAGTATAGTATCACCCGGGAAGTTAAAAGATCCATTTTTTTAGCTGAATTGTACTGGAAAGACGAGCTATAAAAGGTGATAGCCCTGTAAGCGAAAAAATGGACTTCCTGTGTTTAGATTCCTGAGTAGGACGGGACACGAGAAACCCTGTCTGAATCTGGGAGGACCACCTCCTAAGGCTAAATATCTTCTTCGACCGATAGTGAACAAGTACCGTGAGGGAAAGGTGAAAAGTACTGCGGAAGCAGAGTGAAATAGTACCTGAAACCGTATACCTACAAGCTGCCATAGGGCTATGCCAGGTTAGGTAGGAGACCTGGTTTAAGATTTCAGTGATGGATGTCTAAAAGAGAGGGCGTAAGCCTTCTTAAGTAAGACTCTGTCCTGTGTCTTAAACCTCCTTCTGGCCACTGGAATGCCTAATGGCGTGCCTTTTGCATAATGAGCCGGCGAGTTATTGGATATTGCCAGGTTAAGTGGTATGAGCCATAAAACCGTAGCGAAAGCGAGTCTGAATAGGGCGTTTAGTAGTATTCAATAGACCCGAAACTGAGTGATCTATCCATGGCCAGGGTGAAGCAGGGTTAAACCCCTGTGAAGGCCCGAACCGGTGTAGGTTGAAAACTGCTCGGATGAGCTGTGGATAGGAGTGAAAGGCCAATCAAACTCAGTGATAGCTGGTTCTCCCCGAAATGCCTTTAGGGACAGCCTCAGGTAATAAATTATGGTGGTAGAGCACTGAATGGACTAGGGGCCCGACAAAGGTTACCAAACCCAATCAAACTCCGAATGCTATAATTCGTATCCTGGGAGTGAGAAAGTGGGGGATAAGCTCCATTTTCTAAAGGGAAAGAACCCAGACCACCAGCTAAGGTCCCTAAGTACAAGCTTAGTGGAGAAGGATGTGGAGTTGCACAAACAACCAGGATGTTGGCTTAGAAGCAGCCATCATTTAAAGAAAGCGTAATAGCTCACTGTTCGAGTGACTCTGCGCCGAGAATCCAAGGGGGCTAAAAGCTTGTCACCGAAGCTGTGGATATGAAGATAACTTACAGTTGATAGGAGAATGGTCAGTAACTTAGGTTATTGACTGTAAACTTATCACTAAACTATAAGTGAGACTTTATATGGTAGGGGAGCGTTCCATACGGAGCGAAGGTAGACCGTGAGGACTGCTGGACTGTATGGAAGTGAGAATGCCGGCATGAGTAGCGATCAGGTGAGTGAGAACCTCACCCGCCGAAAACCTAAGGTTTCCTTGAGTAAAGCCAATCTGCTCAGGGTAAGTCGGATCCTAAGTCGAGGCCGAAAGGCGTAGGCGATGGAAAACAGGTTAAAATTCCTGTACCACCTTTTGTTGTTTTAGCGATGGGGTGACGTGGAAGGGTAGGCTGTGCGGTCTGTAGGATATGGCCGTCCAAGCCCAAAGGAGGAGCTTTTAAGTAATTAAAGGCTCTTAACTCTGAAGGGTGATGGGGACCTCGCGGCGAGAGCCAAGTGGGGAAGTAGCCAATCCCATACCACCCAGAAAAACCCCTAAGTGAGACAAAGGGTGTCCGTACCGCAAACTGACACAAGTAGGTGAGTAGAATATACTAAGGTGCTCGAGATAACCCTGGTTAAGGAACTCGGCAAGTTAACCCCGTAACTTCGGGAGAAGGGGTCCCATAAGGGTATGAAGGTTTACCTTTATGCCTAAGTGGGCGCAGTGAAATGGCCCAGGCGACTGTTTAATAAAAACACAGGTCTCTGCTAAGTCGTAAGACGATGTATAGGGACTGACACCTGCCCGGTGCTGGAAGGTTAAGAGGAGGAGTTAGTTCTTCGCAAGAAGGACGAAGCCCTGAATTGAAGCCCCAGTAAACGGCGGCCGTAACTATAACGGTCCTAAGGTAGCGAAATTCCTTGTCGGGTAAGTTCCGACCTGCACGAATGGTGTAACGATCTGGGCACTGTCTCAACCAGGGACTCGGCGAAATTGTAGTGCCAGCGAAGATGCTGGCTACCCGCAGCTAGACGAAAAGACCCCGGGACCTTTACTATAACTTGGCATTGGATTTGGGTATGTTATGTGCAGGATAGGTGGGAGGCTATGAGATGAGGGCGTCAGCTCTCATGGAGCCATCCTTGAGATACCACCCTTAGCATATTTAGACCCTAACCTGCCTCTGTGAAACCAGAGAAGGAACAGTGCCTGGTGGGTAGTTTAACTGGGGCGGTTTCCTCCTAAAAAGTAACGGAGGAGTCCAAAGGTTCCCTCAGTGTGTTTGGCAATCACACGAAGAGTATAAAGGCATAAGGGAGCTTGACTGTGAGACTGACAAGTCGAGCAGGTGCGAAAGCAGGGCTTAATGATCCGGCGGTTCTGAGTGGAAGGGCCGTCGCTCATCGGACAAAAGGTACCCCGGGGATAACAGGCTTATCTGACCCAAGAGTCCATATCGACGGTCAGGTTTGGCACCTCGATGTCGGCTCATCGCATCCTGGGGCTGGAGCAGGTCCCAAGGGTTCGTCTGTTCGCCGATTAAAGCGGTACGTGAGCTGGGTTTAGAACGTCGTGAGACAGTTCGGTCTCTATCTGCTGTGGGCGTAGGAGATTTGAAGGGGAGCTGTCCTTAGTACGAGAGGACCAGGATGGACTGACCTCTAGTGTACCAGTTGTCCCGCCAGGGGCAGTGCTGGGTAGCTATGTCGGGAAGGGATAATCGCTGAAGGCATATAAGCGAGAAACCCACCCCAAGATGATATCTCCCGTGACACTGGAGAACCTTTGTGGTGGAGGTTAAAAGAGGAAGGAGTAATCTTTCTGATGATAACCTTACAGAAAAGGTTTTCTATTCCCTCAAGACCCCAGAAAGACTATCTGGTTGATAGGCGGTAGGTGGAAGCTGGGTAATCAGTTGAAAGCTCAAGTTGGAAGGAGAAGAGAAGAGGTTGCAAGACCAATTTTTTGATTTGACCAACTTGGGAGCCGAGCCGTACTAATCGGTCGTGCGTCTTGCGTCTATGCTACCATAGGTTATCCTTTATAAAGAAAAGTTGTAACTATATGATCCAAGTGAAGTATGAAACATAACTCATTGCAAATTGCAAAATTAGCAATTAGCATTTCAAAATAAATCTCCTTCATTTTGCATTGCTAATTTTACATTGATAATTTTGTAATGAATTTCCTCTGTGCTTCAAGTGGTTAAAGTGTTACAATGTCTTATATTCCCCGTGACTATATCGAGGGGGAAACACCCGTTCCCATTCCGAATACGGTCGTTAAGCCCCTCAGAGCCGATGGTACTATACTGGTAACGGTATGGAAGAGTAGGTCGTTGCGGGGATTGTTCTTATTTTTAGGAGGTGTAAAATGAAGAAGTTATTAGCATTTCTGGTTCTCCTTCCTCTTTGTGGATGGACAGGGACAGTGACTGAATCAGAGGTTACCAAGATGATTGGTGACCTCCAGGAAGGGTTTGCTGGTGCTATTTCTACAGGGGTTTTGGGTCCACCAAAGACTATGGGTCGAGGCCATTTCTCTTTGGGTCTCCTGGTTGCTGGCTGTCCGATAAAATACATAAGCCCAGATACAGAGAAAGAAGAGAGCGTTCCCTTTGCTATGCCATCCATCTATGCAAGGCTTGGAGTCTCAAAATCTTGTGATATAGGGGATAAAATATGCTTATGTTCCAAAGGTAGAACCCATTAAGTCTGGAAGCTATTATGGTGCAGAGGTAAGAAAAGGAATCTTAAAGGAGACTACAGTCAAGCCTGACATTTCTCTTAGCCTTGCTTACAATAAATTCAAGATTGATGTTGAAGAAAATGGAGAATATGGTATGGATTGGGATGTCTCAAACTATGGGGCAAAGCTATTGGTGAGTAAAAAACTACCCCTACTCAATCCTTATGCAGGTATAGGCTTTGATAAGTATTCAAGTAAGATAGACTATAGCATTTCAGACCAAAATATAAACAATGGAATAAAGAAAAATGGCAATCCATTGCGGATGCTGGCAGGGTGCGAGCTCAATCTTCTCCTTGTCAAGATTTCGGCTGAGCTTAATCGCTTTGGAGATACCAATATTTACGCTATGTCAGGGAGGATAGGTTTTTAGTCACTACAAAAAATAACTATTACATTAGGTGTTTTAGAGATACAGGAGACTGTAAAAGAACATTGATGCAGACAATTCACTCAAAATTAGCTTTATTGGTTCTGTCATTTATACTTTTCAGTGGTAAAGAAGTCTCCTTTGCTGAAGAAATAACAGTCTCTACCCTCAGTCAAAGAGAAGTAGCCTTTGAAGAAGATTTCGAGGCGACTCCTTATCCACCCCATAAATTTATGACCCTTGGTGCTATACGAATGTATCAATTACTTATTGCTCCATCGAAAGGGAGTAATTGCCCGATGTACCCTCATTGTTCCCTTTATGGGCAGATGGCTTTTGAAAGATACAATCCAATGCAGGCTTTTATTATGACTGCTGATAGACTCCACCGCTGTGGACACGACCTTACGAACTATGATTCTGTAGAAATCAATGACTCTGTCAGGTTCGAAGACCTTCTTCCTGATTCAAGGTCTGAAAAAAGAGTTCTTCCTCAAGTTGATTTAGTTAATGCTTCTTCTGACCCTACCTTTATTTTACAACAATCTAATGAACAAAACGAGGATAACCGTATCTTTGTCTTTGCTGAAGAATTGTTTAGAAGGAAAGAGTTTAATGTCGCTCTGACCGAATATCAGCGTTTAATGGTCTATTTTCCAGACTCAAGCTTTAAACCCCTGGCTGCCAAGAGGTCTCTTCAATGCTACTACCAATCAGAGCAATATCTGGAAACAGTTCACTTGGGTGAGGAGATACTTAAGAATGGGCTTGCCAAAAACGATGAGATGGAGATTAAGTTCTATATTGGAGCCAGCTATTTTAGGCTGAAGAACTTTCCAAAGGCAAGGGCAGAATTTCAAAAGATAACTGGAGCAATGGAGGATAAAGCCTCTCTTCTTACAGGGTTGGCCTTCGTGAATGAAGAAGAATGGGAAGAAGCCCAAAAAAGTTTTTCTAGTATCTTGCCAGAATCAGGGTTCTATAAAAAGGCTGAAGAACTGAAAGGGTTGGCTGGTAAGGGGCCATCACTCAACCAAAAGAATCCCAAGGTAGCTGGGGTTTTGGCAATCGTTCCTGGAATGGGCTATCTGTATGATGGTTACAAACAGACAGCCGTGTCTTCATTTATTGTTAATGGCCTTTTCTTCTGGGCTACATCTGAGGCATTCAAGAAGGATAATGAGGGACTAAAACCAATAATGGGAGTCTTGAGTTTTGGCTGGTATGCAGGCAACATCTATGGCTCAGTTGTCAGTGCCCATAGGAAGAATGAGAGAATAAAAAGGGATTTTCTAAAGCAGTTCAATCCGGGATTTGATTTTTGATAGAATATATGGGGCCTTTCTCGGGGCCCTTTAGATAAAATTTTTTCAAAAAGGAGGTGATAAAAATGTTAAGGATGTTTAATAAAAAGGGAGGTTTATCTAAGGCTGTTGCCATAGGGATAATAGGTGCTTTTATGGCGAATTTTAGCCTGCCTACTATGGCTTTTGCCGGTGTTAAGATTCCAGCTGGAACACCTGTAATTGTCGCTGTAAATGTAGCCATAACTCCAGAGGCAGTAAACATAGGTGATGCAGTAGAGCTTTCTGTGACCTCTGATGTTGTGGTTGATGGAAAAGTGGTTATAAAGGCAGGTGCCAGAGCAAGTGGTGAGGTGACTAATGCCAAGAAGAGAAACTATATTGGCATACCTTCTGAAATTGCGATTTCAGTCCGAAGTGTGCAGGCAGTAGATGGAACAACCGTTATGCTCTCTGGAACAAAGGTGGTGAAAGGCAAAGACAAGATGCTAACCAGTATTGGTCTTTCGTTGATCTGTTGCATTCTCTTTGCTGGAATGAAAGGCGGAGATGCTTCAATATCTGCTGGTACTCCAATAACATGCACAGTTGCCATAACAACCCAATAACCTATAGACGGATGAGAAAGAAAAAGGGGTAGATAGTACATATCTACCCCTTTACCGCATCAAAGGAGTAAATTCAAGATGAGAAAAGGAATAATCTATATCACGCTAATCTTTTGTCTCGTAATTGCCTCTACAATCTTGAGTTGGGCTGATTCTAATTGGAAGGCAAAGAAGACCACGCATTTTACTGTCTTCTACAGAGAGGGTCAGGAGCAGAATGTAGATGAACTCCTCTCTAATCTTGAGCATTACAGGGAGAAGGTCATTAAGCTTACTGGAAATAAAGATGCTGGACACACCTTTCTTACCCTTTCTGATACAGGTATACTCTCTAATGGATACTATGACCCTATCTTTGATAAAATAGGCATCTTTACCTACCCGCCCCAGAAGCGATTTATCTCATCGGTTGAGAACTGGTCTCGCATGGTTGGCTTGCATGAATATACCCACCAGATGCAGATTACAAATACCAGCGATATGCCTGAAATGGCAACCCTTCTCTTTGGCACACCATTTCATCCCAATCTATGGAGTCCAGGCTGGATGCTTGAAGGAATAACTGTCTATACTGAATCTCAATTTTCTCCTTATGAAGGAAGGCTGAATGATGGCTACTTTACCTCGTATCTAAAAACACGGGCAAAAGAGGGGAAATTTCCCGATCTTAATACGATGACCCATTTACCATTTGAGTATCCCAATGGAGAGGGTTCGTATCTTTATGGTGGTCAATTCTTCCAATACCTTGCCACAAAATATGGTGAGGATAAGTTTTCTCAGTTCTTCTCTTATATTGGCTCCTTTATTTTTTCCTATCTTAGCCCTGTATTTCCGTATTTTGGTCTTGATGAGGCGGCAAAATCTGTCTATGGCAAATCAATAAAAGCCCTCTTTTATGAATGGAGACTCTCAGAAGAAGAGAAGGCTAAGGAATGGAAAACAGCAGGTGAGAGGTTAACTAAAAATGGCTGGGTAATAGCCTATCCCATCCTCCACGATGACAAACTTTACTATCTTCGAGAGTATACAAAGAAGACAGGGGCTTATGAATACTTTGATTTCCAGGAGATTGTGGCAAGGGATCTAAACACAGGAAAGGAAAAGGTAATTGTCCCCCTTACCAGTACTATTCATACATCCTTGCGTATTGATGGGGACAAGCTCTACTATGGGGTATTTGAGATAAAGGGGGGTTATAAGGGTAGCCCTCTCTCAGGTTTTGGGCTAATCTCTTCGATCTATGAGAAAGACCTTAAAACAGAAAAGCAAAGTCTACTCTTCAAGGATGAGGTTCGCTCCTTTTCTCCTATATCTTCTGATGAGATACTCTATGCTAAAGATACCAAGAATGGATTTGGCTCTGAGGTCTTTCTCTATTCAAAGAAAGAGAATAGGAAAAGGCTATTATTTACCACCCCCCATCTTATCTCAGAGATACTCCCTACCTCAGAAGGGATATTTGTTGTAGCCAGAAAAAACTGGGAGAATTGGGGTATATATAGCTTAGAGCTCACTGAGGGCACACTTTCTACGGTTATTGACACCCCTTTTGATGAGGCAAATATCTCTTTTGATGGGGAGATGCTCTACTTTACCGCCAATTACGAAAGAACATATCGGATTTACGGGCTTAATGTGAAAAATAAAAACTTCTTTCGCTTAACTGAAGAGGGCTTCGCAGATTACCCGATAGTTGATGCAAAAGGGAATAAACTCTACTTTGTCGGGCTTACATCCAATGGATTTGATATCTTTTGCAAAGAGCTGAGTTTAAGAGAGTTTGCTATACCAAGCTACAAAGAATCCCAGAAACCCAAATTTTCTTCCTTAAAGGCACAAGAAGCAGGCTATCAGGAGAATCTCAAGACCCTTTTTCCAAAGGTTCACATCCCTTTTCCTGTAGGTGCTATACTTATGGGAGGCGATGCTGTAGGGGAGAATCAATACATTCTCATTCCGTATCTTTACGCAGATTCTAACCAAAAATCAGAGGATGTAAAACTTGGCCTGGTGGCAGGCATCTATTCTGATTTCTTCAAACCCTCTACCTTCTATCTTGGGTTTGCAAACGATGAACAAGTAAGTTTAGGATGGGAATATCCTTTATTTATGCGTCTTGCTCCTGGACTATCTAATTTCAATCTATCATTAGAGGTAGGCTGTCAAGATGAATTCAAAGAGAAGTATATCGCACCTGGCATAGGAGTTGGTTTTGGGTTCCCACGGTGGAATGCCAATTTGCTAACCCAATATTATGCAGGTTCAGAGGATAGTGGATCAAGAGTTAGCTCCTCTTTTAGAAGATACATCTCAAAGAGTCAGGTTGAGCTTTTGGCAGACTACGACTATGATACGGGGATAATGCCCCGCACCTCAGGCACAAGTGTTGATAACCTTCTTAGCCTTGAATACTCCTTTCCCTTGTTTAAGATACGAAGAGGATTATGGAATCCAAATATCTACCTTGAAGACCTTTCTTGTGCCTTTTTTGCTGAGGGAGCCTTCCATGATTCTGTTTTTGGTGGGGGCGTGGAACTGAGGCAAGAGATAAGCCTGTTCTTGGGAAATATAAAGTTTCCTATCCATTTAGGTTATGGGATGAATAAGAATGGTGAAGGGGTAGTTTATGGGGGTTTTGGAATGAATAAGAAGGTCTCTGCCGGGATTCTAAAATAAATGTGTCCAATTTGCTGTGGCAAAGAGGAAAAATGGTCTTGACAAACCCGTTTATATTACTGTATCCTTACGGATATGAAGAGATTATTAGCCTTGGGAGTCATATTGGTTATTGGGTGTGAGGTTGACCTTCCTGAGTATAAACCAGCTGGAAAGGCAATGAACCTTACTCAGATAACCTCTGAGAAGGGCATGGATATCCTGCCAGATATTAGCCCTGATGGAAACCAGATTGCCTTTTCTTCTAATAGAAGGGGAAACTTTGACATCTTTATCAAAAAGCCAGAAGAGCAGGCAGTAATTCAAAGAACATTTGGTCGGGAGCATGACCTGTTTCCTTCGTGGTCTGCTGATGGACAAAAACTTGCCTTTTCCTCTAATCGCTTTGGTAGCTTTGACATTTTTGTCATCAATGCCTTCAGTGGCCAGGATACAAGGCATATAACCTCTGATGAAGAGGCAGATGAGATCTCCCCAGACTGGTCAAGTGATGGAAAAGATATTGTTTTTACCAAGATACGAAGAGGTGATGAGACCTCATATTCTATTGTGATTGTTGATTTAGAGACAGGACTTGAGACTGAGCTTTCTGATGGGCTATTTCCCAAGTTTTCCCCAGATGGAGAGAAGATCTGCTTTCAAAGGGGCATTGAAGAGGGCAAGCAATCAATATGGACGATAAACAGGGATGGCACTATGGAGACAGAGGTCGTCTATAGCCCTACATTTAGTGCTATCACGCCTTTCTGGTCAGCAAATGGAGAAAGGCTCATTTATGCATCAGCTGTGAAAGGAGAGGCTAAGGTTGAAGAAGGGTTAATTGAGGAATTAGTAGCGTATCAACCCATTGACCTCAGGGTAATAAAGATAGATGGAAGCAATGATACCCAGATTACAGGGGACAGGGGTCCTGATGGGTTTCCTGTTTGGTCTTGCGATGATTTTATTTACTTCTGCTCACTTCGCGAAGCCAAAGATGAGTATAATATTGATATCTTCAGGATGAAGATTGAATCTCTGCCTTAAAATAGCGTTCAGCTGTCAGCGGTCAGTCAATAAAAACAACTGAAAGCTGATAGCTGGATGCTGAAAGCTATTAGAAGGAGGTTATAATGAAGTTTGCAATGGTATGCTTGATTTTGTTGATAGCAGGGTGTGCTCAGTTTCCAGGTTATGAGGGATCAGAATATGAGGGGCAAGAGCATAAGGATGTGTCTTCCCAAAGGGCCATAACAAGGATTACAGAGGAAAAGGGAATAGACCTATTTTGTGATATTTCAAGGGATTGCCAGCATATCACCTTCTCTTCTAATAGAAGGGGAAATTTTGATATCTTCATTAAGAAACCAGAAGAGCAGGCTGTTATTCAGAGGACATTTGGACAGGAGAACGATGTATTTCCATGTTTTGCTCCAGATGGAAAGAAGATTGCCTTTTCATCTAATCGTTTTGGAAGCTATGACATCTTTATTATTGATGCCTTCTCTGGTCAGAATATCCGTCAGGTGACATCTGATGAGGCAACAGATGAGATTGCACCCAACTTTTCTCCAGATGGAAGGTTCGTTGTTTTCTCTAAAATTTCAAGGGATGAAGACTCAAAACCGGAGATAGTAATGGTTGATTTAGAGAAAGGGCTTTTCATCTATATCACTGAGGGGTTATTCCCCAAGTTCTCTCCAGATGGAAAGAAAATTGCTTTTCAGAGAGACATTGGCGAAGGAAGGCAGAGTATCTGGACAATAGAGATAAATGGAACAAAAGAGACAGAGGTTGTCTACAATGAAACCTTTTCTGCAATAATGCCTGTTTGGTCAAGCGATGGAGAAAAGATTGTTTATATAGCGACAGCTGTTCATCCTGAACGAGACATAGAAATGATAGACATCTTGGGGGCTGGGGGTGAGCTTAGGATGATAAATATAGATGGAACTTATGATACCCAAGTTGCTGTAGGTGGAGGAGTTTTGTGTCCTGCCTGGCCATCTGATGGGCTTATCTACTTTTCGTCTTTACGAGGTGATAATGTAGATATTTACCGAACAGAAATAGGTAAAAAAGAGGAAACAAAGAAGGTAGAAGAAGCTGTGCCACCACATAAAGTTGTGCTAAAACAGGAAGCAGAAAAAACAAAGACCTTCTTTTTTCCAAAACAGACAGAAGAGGGAGCAGTAGTAAAAGCAACAAAGGATAATGTTAATGTCTGGTCGTATCCAGGAAAGACGGTCATTGCTAAGGTAAATAAGGGAGATGCTTTAGTTGTCGTTGATGCATCGGAGAAATGGTATTATCAAGTAAGACTGCCAAATGGGATGAACGGTTGGGTCTGCTCATTCTTTGTGGAGAGATAGTTGATAGTTGATGGTTTATAGTTTATAGTTTATGGTTTATAGTCCATCAACTATCAACTATCAACTATCAACTATCAACTATCAACTATCAACTATAGACTATACACTAATTACTTACTATGCTAAAAGGTGTTCTTTCGTCATCAATAGGTAGCCTACCATATACTAAGGCAGAATCTGCTTTAGGGATTGCCAAAACATTAGATATTCCAGCCTGGCCACAGCTTCCAAAAAAAGGTTTTTTTGAGAATATGTATGTACAGGAGAGTGGCGGTATGCCCGGGGCAAGATTAGATGGAGAAAACCTATACTTTGAGACAGAGGACATAGAAGAAGAACTTGTATCTTTTTATGAAAGGTATCTTGAGACAGATTTAGAATATTTTGCTCTTTCCAAGGATTGGGCAGAGGGTTTTTATGCCTTTCTTAACAACCCACCAAAAACAGAGTATGTAAAAGGACAGGTGACAGGGCCTATAAGCTTTGGGCTTACTGTCTGTGATAAGACTAAAAAGCCTATAATTTATAACGATGATCTCTTTGAGGCAGTAAGAAAGGCTATTGAGATGAAGGCTGTCTGGCAGGCAGAGAGGTTAAGGGCTATTGGTAAGCCGATTATATTTTTGGATGAACCATATCTTTCTGCTTTTGGCAGTTGCACCATTCCTCTTGCAAAACCGCAGATTGTTAGGTGGCTCGCTGATGTAGTCTTGCCTATAAAAGAAAGGGGTGTGCTTGTTGGGGTTCACTGCTGTGGAAATACAGACTGGTCCATCTTGATGGAGGCAAATATAGATATTCTGAACTTTGATGCGTATAATTTTGCTCATACCCTCAGGCTTTATAAGGATGAGCTTTATTCCTACCTTGGAAAGGGCGGAATCCTTGCTTTTGGAATAGTTCCATCATCAGAGAAAATAGTGGATGAGACTGCAAATAGTCTGAATGAGAGGCTAAAAAAAGAGATAAAATCTCTTGTGGATTGTGGAATAGACCCTGCGTTTTTACAAAATTTCCTCATTACGCCGTCTTGTGGACTGGGGTCTTTGTCCTGTGAGATAGCAGAAAAGGTTATAAATACTACAAAAGAGCTTTCAAAGATGTGGCATAATTAGTGAAGACTAACCTTTGGAGACACAGAGAATTCTGAGGATTATATAACCACAAAGAACACAAAGAAACTTTAGTCGTGATTCGTGTCCGTTTAGCGTGTCCGTAAAAAGTTAAAGGAAATACGGTCACGGATAACGGTCACGGAGGACGGTTCATATTCTTTGTGGTCTTTGAGTGCTTTATGGTTCAATTTTTATTGTAATCTCAATTTATAACAAAATGAAGATTTTATTGGCTATAGCAGGCTGTATCCTTATCCCTGTCATCTTGCAAGCAGAGGAGAGCTCATTAACGCAGGCTCCGGCTAAGGTTACAAAGGTTATCTTTTATAAACACGGTATGGGCTATTTTGAGCGGCAAGCAAAGGTAAGTAATGAAACGACTATCTCGCTCGGTTTTAAGGCTTCCCAGATGAAGGATGTGCTTACTTCATTCTTTGCCATTGACCTTGATGGCGGAAAGATTAAAGCCATAAGCTATGATTCCAAAGACCCAATTGGGAAACAATTAGAGAATATCTTGATTAATGTCCCAGAAGAGTCTGCCTTGATACGATTCTTAACCCAACTCAAAGGGGCTAAGGTAGAATTAAGGCTGAATAATGAGACTATTCGTGGAAATATCTTAGGGATTGAGCCCATATCTCAGAAAGAAAGTGGTTCGGTGATAACCAATTATAAACTCATCTTACTCAACGAGCAGAGAGAGATTGTGCCTTATTCTATATTAGAGATAAACTCCTTTAAGCTCTTAGATGAGCCGATACAAAGGGACCTAAACCGTATATTGGATATATCTCTTAAATCCAAATATACAGACCGCAAACAGATAGATGTCTTCTGCACAGGCAAAGGTAACCGCAATATTATTATGGGCTATCTTGTGGAGATGCCTATCTGGAAGACATCCTATCGCCTGATATTGGAAAAGATGCAAAAGCCATACTTACAAGGTTGGGCGATTGTGGAAAATCCAACGGATGAAGACTGGGAGGATGTAAATGTGTCATTTGTTGCTGGTAATCCTATCTCGTTCATCATTGACCTATATACCTCTTACTACCCAGAGAGGCAAGAGATAGAGATAGGGAGTATTATCCCCCAGGTTAAGGCATTGATTAAACCAAAGCCGGTGGCTGAATCAAAATCTATAGCAAAGAAAGAAATGGCATTGGCAAGAAACTTTGTAGCAAAGGAAGATGCTGAGGCAATGTTTGGAAAGGAAAAAGGAGAGACGCTTACAGAATTGATGCAGGGTTCTGTGGAGACACTTGCCAGGGGTGTTCAAGTAGGTGAGCTTTTTGCTTATGAGGCAAAAACACCTGTTTCTATCGGTTCTCATAAAGCGGCAATGGTCCCAATCATTACTGAATGTGTAGATGTCTCAAAGACCCTCTACTGGCGTGCAGATATTTCAGCAAAACCGCTGAATAGCCTTTACCTTAAAAATTCAACCAAACTCTTCCTGGAGCCTGGCCCCATAACAGTATTTGAGGATTTTGCATCCATTGGAGAAGGACTTCTGAAACAATCACTAAAGCCTGATATGGCCGAGATAATCCCTTACGGTATAGAGAATGGCTGTACAATTGAACCCATAAAGCAATACTCGAACAGACCATTCCATAAATGCAGGATAACCAATGGTATATTGGTAAGCACCTATTATAGTATTAACGAGACCATTTATAAAATATGTAATAAGACTAACGATGCTCAGGCTCTCTATTTAGACCATCCGCGGAGTCTCAACTACACCCTTATAGAGCCAAAGAAGGCTGAAGAAGAACCTTCTGGATATTATCGCTTCAGGCTAAATTTAGCCTCTGGTGAAGATAAGGATTTCAAGGTGCAGGAACAGATGGAAACCTCCTCTCAGATATCCCTTCAGAATATCTCTATGGAGCAGATTAAATTTTATCTCACAGAGACGCCTATTTCAGAGGAAGCAAAAAGGTTATTAAGTGAATTGGAAGGTTTAATGGAGCAGATTGCACAACAAAAACAAGTTTATAATGAAACCAATGCAGAATATGAGAGGCTCTTAAGGCAGCAGAATGAATATCGCCAAAATCTGCAGGTATTAAAAATTGATAATGTTAAAGAGCGTGCTATTCGTGAAAAATGGGTGGAAAAATTGGATAAAAATGTAGAGCAGACAGAGGAACTAAAGGGCATAATGAAGAAAGCTCAAGAGAAACAAAATCAGTTGCAAAACGAACTAATAGGTAAGATACAAGGTTTCAACGAAGAGTAAATTTATGCAATTCTTAGATGTCAAAACAGATTTTGCTTTCAAAAAGGTCTTTGGCTCCAATGAGAGCAAGGATATTCTGATCAGCTTTCTTAATGCTGTGATTGATTTTGGAGAGGATGAAAAGATAGTTGACCTGACCATCGTTGACCCTTATCAGATTCCATTGATTGAGGGCATGAAGGATAGTTATGTGGATGTCAAGGCAAAGCTATCAAACCATAAGAATGTCCTCATTGAGATGCAGGTATTAAATGTAGAGGGGTTTGAAAAAAGGGTTTTATACAATGCCGCTAAATCATATTCTATTCAACTCCCAAAAGGAGAAGATTTTACTACCCTTGAACCTATTATTGCCCTGACCATTACAGATTTTGTAATGTTTAAAGAGATAGACCCTGTTATTACCTATTTCAATCTCATAGAAAAAAAGGCATTAATAAAATATAATGATGAGATAGAACT
>JAZDOR010000150.1:0-5820 GCA_043798435.1 bacterium
AAACGACTCAGGAAACACAAAGATGAAATCTTTACTTTTGTAACTCATCCAGGAGTGAGTGCTGATAATAACCACGCTGAAAGACAAATAAGACCAGCAGTCATTATGAGAAAGAACTCTTATTGTAACCGTTCCAAGCAAGGCGCTGACACCCAAGCAATACTGATGTCAATATTTAGAACCTTACATCTTCGTAAGATTGATCCTATTACTACATTAACATCTTTACTTTCTGAGTGGGTAAGAACTGAAAATATTACTCAGTTACCTACTATTTCACTTCAGATGAGTAAATAGTTACGAAAATTTTAGATAGACATTGTGCAAAAAAAAGTTGTAAACTGTAAAAAACTCAAAACTTAAATCTGATTGAATAATATTTATTTTAGCATACTATGCTGGTGCAAATAGTGTTATAATTGGAAATTATTTGATAATCATTGGCATGCCCAGGATATGGGGCTGATAGAGAACCTTGAGCTTTATGTCTAAAAAAGTGCTTCTGGCTATGAGTGGTGGGGTAGACTCATCTGTCTCTGCATTTCTGCTTAAAAGAGAGGGTTATGAGGTTATTGGCGTAACCCTGGACCTCCTTGCGACGGCTGATAAGTGCTGTTCTAACTCTACCTTCAGTGATGCAAAAGATGTGGCGGATAGGATAGGAATTGAGCATTATATTTTGGACTTAAAGGATGAATTCAAAAAGGAGGTGATCAACTACTTTTTGGATGAATACATAGAAGGCCGTACCCCAAACCCTTGTGTTGTCTGCAATTCAAAGATAAAGTTTGGCATCCTGCTTAAAAAAGCTCGTGAGTTGGGTGCAGATTATATCGCCACAGGACATTATGCAATGGTCGAAAAGGAAGATGGCAGGTTTATACTCAAAAAGGCACTCGACATAAAAAGAGACCAGTCATACTTTCTTTATCGGCTTTCACAGGACCAACTTTTCCATTCCATTATGCCACTTGGAGACTACAGGAAAGAGAATGTGCGAAAGATAGCTGAACAACTAAACCTGAGAGTTCATAATAAACCGGATTCTCAAGAGATATGCTTTATCCCGGATGGAGATTATAGGAGCTTTATCAGAAAGAATGTCCCTCAGTTAGAGTCTGGGTATATCCTTGACAGAGAAGGCAATATACTTTCAAAGCATAAAGGCATCTATCTTTACACTATAGGTCAACGCAAAGGACTCGGTCTTTCTCTCAAAAAACCCCTATATGTAATAGCTATAGACAGAGCAAAAAATGCGATAATTATTGGAGAAAGAAAGGAAACATCCTCACAAAGTTTGGTGGCTAAAGACTTAAACTTCATCAGTATAAAAGCACTTGTAAGTGAAATGAGAGTAATGGCAAGAATCAGGCATCAGCATAAGGAGGTAGAGGCTCTCATCAATCCATTAGAGAATAATAGGGCAAAGATTGATTTCAAAGAATCCCAGAAAGCAATAACGCCGGGGCAATCTGTAGTCTTCTACAAAGATGATAGAGTTATTGGAGGAGGGATAATTGAAAAATAGCTATCAGTGTTCAGTTATCAACTCTTTTGTATACCGAGAATAAATCAGGTTTCCAAAAAAAGTGATTAAAAAGATTATAGACTCAAGAACATTAGACTCCAGACTTAAAGGAAAGATTTTTAGTCTGATATCTTCTTAAATTTTTACTAAATCACATTTTCATTGGGTATAGTTTGTTGCCTCTCTAAATGTGAGATTTGGTATTAGGCTGGTGGCTAACCTTTGCCTAAGATGGACTTCCTACTTGTGTGTGTTACACTCAAGACAGGTCACCATCAAAAACCAATACGTTTTTCTCGGCGCACTCATCTCCTCCTCCTTCTAAAAAACCAAAACCTTATATTTTTGTGAAACAAAAATATTTCTCAAATTCCTCATCAAAACCTTTTTATTTTTAATCCCCTTTATCCTTCCTAAACCCTATCTTCATCTGTTCTTTGGTTGGTGGAGTCATCAGGCTCCTTATGGCATCAAAGACTATTTTAAAATTAGCGTCATACTTTCTCTCCATACCCTCTATCTTTCTTCTCAAGTCCTCATTTGAGGCTAACATTAGCCTGAGTTTGGTAAATGTTCTCATAATCTGGATATTGACCAGGATAGCCATCTTACTGTTAAGCACAGATGATAGCATAGCCACTCCTTGTTCTGTGAAAGCATAAGGCAACTTTCTTGTTCCACCCCAACTTGATGTGCCAAAATGGCATTTCAAGTTTGCAAACTCTTTTTTTGTAAGCTGAAACATAAAGTCAACAGGGAATCTGTCGATATTCCTGCGAACTTGACGGGTTAGCTGTCCTGTTTCCACTCCATACAGCTCTGCTAAATCCCTATCCAACATCACCTTTTGACCTTTTATTAAGAGAATTTTACTCTCTATTCTCTCTATTGGAACCAACTGATCCATCTTATTCTCTCCTCATAAATCTTAAATGCTAAATTTGAAATGACTAATGGCTAATGACTATTCTCTTCAGTTGGCTAAAGTGTTACCTTTCTTTAATAGCTATCAGGTATCAGGCTTCAGGTCTTGTTTTCTTGCCCTTACCTGACTCCTGCCTGACACCTGACACTGAAACCTATACTACACCCTAATCATCCCAACAGAGACAACCTTTGCTTCAGTGGCTATCTCATCATAAGATAGCACACCCATCATCGGCATAACAGGCTGAATGAGCTTTACAAGATACGGTCTTGTCCTTCCTGTGGCAAGGATAACAGGAAGAAAGCCATCCCTTCCTGCCTTGCCAATCATATCCTGAAGCTCTTTCATAATTCTTCCAACAAGGGCTGGTTCAAGAACAACCCTGTCCCCTTGAATGCTTATGGCTATCTGCTCCTCTAACTTTGGGTCAATAGTTATGACCTTAAGTGTGCCATCAGGGGATTGATACTGCTGGGTTATCTGGCGAAATAATGCGCTCCTCACCTTCTCAGTAAGAATCGTTGCATCTTTTGTCTTTCCTGCCCAATCGCCAAGGGTTTCAAGTATAGTCACCATATTACGAATAGAGACCCTTTCTTTCAAAAGATTTTGTAAAACCTTCTGTAATTCACCCAGAGTCAAATGCTCCGGGATTAGCTCTGAGACAACGGTTGGATACTTCTCCTTGATGTTCTCCACCATAGTCTGAACCTCCTGTTTTCCAAGAAGCTCTGAGCTGTGTCTGCGGATTATCTCTGTCAGATGAGTAGCGACAACAGATGGGGGGTCAACTACTGTGTATCCCTCTTTTGCTGCATACTCCTTCTTCTCCTCTCCTATCCATAAGGCTGGCAGACCAAAGGTTGGCTCTGTTGTCTCCTCTCCGCCGATATCTGGTGCATCGTCCTTTACCTTCATGGCTAAATAATGCTCAGACTTTAGAACCCCTCTTCCCACCTCAACCCCACGAATTTTGATGATATAGGTCTGGGGTTGGATCTGGACATTATCCCGTATCCTGATAGGTGGAACAATGATTCCCTGCTCCAGAGCAGATTGCCTTCTGAGCATGGTTATCCTCTCTAAAAGGTCTCCGCCCTGCTCCGGGTCAATAAAGGGAATCAAGCCATAACCTACCTCAAGCTCCATAGGGTCAACCATAAGAAGCGAGGCAACGCTTTCTGGTTTCTTTATCTTCTCAAGCTCATCCTTCTTTGCCTGCTCCTTTTCCTCTACGACTTTTCTCTTCTCTGTTCTTGACATTATATAGCCAAGCATGGCAGATACACCAGAGAGCAATAATAGTGGTGCCTTTGGAAGTGGGGTAAAGGCGAGGAGGAGGAGACCCCCAGATGTAATCCAGAGGACAGGTGGCTGGGAGGTGAGCTGTTTTGTCAGGTCTGTTCCGAGTGATTGGTCCGAGGCGGCACGGGAGACGATGATACCTGTGGCAACTGAGATTAGAAAGGCAGGAATCTGGGCGCTTAATCCGCAGCCAATGGTGTAGGTGGTATAGGCACGGATAGCATCACCTAAAGGCTCTCCTCGCATAATGACTCCAACGACCAGGCCACCGATAATATTGATAATGATGATGACAATGGCGGCGATAACATCCCCCTGGACAAACTTGGCTGACCCATCCATTGCCCCATAGAAGTCTGCCTCCTTTCGTATCTCTACCCTTCTTTTTAGAGCCTCTGCTTCTGTGATATATCCAGCATTCAGGTCAGCATCAATAGCCATCTGCTTTCCTGGCATAGAGTCTAAGGTAAATCTGGCTGAAACCTCGCTGACCCTGGTTGTTCCCCTGACAATAACAAGAAGCTGAATGACAGTGAGAATAGTAAAGATGATGATGCCAACCACATAGTTTCCTCCAACAACAAAAGAGCCAAAGGCGTTTATAATACCTACCTCTCCACCCCTTCCAAGTAAGATGAGCCTTGAGGAGGAGACTTCAAGGGCAAGCCTGTAGACTGTTGACAGAAGGAGCAAGGATGGAAAGACAGAAAAATCAATAGCCTTACCGATATACATCACGGTGAGAATAGTCATCATAGCCAACATAATGTTCGCACCGATAAGAATGTCAATAAGCAGTGGCGGCAAAGGCACCACCATCATCACGATGATGCAGAGGACAAATATAGCCACCAAAACATCCGCCTTCTGCGTCCAGTTTGTCTCTGCTACCTTTTTTTCTGCCATTTTATATTATAATCCTGTTATCCTGTCAAATACTTATGAGGTGGCTGAACTGTTCATTTGATTATCCCAATCTTACCCGTTGCCTTTTGGTTTTGGTTGTTAGTGATGAGATAGATATAGACACCAGAGGCTACATCCTTTCCTGAGCGGTTCTTCAGGTTCCATTCTCCTTACCCTGAGTGTTGGTGAATTCTTGTTCAAAGATAAGTTCACCAGCGATGTTATAAATCCTTATCCAGCATTGGTCGGTTAGGTTCGCAAAGATAATCTTATCATAGCCTTTGCAGGGATTGGGGTAAGCATAGACAGAGGTCAGGTCAGGTGAAGCTTTTTGTTTTCCTGTTCCTGCAGGTGCGATGATGGAGAAGTGGGAGAAGGTGCCATAAATGATGTTGTCAAGGGTGTTCAGGCTATAATTAGAGATAGTCCCCCAGGTACCTCCATTATCTTGGGAGATATAGAGTTTTAGGGTATCTTCATTTATATTCCCAAGTTGTGATTCATTATAGTGTATCTCAATATAGACTGGGTTGGTGAGTGTGCCTTTGAATAAGTTGCCTGATGTGCCAAAGGCTTTGACCACAACACCAATCCCTATGTTTCCTGAAAGGTTCTGTAAGAGACCCCCTGTTGCAGGTTCTTGTGGAAGGATAATAATGGATTCTGTGTTTGTGCCTATGCTGACTGTTGCTGTTCCCCAACCTGTAGTCAATGTGCCGATATAGGGGTTAGTAGCGTCTATTTGCTTACCCACAATGATAGTGATTGTCGCCGTATTTGTGCCATCTGTTGCCGTGATTGTGCCAATACCTGTGGATGTGGCGTAGAAGATGGTGGATGTGCCAAAGGCAGTAGATAGGGTGCCGATACCACTGGAGACTGTCCAGGTTGCTGGGACATATGCCTTGTTGAGATTATCATCGTAACCTCTCAGATGAAAAGCGAATGTCCCATCTGTGGTTAAGCTCTTTGTGCCTATCTCCTGGTCCGCTGAATCAACTATCCTGATGGAGGTTATCTGACCCATACTGACTGTGATGACATCAGTTGTGTCTGTGTGGGCAGAGTCTGTGGCTGATATGGTGCCTATGCCTACTGTGGTTGGGCTGAAGATGGTTGAAGTGCCATAAGTTGGGCTGATTGTTCCAAT
>JAZDOR010000168.1:0-2557 GCA_043798435.1 bacterium
TATACGCATATTAACTTGGAATCACAACGGATAGTATTGGAGAGTTACACCCTAAAAAGGTCTACTGTCTCTAAAGGCTAAGAATGCTGATAAATAATCTTTATTATCAACATGTTATTGGGGTGGGTGAAGGGTTTCGAACCCTCAACCCCCAGGTCCACAGCCTGATGCTCTAACCCTTGAGCTACACCCACCATTATTCAGTTTTTAGCATAACTGTAAAGGAAAGTCAAACGCAGTGATGAGCAAGGAGCGAAGGGCAGAGGGCAGAGGGCATAGAGCTGAGAGCAAGGTTTAGGGTATATGTTTATTGTTCACTGCTTTTAGTCATATCCTCGCCTGTTATCTCAGTGGGCAGGGTTGTTTTCTTGAAAAGCTCTGTAAAGTAATATGTTGAGATGAGGAATACATAGTATGTAAGTATCGATGAGAGGATAAAGCCGATAAGGTATGGGATATGCATTATTAATTTACAAATGTAAAGTGCAATAAGAGTACCCAGGTAGCCACCAAGATACGGGATAAAGACCTCTTTTATACCCTTCAGTATTTTTTCAAATTCCAGGGCCTTCCTAAGGTCCATCTGGTCTGCAAATGTGGCAAACGCAAAGGGGAGTAAGAAAGAACATATGAAGAGGGCTATGTAGGATAACTTTATTATGATATACCCAAAGAAGGCAGTAATGTTACTTAGGGTAGTTAAAAAAAACCCACTGGAGAAAAGGAAAAAAGGTACGGCTTCATAGAGGATAAATATAAAGATGAGCTTTACGCCTTCAATCCATGTAGACTTATTGAAGACAAAAATAAAATTAATTCTTACATTTAAGTCTTGTTTATCCTGCCAAGGTGGAAGTCCAATTCCACCAATCATGAGTAACCGTGAAACCTTAGAGAGATAGCCAAGCGAAAAGAAATTAAGAATAGGTATATATATCATTAGACCTTCATATAGCCATCTTGAAATGTATCGGCTATTTAACGTAAACCGTATAAAAGGAATGATGTCCATTTATTTACCTTTTGTTATGAAATCGAGGAGTGGTTCCTGCGTATACCCTGTCATGCCCCCGTCCATGGTTATTGTTTCCCCATTTATATATTGGGCTTCCGTAGAAGCAAGATATAGTACAAGCGACACCAATTCTTCTACATTACCCATTCTTCCGATAGGTGTTCTTTTTGACAGGTAATCAATGAAGATCTCCTTTCTTATAAGACCCTCATTCATGCCTCCCTTTATGAATCCAGGGGCAATTGCACACACAGTAACACCAAATTTTGACCACTCGTAGGCAAGGGTTCGTGTCATCACCATTAATGCCGACTTACTTATTGAATATGGCAAAAATCCTTTCTCTCCAAATAATGCCACCTGTGAAGAAATATTTATGATTCTCCCATTCTTATGCTCTATCATCCTTTTCCCAAATATCTGCGTGGCATAGAATGTGCCCTTAAGATTTATATCAATTACCCTGTCAAAGTCTTCTTTTTTTACTTTCTCTGATGTAGCCAGAGGGCTAATAATACCTGCATTATTGATCAGTATGTCTACCTTCCCCCAGGTTTCTATAACCTTTGCCGCAGTATTCTCCATCTCTTCATAATGGGTAATGTCGCTGTTGAATGCAAGGATATGCTTCCCCTGAAACTCCTCCTCAAATTTTGTGGTAGCCTCTTTGTTTTTTCCATTGACCCCGACGTAAGCCCCTTCTTCCAAAAATGCCTTTGCCATGGCACGACCGAGCCCCTTTGTTCCACCCGTAATGAACACAACCTTTTCTTTGAATCTCATAATCTGCCCCCATACAATGTCTTTATTCTCTTGTCGAAGAGCCCTGTGAGGGCTTCATTATCTTTTAAAGCCATGCCTGTTACTTCTTTCCATATATCTTCCCTTTCCATACACAGATATATAAAAAGCTTCTCTTCTTTGTTTTTTAAAAGTTTATAGAGCATCTTAAATACTTTTATTCTTTCGTTTTTTATATATCTGTATTTCCCGTCCTCGCCTCTTATAAACTCACCGTAGAGCAAGTTTTTCCTCCCTTCTTCGATGTAATGGTTCAGGAGTTTTGGTGGAAACCTTAAGAGTCCGAGGCTTACCCAGATTACCTTTTTCAGGTCGAGTGTCCTGCTTATGTCTTCTATGAGGTATTCGTAGTCCTTTTCAAAACCATCATAGATTATAATGGGGTCAAAATGTAATCCTACGAAACACCCCAGGTCCTGTGCCTTTTTTGCTGCCTTTAACCTTTTGTAGAGAGGACTTGTTCGTTTTTCTTCCTGGCTGATTATCCTTTGAGGAGCAAGGGAAAAGGAGATAACAGTGAAGGGGTTGAGGTATGGTATGAGATGCTTGATATAGGCCCATTTTGATTTCAGTTCAAGAAGAGCCTTATTCTTTCCCCCGAAAAATTCTATCAGTGGTCTGTTCAGTTTATATTTTCTATCAAGGGCGAGACTATCGGAGAGTTCCCCGGTACCGAATCTCAGGATATGGTGTTTTTCTCTCTCGATGGCTTTATCAACCTGTGACAGGATATAAGGGATA
>JAZDOR010000194.1:0-4465 GCA_043798435.1 bacterium
AAGAACTATAAGAATAATTTTTAATATCTATCTTTGTGCTCTTTGTGAGCTTTGTGGTTCAACTCTCTTTCTCACTTTCGGGTTTTCTCCCTTTCGGGCTTTCGTGTTTCTTCTTCTACTTCACTTGAGTAAATAGTTACATTCTTTCTTCTCTTTTTCTATTTACACATTTTCTTTGCAAAGACTGGGTTTTCAGATTAAAATTAAAGTATGGTAGTTTGCAAGAAATGTGGTTATGAGAACCCAGACAACGCGTTATACTGTAATCTGTGCAAGGAGCTATTTCATAAAAAAGAAAAGAAAATGACGATAGCAGATCTTCCTCCAGAAATCAAGTCTCAGCTTTTTGACCAAAAGAAGGAGGTAGAAAAAGGGTGTGCAATCTCAAGCCTATTCAGTGATGTTCCCCAAAAAAAGTTGTTGACAATAGCCATAATTATTGGAGCAATAATTGTTTTATTCCTCTTCTTTTTTACTCTCTATAAATGAATATGGAGAAAAAAAGAGGGCAGGTTTAATATGGTTAGTCTTTACGGAAGTTGTAAAGTGTTACTGGAATTTAGCCTTTCCAACAAGCTCTTTTATATTATTAACACCTTTCTTTACCATATACTCCCTTATCCCCTCAGAAATCTTGATACAGGAAAAGGGATCAACTAAGTTTGCTGTGCCGACCTGAACAGCAGAGGAGCCTGCCAGAATAAACTCAATGGCATCAGACCCTGTGAATATCCCGCCTATCCCAATCACTGGAATATCCAGAGCATTGCTCACCTCCCAGACCATTCTAAGAGCCACAGGCTTTATGGCTGGACCCGATAAACCTCCAAATATACCTCCTAAGATTGGCTTTTGGGTTTCAATATCAATAGCCAGAGCTCTTATCGTATTGATAAGGGAGACAGCATCTGCCCCTTCTTTCTGGCAGACTAAGGCAATCTGGCTTATATTGTCTACTGGAGGAATCTTGGCAAGGACTGTTCGGCTGAATCTCTTTCTAACCTTTTTTATAATAGAACCTGCTATCTCCGGGTCTTTGCCAAAAACAGCTCCACCCTTCTGGACATTCGGGCAGGAGATGTTCACTTCTAATGCCTCCACATCCTCTTTGTCAAGGATTCCAGCAAGCTCCTCGTATTCTGCTTGGGTCTGGCCTCCTATGTTGACAATGATAGGAATGTTGTGTTTTCGTATCTTGGGGAGTTTTTCCTTGATAAACCTTTCAATGCCTATGTTCTCAAGACCAACGCTATTGAGCACACCGCAAGCTGTCTCAACAATTCTTGTTGGAGGGTTGCCTTCTCTTGGTTTCAGGGTTAGCCCCTTTGTAATTATAGCAGAAAACTCCGCAAGAGGCACCATATCCTCATACTCTATCCCATACCCATAAGTCCCGGATGCTGGAAGGACAGGGTTCTTGAGATGTAAGCCACCTATATTGACAGTAATATCAGGATTCATATAAGTATTCACCACAGAGACACGGAGACTTTGGAGAAATAAAATATAATCACGAAAACACGAAAGAATGAAAACCAGAAAAAAATATTTTTAACCACAAAGAACACGAAGAAACTTTAATCGTGATTCGTGTCCGTTTAGCGTGTCCGTATAAAGAAATAACGGTCACGGATAACGGACACGGATACCGAAATTTACGGTCACGGAGGACGGTTTATATTCTTTGTGCTCTTTGTGAGCTTTGTGGTTCAACTCTCTTTCTCCCTCTCGGGATTTCTCCCTTTCGGGCTTTCGTGTTTCTCTTCTCCGTGACCTCTGTGCCTCCAAAGGTTTATATTTCCTTTGTTTCATTTTTTTGCTTGAGGAGGGAAGAAAAGGAGACACCCTCCTTTGCCAAAAAGTATAGCCCTATAGCTGTAACCGGAATATACTGGGCTATATGCACCGCCACAGAGTAGCTCAAAGCCATGCCTTTTTCTATCCCAAAGAGAGCCAGACCAGCGATACAAAAAGCCTGGAAGACGCCAATATAACCAGGGGCTGATGGAATCAGGGTTCCCAGACTAACAATAGCCATCACAAAGTATGGGGCATAGAAGGGAAGGTTAGAGATGCCAAAGGAGAGAAAGAGAAGATGAAACTCAAGACCAAAGAGCAACCAGGAGACAAGGGACCAGAAAAGTATCAAAAATATGTGGTCTGGCTTGCCAAGGCTCTCAAGCCCTCCGATGAATTTATGAAGGATATAGCCCATCCTCTCTGAGAGTTTTTTGCTGAACACACCTGTTGCCTTAATGAAAAGACTGACAGCAGCCTCCCTTTTTGCTTTTAAGAGTACGAGAAGAAGGATACTGAAACCAAAGACAGCCAAACCTATAATTCCAAACCCCTTTGCCCAGGAAGGCAGAGGAAAGAAAAAAAGACCTATGCAGAAGAGAATAATAAGGGCAATTCCATCAAATATTCGCTCTAAAACAATAGTCCCAAAGGAGAGAGAGCGAGAGATACCCTCTTTCTTTCCCAAAAGAAAAGCCCTGGCCACATCTCCAATCCTTGCTGGAACAATATTATTCACCATAAATCCGATCATAATCACTGAGAACAGGCTTTTGACGGATATTCTCTTTTCTGAGCCCAAAAGATACTGCCATCTTATGGCACGGGGAATAAAGGAGATAGCGATAAGAAGCATTGCTGGTATCATCCAAAGGTAATTTGCTCCCAAAAGCGATTTTTTTGCCTCTAACCATTGGACATTCCTGACAGCAAGATAGAGGAAAATGACGCTTATTGCTATAGAAAAGATAGTCTTCTTCATTTATATACTCAAATAAATCAGTCCTTGCAACAAACTAAATAGAATTCAGTAGTCAGAATTCAGGATACAGAATGAAAAACCTGCATCTATTCTGAATTCTGTATTCTGAATTCTGTATTCTATCGTTTTAGTATACCAAACTGCTTCTATTATTGGCAAAGTTTTTCTTATTGACTTTTGGAGAGTAGCTTCTGTAAACTACACCAGATATTTCTTGCAGTAGCAAGAAATATAAAGTTCTGGCAGAGCCAGAACAAAAAAGGAAATTTCTATATATAATCAAGATATGAATCTTGCTATCATTGGTCTTCAGTGGGGTGATGAGGGAAAAGGAAAGATTGTTGACCTTCTTGCCAAAGACTATAATTACATTGTCCGCTATCAAGGGGGGAATAACGCTGGTCATACCGTAGATGTAGATGGATTTGAGTTTGTCTTCCATCTCCTTCCTTCAGGGGTTTTGCATCCTAAAAAGATCGGTGTTATCTCTGAGGGTGTGGTTGTCAATCCAAAGGAATTATTAAAAGAACTGGCACTTTTAGAGGAAAAAGGTATAACCCCAAACCTTTATATAAGTCTTGGCTGTCATCTGATTATGCCTTACCATATATTCATTGATGGAGCAATGGAAGAGAGCCAGAAGATAGGCACGACTATGAGAGGGATTGGTCCTGCATATATTGATAAGGTTGGAAGGTGTGGGATACGAATAGCAGATCTGTTGGATAAAAAAGTCTTTGCGGAAAAGCTGGAGCTAAACCTTTTGCAAAAGGATTATATCCTGAAAGGAAAATTCAAGAAGGAAGAGATTATAAATGAATATCTTGCTCTTTTTGAAAGGATAAAGCCATATCTTGCTGATACAAGATATATTTTGAACAAAGCTATTACAGATGGAGAACCAATCCTCTTTGAAGGGGCGCAGGGAACGCTCTTAGATATTGCCTTTGGAACATACCCCTATGTCACCTCTTCTCATACAACTGTAGGTGGAATCTCTGTTGGAACAGGAATCCCTTCAAATAAAATTTCCGAGATAATGGGGGTAATGAAGGCTTATACCACAAGGGTTGGAGAGGGCCCATTTCCCACAGAGCTAAAAGAGGAAGAAGGCGAACGCCTCAGAATGAAGGGAAGGGAGTATGGGGCAACAACTGGAAGACCCAGAAGGTGCGGTTGGCTTGATCTGGTCGCAGCAAGGTATGCTACTCAGGTAAATGGGATAAACTCATTAGTCATTACAAAATTAGATGTTCTCTCCGACCTTCCTAAAATAAAGGTCTGCACAGAATACAGAATAAATAATAAGCCTTGCGAGTTTCAGTCATGGATTTCTGATTGGAGTAAGGTTGAGCCAGTATATATTGAATTTCCTGGGTGGATGAAGGAGATAGACAAGGTAAAAGAGTACTCCGAACTTCCAAAGGAGGCAAAGGATTATCTTGCTGCCATAGAGGAAATGTTAGGGGTAAAGATTGATCTTATCTCTGTTGGTCCAAGGAGAGACCAGACAATTAAGAGAGATTAGAACGAAAGATGGGAAATAAGAGAAAGTCTCATCTTTCGTTTAGCCTTGTCTATGTCTATCTTTCTTACAGACATCTCTTTCAACCTCTTAAAAGATATATTCAATCCAAAAAGTTAAAATTAGAAACAGAAAAATCACAAAAATTATATTGAAAAAAT
>JAZDOR010000186.1:0-15518 GCA_043798435.1 bacterium
GCCGGCATTCTCTCTGAGGTTACAGGCAACGGACAGACAGGCACAGTGGCTACCACCTTAACCCCATTCGTGGTAAAGGTAACCGATACTTATGGCAATTTAATCGCAGGGCATAAAGTTACCTGGCAGATAATCGGCTCACCCTTTACAGCAAGCCTCTCTGCAACTACAACCACAACCGGCATAGACGGCACAACCTCATCTACTTTAACACTTGGAACTAAGACAGGCACTTACACAGTTACTGCACAGGGCTCAATGCAGGCAACATTTACAGCAGTAGCTACACCTGGGACACCAAATATCCTTAATCTCATGGCACCATCTACAGTCACAGCAAACGCTTCCTTCACCTTAACCGTTACCCTGTCTGACAGTAATGGAAACCCATGCTCAGGAATAGTAGCTATGACCAACACAACAGGCTCTATCATTCCAAATACAGTTGACCTTACCTCAGGAAGCAAGACAATCCAGGCTGTAATCACAAGAATACTTGCAGGTGGAGCAGATACAATAACTGTAACTTATTTAGCGGTGAAGACCTCAGCAACCATAACGGTTTTTATAAGTAACCAGGGAGGAACAGTGACAGATGCAGGTGTAGCCATAGAGTTTGATCCAGGCGATCTTGGAACAACAAATGTTACAGTTCATATTGCTACCTTAACCCAAACATACACTCCTCCCACAGGAATCCAGTTTATTGGGGTGGTCTATAACATCGAACTCAAAGATGAGCAAGAAAAACCTGTAGGTACTGTAGCAGGACAGATTGGAACAGTTTGCGTCAAGTTTTCATATCTTGATGAACCAAAGCCAGGTGATGGCTGGGTGGATGGGACAAATATCAGGGAGGAGAATCTGGTCATTTATTGCTTGGAGGCTGGCACATGGACAGCATTAGAGACTCATGTAAACGACACAGAGAATTATGCCTATGCATATGTCCAACACTTCTCCACCTTCACCTTAGCCGGAACACCAACGATAGCATCTATTATATTTGCTCTTGACAACAACCATGTCAAGGTCTATCCAAACCCATACAAGAAGGGTGATGCTAAGTTTGGTGGAGCCTATATCTACTTTGACTATGTGAGCCAGGGGGCGGTTATCAAAATCTACAATATTGCTGGAGAATTGATCAAGGAGATAGATGTGAGAGAATACCCCCAGAGATGGAATATATCTCAAGAAAACATCGCCTCAGGTGTTTATATCTATACAGTCACAGGTGGAGGCGGAGGAAAGTCTGTCGGTAAGATAGGAATAACAAAATGGAAATAATTAGCCACAGAGACACAGAGAAAGGCATAAAATAAAAAGTAATTGCTCATAATTTTGGGGAGGACTACTGATAATTTGTAACTATTTACCGGCAGTGAAGTAAAAGGAGAAACACGAAAGCCCGAAAGGGAGAAATCCCGAAAAGGAAAAAAGCGAATTGAACTATATGGAAATTGAATTTGAGGAATTATCAAGCAGGATTATAAATGCAGCCATTGCGGTGCATAAAGAGTTAGGACCAGGTTTTTTGGAGTCAATATATGAAGAAGCCCTATCTATTGAATTGGGAAAACAAGGGATAAGATTTGAGAGACAAAAAGAGGTGAAAATATATTATGATCAAAAAGAGATTGGTATTCACAGGATTGATCTGCTGGTTGAAAAAGAGATAATTGTTGAGTTAAAAGCAATAAAGGATTTTGAAGATATTCACTTTGCACAACTTAAATCGTATTTGAAGGCTACTAACCTAAAGGTTGGGCTGTTATTGAACTTTGCCAAGACAACCCTATCCATAAAAAGAGTTGTTCTTTAGTTTTTCGTGTTTTCGCTCTTTCGGGGTTTCGTGATTATATTTTATTCTCTAAAGTTTTCTGTGGTTAAATTTTACTTCAGATGGCTAAAGTGTTACAAAAAAATATATGGAGGTAAAAATGAAGAGATTGACAATGGTATTGGTTTTGGGAATGGTTTTGGGGCAGGGTGCGTATGCAACTGATGCCGGAGAAAAGGGAGCTGCTTTTCTGAAGCTTGGGCAGGGTGCCAGAGCAAATGGAATGGCTGGGGCATATTGTGCTATAGCTGATGATAGCAGTGCTTGTTACTGGAACCCTGCAGGTCTTGTCCAGTTGAATCAGAATGAAGCTCTGTTTATGTATCTTCGTCCTATGACTGAGGTTGATGGCTTAGCTTATTCCAGTATAAATATGGTTCTGCCTTCTATAAATGAAGCCTATGGGGTAAGCCTGGTCTATTTTGGGTATGGAAAGGAGAAGGGTTATGACAACTCAGGCAATTCTACAGATGACTGGTCTGCCTCAGATATGGCCATATCCTGCTCTTATGCCAGAAAAATAAACCAGGGGTTATCAATAGGTGGAAGCCTGAAGACTGTCCAACTGAGGATTGATGATAAAGGCGCTCAATCAATCTGTCTTGATGCAGGGCTTCTCTGTAAAGACTACCGTCCCAACCTGAACTTAGCAGCTGTTCTGACTAACCTTGGCAAGAAACCCAAGTCTGAAAAGGAAGGGGACCCATTGCCTCTGTCATTAAGGCTTGGTGGTGCATACAAGAAAGACCTGAGATTTCCTACCCTCATCAGCCTTGATACCAACCTCTCCCCTTTCTATGTTGCTCTTGGCATAGAATCCGCCCTCTCCCCAATCTTCTCTGCCAGACTTGGTTATGCAAGTGGCCCTGCCAAAGAAGGCCCAGGACTAACCGCAGGCTTTGGCATAACCCAGCAAAGCCTCAGCCTTGACTACGCCATCAGACCATATAGCGACCTCGGTCTATCCCACTACATTTCCCTGTCTTCTAAGTTTTAGAATTGGTCTTTGCATTAAAATTTTTATGTAATACCAAAATGATAATGTCCTAAATAACCAAAATAGAAATGTCCTAATTTGAAAGTGCTATACTGTCTCATTCTTAAAAGGAGGCAATAATGGCAAGAAAGGACATTATCATGTTAAGGCAGAGGGAATTAAAACGGTTACACATAATCCAGAAGGTACTGGATGGGGTTTTAAGACAGGTTAAAGCAGCGGAGATACTTTCATTGAGTGAGCGGCAGATAAGGAGGCTAATCAAGAAGGTAAGGATAGAAGGGGATATAGGGATAGCCCATAAATCACGAGGCAAAGTATCCAACAGGAGACTGGCAAGTGAGATAAGAGACAAGTCGATAGAACTTTACCAAGAGAGGCTAAAAGGATTTGGGCCTACCCTTGCGGCAGAAAAGGTTTTGGAAATAGAAAGGATACAGATAAGCGATGAGACATTACGACTGTGGCTCATAGAGACAGGGGATTGGAAGAAACAGAGAAAAGGCAGGGCACATCGCCAGTGGCGAGAACGGAAGCATTATTTTGGAGAGATGGTTCAGATGGACGGAAGTCATCACGATTGGTTGGAAGGAAGGGGTCCAAAGCTGGTTATTATGGCTTACATAGATGATGCTACAAGCATTGCTTATGCTCGTTTCTATGACTATGAGGGCACAATTCCAGCTTTAGATAGTTTTAAGAGCTATATAGAGCAATATGGCGTCCCTCAAAGCCTTTATTTAGACAAACACACTACCTACAAATCAAATGCAAAGCTCACAATTGAGGAAGAGTTAGAAGGACAAAAAGAGCCCAAAAGCCAATTTGAAAGGGCAGTAGAAGAATTAGGAGTAAAGGTAATTCACGCTAACAGCCCTCAGGCTAAAGGAAGAATAGAAAGGCTATTTAAGACCTTCCAGGACAGACTCATTAAAGAGATGAGGTTGAAGAATATCAACACCAAAGAAGGGGCAAATAGATTCTTGGAAGGGTATTTGCTCGGCCACAACGAAAGGTTCGGTAAACAGCCAGTAAATATGGCTAATATCCACAGAAAGATACCAGCAGGAATAAATCTTGAAAGCATACTCTCCATAAAAACAAAAAGGGTTCTAAAGAACGATTGGACAATCTCCTACGACAACCAGCTCTATCAGATTAAAGAGACTCCCCCTAATACCCGAATAAAGTCTGTAGTGGTAGAAGAAAGAATAGACAATACAATCCATCTTACCTATAATGGTATTGAGCTTAATACAAAAAAGATAGAGAAAAGACCATTAAAACCAAAAGAAGAAAAAGAGCAATTAAAGATAATAAAGATGATATTCCTCCATTGGATCACCCCTGGAGGAGGTTTAAGATAAACCCATATAAGTATCAAAAAAAATCTTTATTAGCTAATACAAAATAGGACATTTCTATTTTGGTATAACAGGTATTACAAAATATTTGACAAAGTTTGAATACTGCGGTATAATAATACGACAAAAATCAGGTGATAAAAATGGGACGAATAATCGAAAAGATAATAGTAAAAAATTATCTGGATGTGGCAAAAGCAAGTGAAGGCATAATAGATGCCAATCAAATTCGCTTCGTAGAGGTTGATGCCATTGTAGATACAGGAGCAACCTATGTCTGTCTTGGTAAAAAGGATATTGAATTCTTGGGTCTTCCATTTCATAATGAGATAAGTATCAAAACAGCTAATGGTAAGGCAAGTCGAAAAACCTTTAAGGGGGCTGAGATTGAGTTAAACGGACGAACCTTTGTCATGGAGGTAATGGAAAACGATGATGATACCCCAGCCTTGATTGGTTATTTACTGTTAGAAGCACTTGACTTTGTGGTTGACCCTAAAACTCAAAGGGTTATTCCGAACCCTGCCCACGATGGTAAATGGGTTGCGGATTTGTATTATCTTAACTAAATATCAAACAATATGACTATAGGAATACTTAAAGAAATTGCAGGGGAGAGGCGGGTTTCGCTGCTTCCTGAGAGTGTTGCCACGCTTGTTAAAATGAATGTTGCCATGCTTGTTGAACAAGGGGCCGGATTAGCAGCATTTGCTTCTGACAACGATTATATCACTGCAGGTGCAAAGATTGATTCCAAGCAGAAGACAATTGCAAATTCAGAGCTGCTCATCAAAATTAACCCACCAGAAAAGGAAGAAATTGACCTTATGAAAGAAGGCAAGGTGCTTCTTTGCGTGCTTAATCCTTATTTTAATACCGATATAGTAAAAGAACTGGCTGCAAAGAATATCACTTCATTCAGCTTAGATGTTATTCCACGTACCTCCCGTGCCCAGGCAATGGACATCCTTTCGTCAATGGCAACAGTAGCTGGCTATAAGGCTGTGCTCACGGCTGCAAATACTTTACCCAAGTTTTTTCCCATGTTTATGACTGCTGCCGGTACTATTAAGCCAGCCAATATGCTGATACTTGGTGCCGGTGTTGCGGGGTTGCAGGCTATTGCCACCTCGCGTAAACTTGGAGCAGTTGTTTATGTCTTTGATGTTCGCGCTGCAGTAAAAGAAGAGGTTGTTGGCCTTGGCGGTAAATTTGTAGATGTAGAGGGTGCAACTGACGACAAAGCTGCTGGCGGTTATGCTGTGGAACAATCAGAAGATTTCAAGAAGAGGCAGGCACAAGCCATCCACAATCAGGCTGTCCAATCGGATGTGATTATCTGCACCGCTCAAATCCCTGGCAAGCGTGCTCCGTTGTTGCTCAAAAAAGAGACCGTCCAGGCGATGCGTCCAGGTTCAGTCATTATCGACCTGGCAGCCAATACCGGAGGAAACTGCGAAGTTACCAAAAATGCTGAAACTGTTGTTTATCATGGTGTTTCGGTTATTGGTAATTCACTCTTCCCTGTGGATATGCCAACTGATGCCAGCCGTATGTTTGGCAAGAATGTCATTAATTTTCTCAAACTCATCATCACCAAAGAAGGTGGCTTAAACCTGAACTGGGAAGACGATATTGTTAAAGGTACTGCTGTTACTCACAACAAGGAGATTGTCCACGAGAGGGTTAAAAACAGAATACAGAATTCAGAATTCAGAATTCAGAATACAGAATAGATGCAAGTTCTTTCATTCTGACTCCTGAATTCTATTTAGTTTATAAACAATGGAAGAAATTTTGAAATTTTTCCTGGAATATAAGGATATGATATTCATCATCGTCCTATCTATATTCCTGGGAATAGAAGTAATCTCGCATGTGCCTGCTGTACTGCACACACCACTTATGTCTGGCAGTAATGCCATTCATGGTGTGGTAATTATTGGTGCTATCATCGTGATGGGTCATGCCGAAAGCACCCTTTCGCTCATTTTAGGTTTTATAGCCGTTATACTGGGTACGCTCAATGTGGTAGGTGGATTTGTAGTTACAGACCGCATGCTCGAAATGTTTAAGAAAAAGAAGTAACAGAAGGTAATTACTCAAAATCTTGAAGAAATATTTAGCCACAGATGAACACTGAAGAGATATTTAGACACTGATTTACACAGATAGACACAGATAATTTTTTAATTCTTATCAGTGTAATCTGTGTTAATCTGTGTCAAAAAAATAAGTGTTAATCCAAAGTGTATCTGTGGCAAGATTTATTTTTCTGTGGCTTTTCCCCAATTTTATAAGTAGTTATAACAGAAAGACAAAAACATGGAAAATTTTACCCCAGAACTTTCAATACTTGAGATTTCGTATCTCGCAGCTTCAATCCTTTTTATCCTTGGATTAAAGAAGCTGAGCCATCCTGCCACAGCACGCTCAGGCAACCTTTGGGCTGCTGCCGGTATGGGCGCTGCTATCCTCTTCACCATTACTTTCCACAAAAAAGATGGCCAACCCATTGGTAATATTATCTGGATTCTTGTTGCCCTTGCCATTGGTAGCTTCATTGGCTGGTATGCCTCCAAAAAAGTGAAGATGACTGCCATGCCTCAAATGGTCTCCATATTCAATGGAATGGGTGGTGCTTGTGCTGCCTTGATATCTATGATGGAATTCCCGAAAATGCAAAATATGCTGGCCTGTGAAGGAGCTTTGCGTATGCTCAATGGCGAAGGTATTGCTATCCTGCTTGGGTTAATGATAGGTGGTGTTTCATTTGCAGGTAGTATGATTGCTTTCGGCAAATTAGACGGCCGCATTGGCGACATTAAACATCCAATCCTGCGTCTCATCAACCTGAGCTTTTTAGTGCTTATGCTGGTTGCACTTGTTGTCATTCTTTGCATGAAGCCCCAAATGGACAACAATCTGCCCATCTACCTCTTTGCTTTGGCTGCCTTAATATATGGCGTAACCTTCGTCATGCCTATAGGTGGCGCTGATATGCCTGTTGTTATTTCGCTTCTCAACTCATTCACTGGTGTGGCAGCTGCCATGGGCGGTTTCCTTTATGGCAACCAGGCTATGCTCACCGGCGGTATCCTTGTAGGGTCAGCAGGCACTATCCTTACTATCCTTATGTGCAAGGCTATGAACCGTTCCTTACTCAATGTAATCATTGGAGCATTTGGTGTTGCTGGTGCTGCTGGTGTTGAATCTGGTGATAAAACCGTGAAGGAGATATCACTCAGTGATGCTGCCGTATTGCTCAGTTATTCACAAAAGGTATATATCGTTCCAGGTTACGGACTGGCTGTAGCCCAGGCTCAGCATCTTTGCCACGAACTCGACAACCTGCTTGCCAGCAAAGGTGTTGAGGTTAAATATGCGATTCATCCTGTTGCTGGACGCATGCCTGGACATATGAATGTACTGTTGGCAGAAGCTGATGTTCCCTACGAAAAACTCGTTGAAATGGAAGACGCTAACAATGAAATGGGAAATACTGATGTGGTCATAATTATCGGAGCCAACGATGTTGTAAACCCAGCTGCCGAAGATGATCCGTCAAGCCCCATTTATGGAATGCCTATCATAAAAGCATTGGATGCAAAGAACACAATTGTTATGAAACGCAGTATGGCAGCCGGTTATGCAGCTATCCCCAACAACCTGTTCTATCATCAGAAGAATCGTATGCTTTTTGGCGATGCCAAAGCCACATTACAAAAACTTGTAGCTGAGATCAAGAGCCTTTAGGATGTCCACTTAGTCGTGATTCGTATCCGTTTAGCGTGTCCGTGGGAAGATCGTGGGACGTGTCCGTTTAGCGTGTCCGTACAAAGAAATAACGGTCACGGATAACGGACACGGAGAACGATTTTAGTCGTGTCTTGGTGGTAAAATCTTTTCTTTCCTATTTTTCCCAACTTCCCCTTTTTCCTTGCTTACACTTTTTCTACCTGAACCGCTATCCATTATCAGAGACATAAAATAAACATCGTTGACACGCCAGGACATGCAGATTTCAGCGGAGAGGTGGAACGGATTCTCAAGATGGTTGACGGAGTTCTGCTTCTTGTGGATGCTGTGGATGGGCCGATGCCGCAGACCAAATTTGTTCTGGCTATTTAGAACAAAAATTACAGCTTCTTTTTTATCTCTGAATTACCTACCTTTATCTTCCAGAATACTTTCCTGCTTTAAGGCTTATGAAGTATAGGCCCTGGGATAGTTTATCGCCTCTATCATTCTTTACATCATAAAGTATGGCTCTATCTTGCTTTATGTATAAGCCTGCCTTTTTTATATCCGGCATCTATTGTTCGGACTTTCTGTCCTTAGTAAGCGGTCAGCGAATAAAAATAACTGAAAGCTGAATGCTGATATTTTATAGCCACTTTGTAAACCATCCATTTTCCACCCCTCAATTATAGTATAGAAGTGCTCTCTGGTCAATTGCAAGATTGTTGACACATAACTCTGTATTTTGTATATACTTATTTACAGAAAAACACCAAGATTGGAGGTAAAAAAATGAGGAGTAAAGCTGTTGTCTCAGAGAGGGGAACTGTCACTCTGCCTCATCCTGTGAGGAAAGCGGCTCATATTAAGCCAGGAGACTTAGTTGAGTTTGAGCTAAAAAGAGAAGTGGTAATTTTAAGAAGGCTGATTGTGAAAAGAGCAGAAGAGGTGTTTATGAGCGATGATAAATGGAAAGAGTTTAACAAGCTGGTTAAGAAGCAGATTGAAGCAAAAGAGTGCACCCTGTATGAAGACTTAGAGGAAGCAAAAGGACACTCTGAAAGATTGAGCAGATGAAGGTATCTTACCTTAAGCTATACGACCAATCCTTCATAAAACTTACCAAAAGAGAGCAAGAAAAGACTTCCCAGCCTGGATCATCTTGCCTAAGGCAGAGGTAAAGAGCTTGATAGAGCCCTTGCCTCCTCCATTAGATCCATTGCTCCCTTCTGTCCCTTTAGATAAAGTCTGAATCCCTTCTGTTGAATTTAATCACCTCCAAAATATAATTTAAGTTTTTCTCTAAATATGCCGATATATATAATGAGGGAGAAAAGGAAACAGCCTGGCAGCCAATCTTTTTCTCCTCTTTTTTTCCCAAAAAAATAGAGAAGGGTCTTTAAGGTCTCCCCTCCTCTTTCTTATATATCGGCATTTTTGTCAAAAAACCTTTAAGGAAATTTTTAGATGGAATAAGATGCGTAAAAATCCTTCAGAGCCATATTTATATCCCTTTTTGATTCCAAGATAGATGAAAGATGGCTCTCTGCCTGCTTTATTACCTCTTCTAAATATAAATGCTAAATTTGAAATGATAAATGCTAAATGACCAATGACTCTTCTTTGTGGTCAGTCTTTACTTTTGGTTGGCTAAAGTGTTATCTATCCTCACCCTTCTCCCTTCTACCCTCAGTCTTCCCTGACAAAACAAGGATATAGCCTCTGGATAGAGCTTATACTCTTCAGCTATGATTCTCTTTGCCAGGCTCTCTTCTGTGTCATTCTCTAATATAGGTACAGCCTTTTGAAGGATAATAGGACCTGTGTCGCAGCCTTCGTCAACAAAGTGAACAGTGCATCCAGAGACCTTTGCACCGTAGTCCAGAGCTTGTTTTTGAGCAGAAAGCCCAGTAAATGAAGGAAGGAGTGCTGGATGGATGTTCATAATCCTATTTGGAAAGCTTCTCACAAAATATGGAGAGATTATCCTCATAAACCCAGCCAGACAGACCAGCTCCACCCCTTTATTTTTTAGCTCAGCTACAAGAAGATGATCATACTCTTCTCGGCTCAATCCTTTTGGGTCTATAAATATTGCGGGTATTTTATGCAAATAGGCTATTTCCAGCCCTTTTGCAGAGGCTCTGTCGCTTAGACATAAAGAGATTTTGGCAGGAATCTTATCAGATTTAATAGCGGAAATTATAGCGGCCAGGTTTGACCCCCTTCCAGAGATCAATATCCCAATTTTCATAACTATTTACCTAAGTGAAGTAGAAACACTTATGATATGGAGCATAATTCAATGTAAAATGCAAAATTAGCAATTAGCATTTCAAAATTAAATCTCCTTCATTTTGCATTGCTAATTTTACATTGATAATTTTGCAATGAGTCTACTCTGTGCTTCAAGTGACTAAAGCGTCACCAATCTTCATGCTACTACTTCTTCTATCTCCCTTCTCATCGTATTTCTTTCATGGATTGTCTTCATCATCTTGAGCCCTTCCATTGTTGCCTTCACTGCATTGATGGGATTGTTGCTTTTCATAGACTTAGTAATAGCATCCCGGACACCAAGTGCTTCCAAGACAGCCCTGACACTTTTCCCTCCTATGATTCCTGTTCCAGGAGAAGCAGGTTTGAGCATCATAATACTTGCTCCTTTCTTAGCTGTTACATTATAAAGCAGGGTTGGCCCAGCCAAAGGTATTTCGACCATTGTCTTTTGTGCCCTGAATATTGCCTTCTTTATCGCCTTAGGAACCTCGTTTGCCTTTCCCATTCCAATGCCACACTTGCCAGCCCCATCTCCCACAATAACAAGGGCAGAGAAATGCATCTTCTTTCCACCCTTAACAACCTTTGTTACCCTTCTGATTGAAAGTACCTTTTCAGACAAGGGCGATTCTTCAGTCAACGCAACCTTTTTTTCCATATTATTAGTAGCTATCAGCATTTAGCTATCAGCTTTCAGTTAATAATAACTATCAGCAACCAGTTATTTCTTGATATTGGCTGATTACTGACCGCTGATGGCTGAACACTTATTAAAATACAAGCCCTCCTTCTTTTGCACCTGCGGCTAACTCTTTTATCCTGCCAGAAAATGGATGAAACCCTCTATCAAAGACAACCTTTTCTATTCCCTTTTCTTTCGCTCTTCTGGCTAAAAGTTCTCCCACCCTCTTTGCCTCTTCTCTTTTTGGAGATTTTATCTCTCGTATCTCTTTATCTAAGGATGAAACAGCTGTGAGGGTATGACCCTTATCGTCATCAATTATCTGAGCATAGATGTGTTGGACGCTTCTATGGGCAGAAAGTCTCAGTCTATCGGAAGTTCCATAGACCTTCTTTTTTACCCTCTTCCTTCTCCTCTCCCTCTTTTCTATCTTATCAGAAGCCTTCATTATTTTGCACCTGCCTTTCCTACCTTTCGCCGGACATGCTCATCAGCATATCTTAAGCCCTTGCCTTTATATGGCTCAACCTTTCTTATTCCTCTAATCTGAGCTGATGTCTCTCCAACAAGCTGTTTGTCAATTCCGGCAATCTTTATCTTTTCCTTTTCGGTAGAGATAGTGATTCCTTCTGGAGGAGAAAAGATAACTGGATGGGAATAGCCAACACTTAAGTCAAGGTCTTTTCCCTTCATCTGTGCCCTCCATCCTACACCAGTAAGGATAAGAATCTTTTCATACCCCTGGTTCACACCAATCACCATATTATTGATGAGGCTCCTGAAAAGACCATGGAGAGAGCGGGAGAACTTATCTTCCGCAAACCTTTTTACTGTTATTACATTACCCTCTATCTCTATTCCAATCTTTGGGTGTAAAAGTTGAGAGAGAACGCCTCGAGGCCCTGATACCTCTATCTTTCCGCTCTCTACCTTTACCTTCACCCCTTCTGTAATAGAAATGGGTTTTCTTCCAATCCGTGACATAGACATTATTATAGAGAAAGAAGACTGTCTTGGCAAGGAAATTTTTTGTAAGCGTTTAGGTAGTGCAAAAAAAGTAATATGTGAGGGGATAAGGAGATTATTATGGAGATAAGGAGATATTATTCAAATTACTTTATCTCCATATCCCCATTATCTCCTTATCTCCTTTTTTACACTCTTTGATGTATAGTCTGAACGGTTACAAAATTTTTTGATTTGAAAGGTCTTGACAAGAACAGGTTATAAATTGTAATTTTATCCTGTAATGGGAAAATTTAAGAGATATTTTATTACAGGCTTAATTGCTATCACTCCTATTGCCGCAACCATTGCTGTCGTAGCCTTCTGTTTCTCTATATTGAATAAGATTCTGAGTATGCCTTTCTCTAAGCTTTTTCCAATAAAAGAGGGTTTCCTGGCAAGCTGTATTGACCTTTCGGCAGGAATGTTTTTGGCTATATTCTTGCTCATAACCATAGGATATATCACCGAGAGGGTAGGTAAGCGAGGGGTATTTAGATGGGCTGAGGGTATGGTCAAGAAGCTACCAGTGATAAATTATCTTTACACCTCTGTGAAGCAGTTAGTAGAACTGGTCAATCTGAACAAACAAGAGGGAGGCTTTATTCAGGTGGTTCTTGTTGAATATCCAAGGAAAGGAATATATTCTATTGGATTTGTCACCTCAAAGGTAAACCCAAAGATTGCCTCCGCGGTAAATATGGAGCTTATCAATGTCTATCTTCCGTTTGCTCTGGCTCTTGCCCAGGGCATTTTGATTATTGTTCCCAAAAATGATGTTATTCCACTTGATATATCCGTTGAGGAGGGATATAAATTAGTCGTTTCCGGTGGGATAATCGTTCCAAAAGATGACCAGACTTGATTTAGCTAATCGTAACTATTTACCTAAGTAAAGTGCAACAAAGAATATAAACCACTCAAGGCACAGAGGTCACGGAGATAACTCAATGTAAAATGCAAAATTAGCAATTAACATTTCAAAATTAAATCTACTTCATTTTGCATTGCTAATTTTACATTGATAATTTTGCAATGAATTTTCTCTGTGCTTCAAGTGGCTAAAGTGTTACAGCTAATCTTACATAAAGGAAAGATTGGGTTTCTCTCAAACAGAGAGCCTCAGGGTTACTTTTCTGCCATATCTTCTATAAGATGACCAGACTTGATTTAGTTAATCTTGTAAAGGAAAGATTGGGTCTCTCTCAAGCAGAGAGCCTCAGGGTTACAGAGGAGGTCTTTTCTGCCATATCTTCTATCTTGAAAGAAGAAGGAAGGCTTGAACTGCGGGGTTTTGGGACATTTCTAAAGAAGGTGAGAAAAGCAAGGATTGGCAGGATAATCTCGCTGAATAAACCCATCAAGGTTCCAGGATATAAGACCGTTGTCTTTGTGCCAGGGAAGGATCTAAAGAGGATAACACTCCAGCCTCTGAAGTAAAAATTAACCACTGAGACACGAAGGAAATTCATTGCAAAATTATCAATGTAAAATTAGCAATGCAAAATGATTTAATTTTGAAATGCTAATTGCTAATTTTGCATTTTACATTGAATTCACTCTCGGTAAATAGTTACAATTAAAATGAGTATTACATACTGTGAGGCTGGGGTTGATATTGATAAGGGGAATCAGTTGGTCTCCATCATCAAAAAGAAGGTGCAGTTTTTGCCTAAGAGGGGTGCTGTAGGGGAGATTGGGCACTTTGGAGGTTTTTACGAAATCCCCAGGGGATACAGAGAGCCTGTCCTTGTCTCTTCCTGTGATGGCGTGGGGACAAAGATAAAACTGGCTCAAACCTTAAATAGCTACTCTGAGATTGGCATAGACCTGGTGGCTATGTGTGTGAATGACATTGTCGCCACAGGCGGTAAACCCCTATTTTTTCTTGATTATCTGGCATTTGGTAGATTAAATCTGGATATTGCCTCAGAGATAATGGATGGAATTATCAAGGGCTGCGAAGAGGCAGATTGCAGCTTGCTTGGTGGAGAGACAGCAGAGATGCCAGGCGTGTATGCTGAAGAAGATCTTGATCTGGCGGGATTTGCTGTGGGTGTTGTAGAAAAAGATGAGATAATCACTGGCAAAGAGATTTCCGATGGGGATATTATCATCGGGCTTCCATCCTCAGGCTTGCATTCAAATGGGTTCTCTTTAGTCAGAAAGCTTTTTGATGAGCCGAGAAGAGAGTTTCTCACACCAACAAAGATATATGTAAAGGATGTGCTGGCGGCAAAACAGAGGCTTACTATTAGAGGTATTTCTCATATTACTGGTGGCGGTCTCCCCGAAAACATAGGCAGGATACTCCCTGATGGACTAAAGGCTGTGATTGATAAAAGTTGGAAGATTCCAGAAATATTTTTGGAGATTCAAGAAAGGGGCAAGGTATCAGAACATGAGATGTTCAGGACATTCAATATGGGAATAGGTATGGCTCTGATTATCCCAAAAAGTCAGCAGGAAAAGGCAAAGGAATTTATGGTTATTGGGAGGATAGAAAAGGGTGAGGGGGTAGAGATTGGGTAACACTTCAGCCAATTGAAGTAAAGACTAATCGCAGAGACACGGAGGAAATTCATTGCAAAATTATCAATGTAAAATTAGCAATGCAAAAGAAGAGAGATTTAATTTTGAAATGTTAATTGCTAATTTTGCAATTTGCAATGAAACTTTCTATACACCTCACTCTCTGTAAATAGTTACAAATAATGGAGGAGTTAAAAGAGTACCTGAAATATACGCCTCTTCATCACGCTATGTGGCGGGCAATAGAGGGAGGGTTTTACAAGACCCATAACATGCCATCCCCAATTCTTGATATTGGCTCGGGAGATGGATTGTTTGCCAGGATATTTTTCCAGGATAAAGTCATAATTGGCATAGATTTGTGGGAAAATGACCTGAGAAGGGCAAAGAAAAGGCTTGTTTATAAACAGGTTTTCAAAGCAAGTGCCACAGCTCTTCCTTTTATGAGCAACAGCTTCTCTTCTTGCGTCTCAAACTGCACCCTTGAGCATATAAAAGATATTGATGTGGCATTTTCTGAGGTATCAAGGATATTAAAGCCTGAAGGGTTATTTGCCTTTACAGTGCCTACAGCAGATATAGGCAAGGGATTTCTTTTTGGCTCGCATCTGGAAAAGATTGGGCTTAAAGGGCTGGTCTCTTTGACTTCGTCCTTCAGAAAAAAGATATTCAGCGAATATCACAACCTGACAGAGTTAGAATGGAAAAAGAAGGTAGAGGAAGGGGGTTTTGAAGTGCTGAAAGTAGAGCCATTTTTTGGCAAGAAGGCTATGCAGCTATGGTCTATCTTATTTCTTTTAGAGGCATGGCGGATTGGACTTAGACTTATCATTGGAAGGTTTTACATATTTCCACAAATAAGAAGGGTGATTGGCCCCCTTTTTGCAAGGTGGGTTGATGTTAGAAAAGAGAAAAAAAATCCTGCAGCGTTATTCTTTTTATGTAAAAAGAGGTAAGGAGCTGTAAAAAAATAAGTGCTATAATTTTACGCCGAGATTTTCGTCAAGTGCAAGGAGAGAACGAAGGAGCATAGCCTTGAACTATGTGACTTAAGTGAACTCACAGCAATTGACG
>JAZDOR010000231.1:0-20432 GCA_043798435.1 bacterium
TCTTCCCCAGGATATTGTTGTTGCCCCATTTATCTCAGAGGGAGCATCATCTACTATTGTTGGAAAAAAGGATATTCCTGCTGACCAGAGGGGTGTTGATATTGGACCGGCAACAGTCAAAAGGTGGACAGAGATTATGGATAATGCCGCTACTGTCTTCTGGAATGGACCTGTGGGTGTATTTGAGATAGAAAGGTTCTCTCAAGGGACAAGGCAGATAGCCGGGTTTTTGGCTGGTTCTCCATCTATATCAACAATCATAGGTGGTGGGGATACTGCGGCTGCCGTTACAAAGCTTGGCTTAGCTGGCAAGATGACCCATATCTCAACAGGTGGAGGGGCATCATTAGAATACATAGCTGGAAAGGAGATGCCAGGTCTTGCTGTCCTTCCTGATAAGAGGTGAATGAAAAGCTGTAAGCTGTAAGATGGATTATCCTTTTGAACTTAAGTCTTATAACTTACAGCTTACTGCTATGGAGGTATTATTTATGGGTCTTGCGGTAAGAAAAGAAGAAGAAAGGTTCACTTATGGGGATTATCTAAACTGGCCGGATGAAGAGCGATGGGAATTGATAGATGGAGTGGCATACAATATGAGTCCTGCTCCCTTAAGAAGGCATCAGAAGATAGTGGGAGAATTATACAGACAGATTTCAACTTATTTGTTGGACAAATCCTGCCAGGTGTATGTTGCCCCATTTGATGTTCGATTGCCTGAAACTGATGAAGCGGATGAAGAGATAGAGACTGTAGTTCAGCCGGATATTGTCGTTGTTTGTGATATAAACAAGCTTGATGACAGAGGATGTAAGGGCAGCCCTGATATAGTCATAGAAATTTTATCCCCTCACACAGCAAAAAAGGACTTTGTCACCAAATACCATTTATATGAAAGACATAAGGTGAAACAATACTGGATATTTGACCCGGAGACAGAAGGGGTAGTCGTATTTAAGCTTAAAGATTATAAGTATGGAAAGCCCGAAGAATATAAGAAAGAGGATACGATAAGGGTGGATATCTTTCCAGGCTTAGAAATAGATTTGAGCACAATATTTGCAACACTTTAGCCATTAAAGTAAAGACTAACTACAGAAAACAGTCATTTATCATTAATATACCGAAAAGAAATTGGTTTACAAAAAAGTAACTACTCAGGTTCAAAGATTAAAAAGTTCAAGGTTCACGGTTAATCCTCTTATTCTCTAACCTTGAACCGTGAACCTCAGAACCATAAACGAACACAATTTTTGCAAACCTGATTTGTTTGGGTATAGTATGCAAAAAAATCATTTCGAATTTTTTCCTCATTTTATAAGACAATCTTACCATTTACCAGTTGAATAAGCCACATAACTTTAGAATCATAGGTAGTAAAGATAAAGGTTGCCTTATCTTTTATATAAATTTCAAAGTATATTTGAACTTAACAATAAACTATAATGAAAAAGATAAAGGAAAAAGCTGGATTTTTTTTGCTCACCCTTTCTGCCATTTTTATTCTTTTGATAGTTGTCACCCTGCTACTTTTTATTGGAATACAGGGGATCAGGGTTATCAGCTTAGAGTTCCTATTCTCCTTTCCAAAGGAAGGAATGACAAGCGGAGGAATCTTTCCAGCGGTCTTTGGAACTGTAGCTCTCACTCTTATCACCACCCTTTTTTCTATTCCATTTGGCATTGGTGCGGCTATATATCTGAGTGAATATGCCAAAGAAGGGGGTCTAACCAGGTTTATCAGGGCATCCATAAGAAACCTTGCTGGTGTTCCCTCTATTGTCTATGGGCTCTTTGGTGTCGCCCTTTTTGTTCGCTCCCTCAGCCTTGGCACATCAATCCTTGCTTCTGGGCTTACCCTCGGGCTTTTGACCCTGCCCTGGGTCATTGCTGTATCTGAGGAAGCTATTAAATCTGTGCCAAGGAGTTTCAGAGAGGGTGCTTTAGCCTTAGGTGCCACAAAATGGCAGGCAACAAGATTAGTCCTCCGCTATGCAACACCCGGAATACTGACAGGTGCAATTTTAGGGCTATCAAGGGCAGCAGGTGAAACAGCTCCCATTCTATTCACAGGTGTCTGCTTCTGGCTGCCTAAACTACCCTCCTCTATATTTGACCAATTTATGGCTCTTCCCTATCATTTATACATCCTTTCAACCCAGCATTATGACCTATTGAAGGTAAGACCCATAGCCTTTGGCACAGCCTTTGTTCTGGTGGCATTTGTCTTTGGCTTGAACCTTATAGCTCTGATTATCAGGACAAAACTGAGGAAGGATTATGGATAACCGTTCAGGAGATCAAGTTAAATCCACAGATTACTTTGGATTTCACAGATTATAAATAAAGAAATATTTTAGACACTGATGGACACTGATGAACACAGATAATTTTTAAATTTTATCAGTGAAAATCAGTGTTAATCTGTGTCAAAAAACTTTTATAAAATGGATAAGATAACAACGAAAGACCTGAGTCTTCATTATGGAGAAAAGCCCGTTCTTTCTTCAATAAACCTGAGCATTCCTGAAAACAATATTACCGCTATTATTGGACCATCAGGGTGCGGGAAGTCCAGCTTCCTGCGGTGCATAAACCGAATGAATGACCTTATTCTCAACTGCCGACTTGAGGGTAAAATATTTTTGGATGGAGAGGATATTCATAGCAATAATACTGATGTGGTGGAGATAAGAAGAAAGGTGGGCATGGTCTTTCAGAAGCCAAACCCATTTCCAAAGTCAATATATGATAATGTAGCTTATGGACTCAAAATAAAAGGGATAAAGAAAAAATCACAAGTATCTACGATTGTAGAAAAGAGTCTGGTGGCCAGCGGGCTTTTTAAGGAAGTAAAGGATGAACTTCATAAATCTGCTATGGAACTTTCTGGTGGACAGCAACAGAGGCTTTGTATAGCCAGGGCTCTGGCTATTGAACCTGAAGTCCTTTTGATGGATGAGCCTTGCTCTGCCCTTGACCCATCCTCTACCTTTAAGATAGAAGACCTTATGTCCGAGCTGAAGAAGAGCTATACCATTGTCATTGTTACACATAATATGCAACAGGCAGCCAGGGTCTCAGATTGGACAGGGTTTCTGTATCTTGGGAAACTTATTGAGTTTAATGAGACAAGCAAACTTTTTACAGCTCCAAAGGAGCAATTGACTGAAAACTATATCACCGGAAGGTTTGGATAAAGAGAATAGGGAAAGGTTACATTCAAAAGGAAGTAAAATTGCGGAAACTTATTTTTTGGCGTCATCCCAAAATAGCTACACCCAATTTATTTGTATGCTTCTGAATACTCATTGGAATATTTGCTCTCTACATCAGAAACCAATGTGGTGATTGCATAGTAATAAGTGGTCTGTGGAATATTTTGATCATATAGGAATTTCCTTTTTTGTTCTGGCTCTGCCAGAACCTTATATTTTTTGCTACTGCAAAAAATATCATCATAATGGGCATAGTATGAGCCTTCTATTCCATCTATCTTTCCTATCTTTCTGTAGTCTTGCGAGCCTTCCGCCTCTTTCTTTGAAATCTCCTTCAAAAGCTGATAAGGCCCGCCACTTCTTTCTGCCCTGTAAATTTTATAACCTGTAGCCTTATCTTGAGCCGTGTTCCATTCTATCCTAACACAGCCTTGTTCTTTGTTGTAATGGTGACAGGTGACCCGAGGAGGAGCAGGTGGAAGATTATCGCAAGATGTGGGATAGATACAAGCAGAATCCTCATAAAGCCTATTCCACTGGGAAAGATACGCAAGAGCTATCTTGGGGCTATGAATGATAAGGGTATTTTCGTCATTTCGGTTCATCGCAGACCTTGACCAGTTTGCTGAGCCAGCGATGACTATACTTTTATCAATGATGCAAAATTTATGATGCACCAATCCAGACAAAGCATCAATCACACCGTTTCCGCTCCTGACTAATCTAAGTGCCTCAGAGTTATTGTCACTCGCACCCCTCTCATCAAAGACGCCCTTTACCTCAACGCCCCTTTCTACGGCATCTTTTAAGGCTTTATACATCCTATCATTTGTGAGATAGAAGATAGCCATGTATATACTTTGGGTTGCAGAACCAATAGCCTTGAGTATCTGAGATTCAGGTTCATCAGATGGAGCAAAGTATACCTCTACCCTCTTTCCATCAATATCAAAGAGTTCCTCGTTGCTGTCATACTTTGTGGTGCCCCATCTGTTTTTTTCAAACATCTGCTCAAACTCTAAGGTATAAGCCTTTGCCAGATCCCTTCCTGAAATAAGAAGTGCGTCATTAGCATTAACAGTCATATCTGTGGTCGTTATGTTGGCTGAGCCTGTCCAGACCCTCTCTCTATCTATGATCATAAACTTATCGTGCATTAAGCTCCTGTCATCCATATTGCACTTGATAGGAATGCCTGCCTTTTGCATAGCCTTATAAAAAGGGCTGTATTGCGGATCATCATAGCTCTCTCCCTCTGTGACAACCCTTGTCTTCACACCCCTCTTTTTGGCAGAAAGGAGGGCATTCAGTATATCCTTTCTGCTGAAGGAATAAATGGCTATGTCTATGCTTTTTTTGGCTTGACCAATCAGTTCGGTAAGATTTTGGGTTTGGTTATCTAATGGATTGATAAAGAAAGGCTGGATATTTTCTGCTTTTCCGCAGGAAGTTAATAAGAGAAACGCTACTAAAACCTGTCCTAAAAATCCCATAAGAACCCTTAAATAAGTAACTGTTCGCGGCTATATTTTAAGATGTGTAAGAAAGGAGAAACGGGGAAGATGGGGAAAAATTAGAACGCAGATTTTCAGGATTTTTCAGGATTAGCGCAGATTCTTATTTAATTCCTATCTTGTAAATCAGCGTTAATCTGCGTCCTATTTCTCCAATTCTCCCCTTTCCCCATCTCTCCTTATTTTATACTACTTGAACACTTACTTACTAATTTCCTTATCTTTGCTTTTGTATCATAGAGATGGCCAGGTCAATCTTCTCAGAGACTAAGGTGACAAACCACTCCTCTTCTCTTGTAAATGGTACATCGCATAGCCGTGCTAAATATATTACACCGAACATCTTTTCATCCACCCTGAGGGGATAGCATAGGGCGGTCCTTGGCCTCCAGAGCTTGACAAATGAGTCAATAAACGATTTGTCCCTTTCTAAATCATTTATGGCTATAGGCCTTCCTGTGAGAAAGACCTCGCCAGCAAGCCCCAATCCTATTTCAACCTCCGAAATTTTTGCCACCCTCTTTGGCAAGCCGGAGGTTACGATTGGTTTCAAAATTCCATCAGCAAGGGTAAGAATAGCCCCTATATCTGGCAGGACAAGCTCTGCTATCCTGTCTAAGCCAACCCGCAAGACATCCTCTTCTGTCTCTGCCTTTATCTTCCAGGCTGCTGTTGAATATAAGACAGACAGGGTGGCAATGGACTTTTCTAACTCCTCTTTTTCTACCATAACTCTATCCTCTCCTCTATTAAGTAAATGTTGTTTTTTATAAAAGCAAGGTAATGCAGGCTATCAGAAGAGTCAAAGACAATCCTTCCTCCTCCAATAGTAACAATACTATCATACTGCTTTCTTTCTTTTCCATCTACAACTACAAACTGCTTTTCACCTATCTGAGCTACATAAGCTACCCACTTACTGTCTGGGCTGAAGATGGGATCAGTGCCAATGCCATCGTACTGCTTTCCTTCTTTTCCATCTACAACTACAAACCACTTATTGCTAATAAGCCACTTACCTATCTTAGCCGCACAAGCTACCCGCTTACTGTCCGGGCTGAAGATGAGACTGTCTTTCCTAATGCCATCGTACTGCTCTCCTTCTTTCCCATCTACAACTATAAACCACTTTTCACCTATCCCAGCTGCATAAGCTACCCGCTTACTGTCCGGGCTGAAGATGGGAGTGCCTGCGCCATCGTACTGCTTTCCTTCTTTTCCATCTACAACTACAATCTGCTTTTCACCTATCTTAGCTCTATAAGCTACCTGCTTACTGTCTGGACTGACCTTGAAAGACTCTCCTATCCATGAAGAAAAATCAACTTGAGCAATGAACCTTTCGGATACTGTCCTATTTTGAACCTTTTCTTGTGTGTGGGCTACCATGCCTACAAACAAGAAAAAAACACCCAAACCTAACACTATACCTTTTTTAGCCATTTTTAATACACCTCTTTTCTTGCCCTGCACCCCATTGTGTAGCTTCTTTAAGTTTTGTAACCCTCCTTATCAATATATATCTCCATCCCTTTTTGACGAATCTCATATATCAAAGGCACCCATGTATCATTCTCATAAGACTCTAAAGAGATAGGAACAGGCTCCATTCTTGAGTCAATCTCACAGGCAATTTCAAAAAGTCTTGCTCCCTCTTCAAACCTGTCTTTCCCAAAATCAGAGGAGACAATAGCTATGTCTATATCACTATCCTTATGTGCCTTTCCAGAAACCCTTGAACCATAAAGGATTACCTTGAGTAGTTTAATTTCATGTCTCTTCAGCTCTTCTATAAATTTTTCAATCTTTTCTATAATCTCTCTTTCAACCATGCAAATATCTCCTTGATCTGTTTTAGTCCATCTCCAGTAAATCCCCTGGTGCACTTTTTATAAAAATTTTTCTGTTCCTCAGGATATCTGGACTCAAAATAGAATTCCATAAATCTTACCAGTTTTTTCTTTGTTTCTTGAGGAATTTCAAAAGTAATCTTATCCGCCAATAAAGGCAGAGAATGAGTATACGGAGCATGCTCTCTTGATGTTTTAACCACCAACGCCTTAAGCAACTTCTCCAGTGCTAAATGACCCATAAAAAGGGCATAAGGGAACTTTTCTGTTTGATACATAGCATCTGCTACACCCAGATCATACTCCGCTCCCTTTAACCAATAAGCTATAGTCTTTTCAACATCAAACTCCATTTTTATTTCCTAACTTAACCTTGGCGAAGTCCAGTTACTTCATAAAATGCTAAATTTGCAATGCTAAATTTGAAATGACTTCATCCAATCGCCCACAGGACTACTGATTTATTGTTGAATGTCCCTTTTCTTTCTGAAAGTGGACCTATCTCGCCGTACCCATAAAAACCAGCTATCGGCACATCCTTTCCAAAGACATCCTTTATCTGGTCTATCTCCTTCTCGGCATCCTCTCCGAGGATGAGCATTCTTGAGGAACAAGCAAAGACAAAGATAATCTTTGGTTTTTTGATTGTGCGGGCTATATCTTCTGCACACCTTCTGGTTGCCCTGATAAGTGAATCCTTGTCCTGTCCCATTATTCTGATAATTGTGTTTTGTGGAAGGAAGGAATCGCAGGCAATTGAGCCATCTTTGCCGAAATGAAGAAAATGTTTTATCAGATACTCTCCGCTTATCTGGGGAATTCCGATGGGAGAGACTCTTGTCTCTTTCAGATCCTGGACAGGGCTAAAAGCCATATCATCCTCTGAGAGACCCAAAGATTCTAAGTATACCTTTGTTGCCCTATGGTGATCTAACTCATAGATTATATTCTCCTTTGACCGGGTTACGCACATTGGAGGAAAGGCAGGATAGAAACCGTGTCGCAAGGAGACTCTTTGCTGGTCATTGATGAAGAACAAGCCTCCGCTTAGAGCCTCTGTCAGAATTTCGCCGTTTCTGAACTGATAGGTCTTCTGTCTCTTCAGGTCATCCCCAGCACAAGCACCTATTATTTGAATCCTCGGGTCTAAGTTTTCCTGAATACCCTTGACTAATGCTGTCCCATGGGAGAGTAAGCCATCTGGAAAGATAAGGAGTGTGCCATCTCTCTCTACATCCTCTATCTCCTTGGCTAATCTACTTCCAGAAGCCCTTTCATTTCCACAGACATCACTAACTGCTACAGGTCTTATCCCCTCGCCCTCCTCACACTTTACCGCCACCACAACCAATGAGCCAAAGGATATGCCAGCATTGGTTATCTCGCCAGAGGTAGTGCAGCCAATCATAGGGCAATGTTCGCTCTCTAAGACAACCTGGGGAATCAGCTTTTCCAGCTCAAAAGCAGGGGAGGAAAAGAGAATAATATAGTCAGATTTGCCTCCTATTTCAGAAATTGCCTGCTGAACAGCCTCCTTTCCTGCAGAGATTGCCTCCTTCTTTGTTGACCAACCTATACCAAACTTCATATTATAGTTAGCTTCATAAATCTTCGCACAAATTTTCTCACACAGAGCCACAAAGAACACAAAGATTATAATATTCCCCTTTGTGACCTTTGTGTCTTTGTGTGATTATTTATGGAAGATACTATAAAACTCAGTAAACTCAGTGGGATAATAAGAAATATCCAATTTTTCTTAGCAATTGTTATTGTGAAGCTATGAAACCTCCAATAACTGCTAATATCGGCTTCAATTTTTTTTGAATTGGATCTACCGCGATTCCAAAATTCTCCAAGGCTGTTGCTCCAAGCAAAAAAAGAGAACCCTTTGGGCCAAAAATTACTGGACAGGGAATACCCTCTTCTATATCTTCAATATGAAAATCACAAAAACCAAGGAGTCTCGTATCCTGTCTACCGTCTGCAAGCACTAAATTTCGTTTTGCAGATGGTTCTACCTCTATTTTTTCAAGATAATCCTCTGGCACAAAAGAGTAAAGGGCTCCAGTATCCACCCAAAAATCTTCTTCAAAAAACTGGTTCGGATTCTTACTATTGGATACCCTGACCTTTTTCTTGAACATACCCATATCATTTTCTCCTTTTTATTTTGTCTTCTTATCCTGGTGTCTGAAATATACCGCCAGTATCCCACTTACAATAGCCAAACCTCCCAATATAATATAGATGGCTTCCATATCACTCCTCCTTTTCTGGTGCTATAAAATAAGCAAATATTCCTATACTTATAGCTATAATTAGACCTATCAACACTTTATGCCATTTGAAGTAAAAATTAGCCTTTGGAGACACAGAGTTAACTCATTGCAAATTGCAAAATTAGCATTTATCATTTCAAATTTGAAATTTGCATTTTGCAATGTTAAATTTGCAATGAATTTTTTTCATTCCCCAACCTTATACTCACCCTCAATCGTTTCGTCTTTTTTCTCCTCGGGCTTTTCTGAGCTTGTGCCTGTGTTATCTGCTGTCTTTCCCTCTTGTTGAGCCTTTTCCTGAGCCTCTTTATAGACTGCCTCTCCAAGCTTCTGAGAGACTTGTGCTAAATCCATTGTTGCCTTTTCAATCTCCTCTTTGTCTTCTCCTTCCATTTTCTTCTTTAACTCTGTTATAGCATCCTCTATAGCCTTCTTTTCATCAGCGCCTACCTTATCCCCATACTCCCGCAAAGCCTTTTCTGTAGCATAGACCATTGTATCTGCCCTATTCCTTGTCTCTGTCAGCTCCATCCTCTTTTTATCCTCTTCGCTGTGAGCCTCTGCCTCTTTTACCATTCTCTCCACCTCATCTTTGGAAAGCCCTGAGGAAGGCTGGATTCTCATTGACTGCTCCTTTCCTGTGCCTTTATCCTTAGCTCCGACATGGATAATACCATTAGCGTCTATATCAAATGTAACCTCTATCTGGGGCATTCCCCTTGGGGCTGGAGGGATGCCAACTAAGTCAAACCTGCCCAGGCTCTTCATGGCCGGGTCTGTAGCATAAGCCCTTTCTCCTTGAAGGATATGAATAGTGACTGCACTCTGATTATCATCTGCTGTGGAGAATATTTGGGATTTCTTGGTGGGAATAGTAGTATTTCTCTCTATCAGCTTGGTAAAGATATTGCCCAGGGTCTCAATGCCAAGGGATAATGGTGTCACATCCAAAAGCAGGACATCCTTTACCTCACCCTTCAGAACTCCGGCTTGAATTGCCGCACCAACAGCCACAACCTCATCAGGATTGACGCTCTTGTTCCCTTCTCTTTCAAAAAGCTCCTTGACAATCTCCTGAACCCTGGGCATCCTTATTTGACCGCCAACAAGGACAACCTCATCAATCTCCTTTGCTTCCAAACCTGCATCCTTTAAGGCATTAATGCAGGGTTGCTTTGTCCTTTCCAGGAGGTCATCAACAAGTTGTTCAAGCTTTGCCCGGGTCAAGGTTATGACTAAGTGCTTTGGACCTGTGGCATCTGCGGTAATGAAGGGAAGGTTTATCTCGGTAGATGTTGTTGTAGAAAGCTCGCATTTTGCCCGCTCTGCCGCCTCTTTCAGCCTCTGGAGAGCCATCTTATCCTTTCTTATATCTAAGCCCTCCTTCTTTTTGAACTCATCGGCCAGATAGTCAATAACCTTCTGGTCAAAATCATCTCCACCTAAGTGTGTATCCCCATTGGTTGACTTTACCTCAAAGACACCCTCACCAAGCTCAAGGATGGATATATCAAATGTTCCACCACCTAAGTCATAGACAGCAATCTTCAGATTCTTTCCCTTTTTGTCTAAACCATAAGCCAGGGCTGCTGCTGTTGGTTCGTTGATTATCCGCAAGACCTCCAGGCCAGCAATCTTTCCGGCATCCTTTGTTGCTTGCCTCTGGGCATCGTTAAAATATGCTGGGACAGTAATAACAGCCTCTTTTACAGTTTCACCAAGATACGCTTCAGCATCCTGCTTTAATTTTTTAAGAATCATAGCCGATACCTCTGGTGGCGAGTATTCCTTATCTCCTGCCTTAACCCAGACATCCCCATTCTTAGCCTCTATGACCTTAAAAGGAACCTCAGTCTTTTCACGACCAATCTCAGAAAACTTTCTCCCCATAAACCTTTTGATAGAATAGACCGTATTCTCCGGGTTTACCACAGCCTGTCTCCTGGCCAATTGCCCGACAAGCCTCTCTCCTTCTTTGGTAAAACCAATAATGGATGGAGTCGTCCTTCCACCTTCTGCATTGGCAATGATTCTTGCCTCTCCTGCCTCAATCACAGCCATAGCTGAATTTGTTGTGCCTAAGTCAATTCCTATAACCTTTCCCATAAAAAACTACCTCCGTTCTAATGTGTAAGAAAGGAGATAAGGAGATAATGGGGATATGGAGATTATTCATTTTTAATTCTTAATTTTTAATTCAAAATTTTATCCCCGTATCTCCTTAATCTCTATATCTCCTTTTCTTATACAAATTTTATGGAGGTCTTGGGTCTTTTGCAACAAAAATGTTTGCAAAAATTTGGTTTTTGGGTTATACTAAAAAACTATGGAAAAGAATCTGGGTGTCTTAAAGCGGATAAGCGAACTAATCATCTCCCCTTTAAGCCTTGATGAGATCCTTGAACAGCTTATGGATATAAGCTTAGATGCCATATCCTGTGATGCTGGCTCGCTTCTTATGGTAGAAGGGAATGAGCTTCTCTTTAAGGTAGTCAAGGGTGAAAAGAAAGAGCTCTTAGAAAAGATGAGGATTCCAATAGGGAAGGGAATTGTCGGCTGGGTAGCAGAGAAGGGCGAGCCTTTGATTATTCCTGATGTGAACAAGGACGAGAGGTTCTTAAAAAATCTTGCCGATAAGATAGACTATAAGACCTACAACATCCTCTGTGTGCCAATGAAGGTAAAGGAGAGGACAGTAGGCGTGATTGAGCTTATAAATAAGTTTGAAAATAGAACATTTACCAGGGAAGATATAGACCTTCTCCTTGTCATAGCTGATCAGGCTGGATTAGTCATTGAAAATTGCCGCTTAAAGAAGGAAGAGGAGAAAAGAACAAAGGAGCTAAAGACGCTTTTAGATATAGGGCTTGTCCTTGGTTCAACCCATCAGATGAGGACACTCCTCAACCTTTCAATGAAAATGGCAAAGACAGCGATGAATGCTGAAGCATCCTCCTTAATGCTTGTAGATGATGAGACTTCTGAGCTTGTCTTTGAGGTAGCTGAAGGTGGCAAGGAGATTAAGGAGATACGGTTAAAGATTGGAGAGGGGATCGCTGGCTGGGTAGCAGAAAAGGGCGAATCTTTGCTGGTCGCAGATGTCTCAAAGGATAGCCGTTTCTCTGGAAAGGCTGATGATAAATCAGGCTTTGTGACTAAGTCTATCTTAGCTGCACCCTTGAAGGCAAAGGATAAGGTAATTGGTGTCATAGAGGCAATAAATAAGATAGGAAAACCATCTTTTTCTCCTGATGAGATAGGCTTCTTTATGTTGCTTGCCAATCAGATAGCCCTTGCCATTGAGAATGCTAAGCTATATAAATATATCTTCGGTGAGGAGGGTGTTGCTGCACAAGAGGCAGGTCCTGAAGCTACCGAAGGAAAAAAGCCGATTGGTGAGATTCTGAAGGAGTTTAATCTTATCACTGAGACACAACTGCAGAAGGCTCTTGAGCTTCAAAAAAGGATAGGCAGAAAGAAGAAGGTTGGCGAAATATTGGTTGATGAGCTAAAGGCACTTACCGAAGATGCTTTGAATTGTGCCCTCAGCCACCAGCTCAATATCCCTTATGTCACCCTCACCCCTGAGATGATAAATGTAGAGGTCGCATCCCTGCTTCCTTACGAAATGCTCATTCGGCATAATCTCATTCCCATTATGAGGTTTGAAAAGGAGCTTAATGTGGTTATGGCTGACCCATTGGATGCCAAAGTGATTGAGGATATTCAGCAGATCTCTGGGTGCAATGTCAATATCTCTCTGGGTTCAAAGTCCAATATTCTTGAGATAATCTATGCTATTTTTGGTCCTCCATCTGAGAAGGAAATTTTAGAGATACCAAAGGCAAAGGAAGAGGATAAAAGCGGTGAGATGGAGCTCTTTCTTCAGATAGAAAAGGCTTTGGCTTTAGATGCGAATGAACTACATTTTGAGCCAAAAGAGGAGACTATTGGAGTAAGATATAGAGCAAAAGGGGTTCTTCTTAGTCAAGAAGATCAGTCTATCTCTATCTATTCCGGGCTTGCCTTCAGGCTAAAGATGATTTGTGGGCTTGACCCCCAGATAAGAACATATCAGCAAGGCACTTTTGAGATTTTCCAGTTTCCCGGTTTAAGGCTTGAAGTCTCGGTAGGACCTGTTTTATTTGGCGAAACGCTTCTTATCAGGCTTATCAAAAGGGCAGATGAGCAGGCAAGAAAGCTATCTGATTATGGTTTAGAAGAAATAGAGGTCTTGCAAATCAAAAGCCTTTTTGAGCATTCAGAGGGTCTAATTGTCCTCACAGGAAAATCGTATCCAAGAAAATCCCTCTCCTATTCTATCCTTTCTGAGATTTCTGCAGAGAGAAAAATAGCTGTAATTGCTCCATCTTTCTTGTTTAAGTCCCCCCAGTTTCTTCAAATCCAGATCTCTCCTTCTTTTACCACTAAAGACGCCTTTAGGATGGCTGTCTCTCTCTCGGCTGATGTCATTGAGCTATTAGAAGAGCCAGATGCACAGGATTTGGAGATTATTTTTAAGGAATCCCTTGAAAGGTTGATAGTCATTCAAGCATCCTTCTCATCAGCAGTTGATGGACTTTATGAGTTCTCTGGTTTTATATCTACGCTTCAAGGGGTAGTTGGATGTGATGTCCAGGGCGAGAGATTCTTTATTGAAAGTATCATCATAGACGAAGCAATGAGGGCAAAGATGAGACAAGGTGCAGACCTCTCTGAGATTATTAAAGAAGAGAAATAAATCTTGCCACAGAGAAGACCGAGGTCACAGAGAAGGAGAAACACGAAAGTTCGAAAGGGAGAAATCCCGAAAGAAAAAAATCACACAAAAATTTAACTACGAAATACGCGAAAATACGCAAGTGTTCAGGTAGTGTAAGAAAAGGGGATAGGGAGATAAAATTTTGAATCAAAAATTAAAAATGAATAATCTCCATATCTCCTATATCTCCTTATCCCCCTTCTTACACTCTTGATGTATAGCCTGAACAGTTACGAAAATACACAAAAATGAATCAGAATTTTTCGCGTCTTTCGTGCCTTTCGTAGTTATCTCTTATATTTTATTTCTCCAAAGTCTCCAAAGTCTCTGTGGTTATAGTTAGTTACATAAATCCCTACACAAATTTTCTTACTCTGGATCTTTATTTTCTCACACAAAGCCACCAAGACACAAAGAAAGGCACAAAGTTTTATTTTAATTCTTATTTCATTCCTTATTCTTTGTGTGCTCCGTGCCTTTGTGTGATTATTTTAGAATTGTTGCTTCTTATCTGCCAAGTATTGACAAAGACAGACTTTCCGCGATATAATTGGGGGTGTGAAGAGAAAGTGGTTTCCAAAGGATGAGCCAATAAATATAGAGCCTTTTGGGAAGATAGATTATCTTGGTGGGCTGCTGGTCTTGTTTGTCTCTTTTTTGTATATCTCCGCAGTTTAGAGATATTCACCAGGGATATAGCCTTAAATCAGGTATAAAGTAATGCTTGGGATTGTAAGTAACCAAAATCAGCTCGTATATTACACAGGTAGCCGCAATGACTGCATCTGGTAGACTTAATGTTATACCTTTCTTTTTATACTCTCGGACATATCTGGCTGCTTCATTGGCTATATCTCTATCCACTTCGTAAATCTTTAGGGAATTGAGAAATAAAGTGGTCTTCTCTTCTTCACCCTCTTTAACTCCAATCTGAACCTCAAGGATAGAAAAAGAAGAGCAAGCAGGGACACCAGCCCTTTGCAGATTTGTCAGAAGCTCTTTTGTTTTGGCCTGACCCCTCAAGTGCCAGATAATCACATCTGAATCAATGAGAAACTTGCTCATAATTTCTCATATACGAAGTTCTGATTTTTTCAAGATAACTATCAACATCCTCTTTGGTTTTTAGATCAGGGTGTTTCTCGTCTGACCAAGCACCGCTCGTTTGCTCAAGGGCATTTATAAAATTCTCTCTTTCTAACTTCTCCGCAGTTGCCTCTGCTATAAAATAGCTTCGCTTCCTTTTCCCAGCCACCCTATCTACCGTTTTCAGAAGAACTTTAGGAAGAACAAGATGAGCTTTAACCTTTATCATTTTATTTAACACACTTCACCCCCATTATTATAAGTTACATTTATAGTATACATACTTATGGGACTATATCAATAAAATTTTTAATGTGATTTTTGGCAGGTATTGTGGTATAATTGGGGCGTGAAGAAGAAACGAGCCACTAAAGAGAAAAAGTTTAGTCTACCATCCTTTTTTACAAAAGAGGCTTTTATTGTTGCAGGGCTTTTGGTTTTGGCTTTAATTCTAAGGCTAATCTATCTTGCCCATCTAAAGGTAAATGACCCGAGTTTCTACCTGCCTCCTGATGGCACAGATATGCTCACCTACCATAACTATGCCAAGCAGATACTCTCTGGCACCTTTGGCAAAGAGCCTTATTACTATGGACCCCTATATTCCTACTTCCTTGCCTTAGTCTATAAGATATTCGGGATAGACCCATATATCGCCAGGCTAATTCAGATGCTCCTTGGAGTTGCTACATCCTTTCTAATCTACCTTATTGCTAAGAAGGTTTTTAATAAAGCAGTTGCCCTCATCTCTATCTCTATCTCTATCTTCTACGGAATGTTCTATATCCATGAGGGTGTCCTGCTTATGGAGTCTTTAGTTACATTTCTAAACACTCTATCTATCTTCCTCCTGCTCAGAACAGAAGATAACCCTTCATACAAAAATATAGCACTCTCTGGGATTGCCATCGGTCTTTCTGCCTTAGCTCGTGCAAACATTCTACTCTTTGTTCCACTCATTCTTATCTGGCTACTCATCCCTCATCCCTTCTCCCTCATCCCTCTAAAAAAATTTGCTTTCCTCTGTCTGGTCATCGCTCTCATCATCTCCCCTGCAACAATCAGAAACTACCTTACCTCTGGCAGGTTTGTTCTTATCTCAACCAATGGACCAGTAAGCCTCTGGATTGGAAATAATCCTTATGCCGAGGGATGGTTTGCCTATCCTCCACCTGAGTATTCAAATGAGATGAGCAGAAAAGCGATAGAAAAAGGGGATAAAGCATATACAGAAGAGGTATTGAGGTTTGCCAAAGAATATCCAGGGCAATTTTTCGGGCTTTTATTTAATAAGTTCCTTCTCTTTTGGGATAGAGGAGAGATTGAGAATAATATCAGTTATACCTTTCAAAAGGGCTATTCCTTTCTCTTCAAGTTTCCATTGATCCTTGGATTTGTCATACTCAGTCCACTTGCCCTCCTTGGAATTCTTCTTTCTCTCAGAAAGCAAAGATGCCTCTTGCTACAACTCGCTGTCTTTTCTTTTATGATAGCAATTGTTCTCATCTTTATTACAGCAAGATACAGAATCTCAATTTTACCTTTATTGATTGTCTTTGCTTCTTTTGCCATATATTGGTGGTATGAAAAGCTCAGAAAAAAGAGGTTTGGCACCATTCTTTTATCAATTTCTCTGCTATTCCTTTCCCTCTCGCTCAGTTATTCGCAAAGCCTTAAAGGAAGATTCTATCCTATAATTCATCCTGAAGGGATACATATTGAGAGGAATGGTAAGGTTACTATCAAAGACAATACCAGTTATTGGCCTGGAAAGAAAAGTTTTGTCTTGCAAAACCCCGAGAATATAATAAAGAAAGAGATAGCAATTAAAGAAGATATTATAAACTTCAGAGAGGCAATCCTTTCTTTTATGTATTTTTCAGAAGAAAGGGCAGAATTAGCTATCAATATCAACGACAAGGTGACAATTCCTGCAACAATAGACTCTGGAACAGGTTTAATTGCTGGCTATCAAACAAGGATTGGTCATGGTATTTTGAAGAAAGGGATAAATACAATCACCATAAAACCACTTGGCGGCAAGATCAATATCTTGGTTGATGAAACCTATACCTTCAAAAGGTCTTGGCTTCAAACCAAAAAGGGATGGAAAAGGCTAAAAGATGGCGAATATATGGTCTGGCTATCCTTATCAGAAGAAAGTTCAATAGATAAAGAGGCGTGGGTAGCTCAGTGCTACGATTGGGCAAAACTCTATCTCTCGAGCCAGCTATACAATGAGGCTGCTATAGACCTTAAACTGGCTTTGATGCTGACTTCTCCAAACAATAAAGAGAGACTCTTGAGTCTTCATACTGATCTATGCAGGCTCTATTACGAAACAGGAAAGATAGATGGGGCTATAGAAGAATGCAAAAAGATAATTGCCATTGACCCAATAAATGTTCAAGCACATAATAATCTGATCGGTTTGCAAAAAATGCTTGACAAATAAAAAATGGACTTTGTAAAATGATAGTCATGATAAAAATATTGAATTTCATCGAAGAAGTTGCGGAGAGGCAGAATCAGAGAGAGAGAGAGAGAGAGTAACTTTCGCAAACAATCTTTATATAGAACTAACAGACGCAGGTTAAAAATAGCCTGCTCTTTTTTTGTCTAAAATTTAGGAGGTGTAGCATGAAGAAAGTATTTGTGATGTGTTTAGGGATTTTAGGGTTTATGATGGGCAAGGAACTTTGGGCTGAGACCTATGTTTCTGGAACAATCAGTGGCAACACAATCTGGACTCAGGCAAGTAGCCCTTATATTGTTACAGATACCGTAACTGTGACTAATGGCGTGGTCTTGACCATTCAATCAGGGGTAACTGTAATGTTTGCCACAGAGACATCCTTAATTTGTTACGGCACACTAAATGCAGTTGGCACCTCTATTGGCACAATTACCTTTACATCCAACCAAGCTACTCATACTACTGGTCACTGGAAAGGAATTAAGCTTTCTGGTAATGGAGCTAATGTAAGTCAAATTAGCTATTGTGATATTGGCTATGCAAAGCAGGCGGTTTATCTGGAGAATGTGGCAAGGATTACAATTACCCATAACTACATTCACGATAATAAGGGAAACGATGGAACATCAGGTCAAGAAGGAAAAATTGGGTCTGGAATCTGCCTTTTTTTCTCCAATGATAATATTATTAAAAACAATATTATTTCTGATAATTCTGGAGGTGGTGGTGGTAGCAATGGCAGTGGAGGTATGGGTGCAGGAGTTTATCTTTGTTCTTCTACCAATACTACAATATTTCAAAACAAATTTTATAATAACAGAGGAGGAGGCGGCGGAAGCGGTATATATTATGTTGGTAACGGTGGCATTGGGGTTGGAATCTACATTTCTTCATCGGCAGATACTGACATATCATCTAATGCGATAAATAATACGGATGGGGGTATGGGTGGAACCAGTTATGACTGGCTTTCTGGTCGCGGAGGAATGGGAGTTGGAATATATCTTTCTTCTTCGATGGATGTTACTATAACACAAAATACTATAGACAATACAAAAGCAGGAAGATGTGCTCAGTATAGTTGGGATCAAGATGGAGCTATTGGATCAGGAGTGTATCTTTATAATTCAGCTAATATTGTTGTAAAAGAAAATAGTGTTTACAATAGTGTAGGAGGCAATAGTTTTTCTATAGGTGGAAATGGTATCGGTATATGTTTAGATTCATTAAGCAATATTATTATCAATAATAACACCATTGCTAATAGTATTGGTGGTGGTGGTGGCAGCTATGGTCAAGGATACGGGATATATTCTTGCTTCAATTCTTTTCCATCCATTCATTACAATAGCTTAACAGGAAACAAAAATGGGGATTTGACCAAAGGTTTTGGTGTTTATCACGATGGAAGCTCTGGCACTATTTCAGCTACCCTTAATTGGTGGGGAGCAAATTCTGGGCCTTATCATATAATCACTAATCCATTAGGTATGGGAGACCAAGTAAGTGATTGGGTTAATTACCGACCATGGATAGGAATTGCATCTTTTATTCCTTCACAAGGTCCCGTTGGTTCAATAGTTACTATAGATGGAGCATTTTTAGCAACAAATACTGTAATTTCCATCTCCTTTGGCACCCACCCTTCTATCACCACCACTCAATCAAGCATAAACGGCACCTTCTCTGCCACTTTCAAGGTCTCTGCCCAGACACCAGGAACCAAGGTCATCACAGCTCAAGATACTTCAGGCAACCTTGCAACCACAACCTTCTATTTGATGCCTTCTAACATTTCAGTTTCACCTTCATCCGCCCTTGCTGGAAAAGAGATTACAGTCTGTGGCTCATCATTCCTTGGGAATAGAGGGATTACGATTGACTTCGGCACCCACCTCTCTATCTCTGTCTCTATCTCAAGTCTATTCGGTACCTTCTCAGCCACATTTATTACTGATACCCAAACCCCAGGCACCAAAGTCATCACCGCTCAAGATACCGAAGGCAACTTTGCCACAACCCTATTCATTCTCCTTCCACCAACATTCCTGAAGGTTGTCCCATCATATAACCTCATCGCCAAGGATCAGGAGTTTGATGTTGATGTTAAATTAGAGGATGTCAGGAATCTTAAAGGGGCTGAGGTACATTTGTCCTTTGACCCAAATATCCTTCAGGTTCTGGAATTGAATAACGGCACATTTCCTCCAGGCGATAACAAGGGGATTCTTAAGGGAACCAATAATACCACTGGACATATTGATTATACCGTGATTCTTTTCTCAGGCTCAGCCACAGGTTCAGGGGTCCTATGTTCAATGAGATTTAAGGGAAAGGAAGGGGGAACATCTACGATTGTTTTTGACTTTGACCAACCAGGCAATAGAAAGACAATGCTTATGGATAAGGAGAGTAATTTCATCCCATTTAATGTAGAGGGGTCAAAGGTCTATGTTGCTGATTCTTTGTCTGTTCTGCCAAAGGATACGACCATACCTGCTGGGAATGATCAAAGCTACTCTGCTTATGCCAAGTGTGGCTCAGAAGATGTTAATGTTACAGGCTCTGCTACATTCACAGCTTCAGGTGGAGGCTCTTTCGCCACCAATACCTTTACCGCACATTACATTGGAACATATACCATACAAGCAGGCTTCTTAGGTACTATCGGAGCAACCAATGTCTATATAGCCCCAGGAACACCAACATTTCTTCTCTATGTAAGTGGTAATGACCAAACCTCAACCTGCACAACAATTTTAGCTGAGCCTTTTGTAGTCAAGATAGAAGATGCCTATCATAACCCCTGTCCTAATGTCTCTGCGTCCTTTGCGGTTATCTCTTCTCCAGTAGGAGCAGACGGCTATAGCCTATCTTCCACCCAAACCCTAACCAACATAAATGGAACCACATCAAGCTATCTTACCTTGGGTGATGAACCACCAGGAAGCTATACCATAAGAGCAAGCTCAGGAAGCCTATCACCCTTTGACTTTACTGCCTGGTCTTTCCGAAGGTTCGGAAATATTGCTGGAACCTGCCTGATAAACTATGGAACAACTACAGGAGGGATACAAAGGACTGCAAGTATCACAGTAACCTTAATTGAAACAGGTGCTACCACAACTACAAATTCTAACTCCTACTTTATCTTCAATAATATCCTTGTGGGAACATATAGCGTATCATTCACCTATCCTGGAGCAACACCTGCAACAAAGACTAATATTGCCATAACCCAAAC
>JAZDOR010000020.1:0-28303 GCA_043798435.1 bacterium
TTGAGGTTTATTTACCTAAAAAAGCCACTCGTGGTCATACACTGACCAAAAAAGAGAAAAAAGAGAACAAAAATCTTGCTAAAAAACGTATCTATGTTGAACATGTTATTGGAAGTCTGAAAAGATTTAAGATATTGTCTCAAAAGTATCGTCATGATCTTAAAAAGTATAATTCAGTAATTAAGAATATCGCATCTTTACAAAATATGAAATTTGATTTAGCCTTAACTTAAAAATTCAAAGATTAAAAACCAAGGGGTAAATATACGGTTTAGTTGAATATCTTATTTCGCAATAAGTATGATGTTGTCTTTCCGGTCCCTGCCTCTCCTGTTATAATTATAAAAGAAGACTTAAAGCTCTCTTTTGCCTCTTTGCCAAATCTTTCTGCTAAACTAAGGGTCTCTTGTAGTTGAAGACGCTTTCCATCCAGACCCAACATAATCTCCAACCACCTAGGCATATTACCATCATAGAACATCTGAGCACAGGCTATTCTCCTGTTTTCATCTGCCACAATCATCTCTTTTCTACTTTTGTCTGCTTCTATCTGTTTTTCTATCTCTTCAAAATTGGAAAGTCCATCAAACACTTCCTTTTCTACCTTAAGCTCTTCCACTAAGTCTTTATTCCTATAAAGGTTTTTTGATAGTTGGAAAATATCTTTTTCCTTTTCTACCTTAAGCTCTTCCACTAAATCTTTATCAGGGAAATTATAGTCTTTAAAATGGACACACGCGATATTGATTTTATGTTCTATAAAATCGCTGGCTACGATTGATAATTCTTCCTTTAATTTATTCTCTATCTCCCTGACAATTGATGCCTTGTTTTTTTCCATAGGAGTAAGTTGAAAATTCGGTCGGTCTTCCCAAAAATGGAGATTTATTATAATGCTCGCGACACCTATTTCGGGGTTTGGCACTATACTTTCAACGCACAGGTTCTTCTCCCAAAAGCTATATTCAGTAAAAGGGATCCTACCTTTATAAAGGGTATAGATCAACAATGGAGAGCGCCTTTTGTCTATATCGCACTCATCAGCTATCCGTAAGAAGGCAACAAGCAGGCGAATACGGATTTTCACTCCTCCAGTCATTATTTTCTCCTTCTGAAGGCTTTCAAAATGCTTCCTTCCCCTATGCCCCTTACACAGATCCTTTATATGGACAAGTTCATTGCTAACATCAAAGGGAAGGGGAAGCTGTCTCTCTTCAATAAGCCTTTCCCATCCTTTAATCCTTTGGAACTCTTCTGGCTTAGTTAATTTCTTTACCCATTCAGCACTCCTTAGATGATGACGCTTTCGGGTTTCATCATAAGACTCCCCTTTTTCTATTCCAACAAACATTCCAATATCGTGCAACCAGGCCCCACAAAGAAGCAAGAAAACCTCTTCATCTCCAAGTTTTGTTCCTTCAGTCAATCTGTCCAGATATTCTATGATGCGCCTGCTATGCTCTGACCCATGATCGGTATAATAGCGGTCTCCTATATTTTCTTTTCGCCTTCCAGGATCTACCTCGCATTCATTAATATCTCTTGGCCTAAAGCGATTATCTGGATTTTCCCACTTTAAGAGCATATCTGCTATCTTTTTTACCTTCTCATAGTCTCCCCATCGACTTCCGCTTTTTATCTGACCTTCCAGCCTACTTTCCTTAATCTCATTCATCCTAAACGACCTCTTTTTATAGTTAATTCCATAAATCTTCGCACAAATTTTCTCACACCAAGCCACAAAAAATACATTCTCACACAGAGCCACAAAGAACACAAAGGTTTATTTTATTCTCCATTAAAATTCTTTGAGGCTTTGTGTCTTTGTGTGATTATTTATGTAAAATACTATAATCAACATATCAGTCTCTCTATCAATTTGAACCCTTCATTTATAAATGTGCCTTTCTTTGCCTCTCCTTCAGAGAAGCTTTGGATAGAGTCTGGTTGGACCCCTTTTCCATACATAGCAAAGGGTGTGGGATCAGAGCTATGTTTTCCAGAAGAAATAGGCGTAGGGTGGTCCGAAAGGATGAGGATTCTGAAATCTCCTGATAATCCATCTAAAATTCTGCCCACAACCTTTTCATCAAAATTCTCAATAGCCCGAATCTTCTCCTTCAAATCCTTATTGTGTCCAGCTTCATCAGGTGCTTCTACATGGAGAAAGAGTAAATCATAATCCTTCAGGCAAGAAAGCCCATACCTTGCCTTTGCCTCATAGTCTGTATCATAATAACCTGTAGCACCCGGAACATCAATGGGTTTTAAGCCAGAAAGTATACCTAAACCCTTGACTAAGTCTATAGCTGAAATGACTGCACCTCGTATCCCAAATCTCTCAGTGAGCATAGGAAGCGGAGCAGCCTTTCCTTCTCCCCAGAACCAGACCATATTTCCCTGCTCCCTATCCTTTAATAGGTTATAGGAGTTATTCATAATTTCACATAGCAATTCGCAGCCCTCTCCCCTGGGAAGGAATTCTTTGTATGGGAGTCCGGTGATGTTATGTGGGGGTGTGCAGGTGAGGGATGAGGGATGAGGGATGAGGGATGAGGGATGAGGGATGAGGGATGAGTGATGAGGGATGAGGGATGAGGGATGAGGGATGAGGGATGAGGGATGAGGGATGAGGGATGAGGGATGAGGGATGAGGGATGAGTCAATAACCATAAGATGGCGGTAGCTTACGCCTGGGTAGAACCGTATCTTGTCATTGCCAAGATCCCTATCTAACCTTTCAATTATTCCTTTTGCTTCCTCTGTCTTGATATGGCCTGCGGCAAAGTCAGACATCTTTCCATCCTTTACCGTAACAAGGTTACATCTGAAACCCATCTCATTCTCCTTTAGCCTTATCCCCATACTTGCCGCTTCTAAAGGTGCTCTGCCTGTATAATATACCCTTGGGTCATAGCCAAGAATAGATAGAATGGCTACATCAGAGCCAGCAGAAAGCCCATCTGGAACAGTCTTGACCAGCCCTCCAGAACCTTCCCTGGCAAGTCTATCCATATTTGGAATATTTGCCGCTTCAAGGGGTGTCTTTCCGCCTAACTCAGGGATAGGCTCATCAGCCATCCCATCTCCAACCAAGATGATGTATTTCATCTATACACTTCCTGTCAATATGGGTAAATAGTTACAAAAAAAGGTTCTACCGGGTTTTGTGTGGAAAATAGATAATATTTTCATTGCAAAATTAGCATTGCAAAATTAGCAATTATCAATAGAAAGAGAGACAGAGAAGAAAACAGGCGATGATTTGCAGAGCGATTACTTCATTTTATTGTAGAGTGCGAAGAGCTATGTGCAATCATTGCCAAAAGTATCATTACAGCGAAAGAAAAATAATTTTGAAAGTGCTAAAATGCTAATTTTACATTTTGTATTGAATTATTCAAAAATAATCATTTGATTCCACAAAAAACCCTGAAGAGCCAAAAAAAAATAAAGCCTCCTCATCACTTTTTTTTTGCGATAAAGAAGCTCTCTTTCATTTGTATCTCAAAAACACCTAAAGAGCCTTATTCTTAAAAAGGTTACTCCCCGTTTCATCTCCACCGTAAGGCTCCTTTCTTTGCCGCATAGATCAGACCTGTCAGAAGGATGACGATAAATATCATCATTTCAAAGAAGAGAGCCATGGGCACAGCAGAATCCTTAAATATGGTTGCCCAGGGAATAATGAAGACTATCTCCACATCAAATATTAGAAAGAGGAGTCCATAAAGATAATACTTCACATCATACTGAATCCAGGCAGAACCAACAGGTTTCTCTCCGCACTCATAAGTAGAGAGCTTGCTCTCCGAAGGCTTATTGCTTCTGATAAACCAGTTGAAAATAAAACCTCCCAGACAAAAGGCAATCCCCACCAGAAGAAAAAACGCCACCCAAAGATACTCTTTCATAAGCGAAATTATATCTAACTTTGGAGTAATTTGTAAAGAAGTTATTTTCCGTATCAGTTTTTTGCTGACTCAAATCTCGTAACCGTTCAGGCTATATATCAAGAGTGTAAGAAGGGGGATAAGGAGATATGAGAGATAGGGGGATAAATCATTACAAATCTAACAAAAGCAAAATGCAAATTTCAAATTTGAAATGTTAAATGCTAAATTTACAATTTGCAATGAATATATCTCCATATCCCCTTTATCTCCACATCCCCTTTTCTTACACTACCGCAGCGATTACCAAATCTCTTACTCTATCACTTTCAGCCAATAGTTGGGGTTTTTCATAATATAAGGGAAATTCTTTGATAGAAAGACCTTGTTGCTATTCGTTTTTCTAAGATATATACTGGTAAAATCAGCACACATATTCCCGACAATAAAGTCTGCCAAAACCTTCGTTTTCTTGTATATCTTTACTTGCATTCCCGTATCTACCCCAAAGGTAGAGTGCTTCTCCTTTTTCTCGCTAATAAGAGCGTCTTCTTTTGTCTTTGTCAATCTGAATAAAAAGACCTCCACCTTTTCTTTGTCTGCCGGGGCAAGATCTTTCTCTCCCAAAATAACCATCCATTCTCTATCTACCTTCTGAAGGATAGCCCCTTCTTCTATTTCAATCCTTGTTGCAGAAGATAGGTCAGGGAATAAGTTAGGGGGTGTTTCTTTCTTCATAAGAAAGGAGAAAAGGAGGGCTATTCCCAGAAAGATAAGGAGAGAGAGGCTAATCTTGACTCTTTGCATACTATAACTATTCACCACGGAGACACCGAAAATTCAATGTAAAATTATCAATGCAAAATTATCATTGTAAAATGCTAATTGCTAATTTTACATTTTGCAATGAATTTCCCTTCTCCTGGCAAGGCTTCTGCCTATGGAAAATATGGAGATGAGAATGGGCATCCCAAATATAACTATTCCCTTTACCACCCCTTTCTTTCCCTCGCTGATTGGCTTTAAGGGTCTCTCTGTCTTTCCCTTGGACCTGATCTCTATCAGATCTGAAGAATTGGAGAGCCATTCTACAGCATTCAGAAAGAAGATAGCATTGTCTCTGGCATAAGAGAGAAAATTGTCTTTGGCAAAGGAAGAGCCAGCTACTAAGATAACCTTTCCTTTACCTGGGGTCAGGACGCAAGCAAGATTATGGTCTCCCTTTTCTTCCATAGAGAAGGGTTGCTGTGGGGAAAGGCTTACTGCACCCCTTTCTAAGAAGGAGGATGGGGATGAGGAGATAAGAGGAATTCCATTTCCAGAAAGTTTGATGGGTGAAGAATACGGCAAAACTAAGGATTCTATCCCACGAACAATAGGATGGGCTTTATTTAAGCCTGTTTCACTCACCTTTGGAAAGAATGGATAGGGAAGGCTAAAAAGGTTTTGGCCTGACTGGAATGAGGCATTAGCACAAGAAGGATCAAGTGTAAGTGCTGGCTCTATCCGGGCACCCCAACCTGCCAGAAGCCCTTCTAAACCTGTTTCTTGTGGTTCAGCTGAGAGACCATTATCTGCCACAGCCATCTTATCTACCAAAAGAAGCAGGCCTTTTCCTTCTTCAACAAAGGACTTGATTCCTTCTGCAGAGGGTTCTCCTATCTCCGTAGCTATCAGCGTATCAACATTGTTTAATGTAGTCGTAGAGACCAAAGATAGCAGATAATCCTTGCTGAGGAGATAGCCTATCTGGCGGAACTCCTCCAAAATCTTTTCATCATCTGTCAGAAACCCAACAAGGGTTGGTCGCTTTGAAAGAAGTCTTAAAATCTTTGAGGTGAGCTCATACTCTAAGGAGCCAGTATCCTTGATGACAGGAATTATCTCCCTCTTATTTTGATATAAAATGGAGATTCCCAGATACAGATTCTGATTAGATAGCTTGTCCTTCTCAATCACAGAGACAGAAACCCTTGGGATTCCAAGCAGCTTCAAGCTCTCCTCGCCTTCAGTCTCCGGGTCAGCAAAACTATATCTCAGTCTTTTAGAGCCGAAAACCTTGTATTCATCAAGGATATCCTTCACATCCCTTTTTATGTTAGATATGTCTGGTGGAAGGGTTTTAGAGAAATAGCAAGCGATAGTTATCGGTTCGTCTATGTTTTTTAATATTCTCTTTGTTGAGGAGGAGAGGCTATATAGCCTGGCATCTGTAAGGTCTATCCTGAGAAACCAGAATAAAGAGAGACAGTTTATAGCCAGAAGTATACCGAAGGTGATGATAGGAAGGAGAAAGGTTTCAACCCTTCTACGGGTGATATCCTCACACTTCATTATATTGAGATATAGATAAAAGTAAATTACAGAAGAGTAGAAAATAATATCCCGTGAATCCAGAACACCACGGGCTATAGAATCAAAGTGTGAACCTAAGCTGATGAATCTAAAGAAGCCAACAAGTATTTGTGGGGTGCCTGTGGCAACAAATTCCTCACCGATTATTAAGAGGAGAAAGCAAAGAAAGACAGTCAGAATAAAGGAGATAATTTGATTAGAGGATAATAATGAACAGAAGAGACCTATGGCCAGAAAGGATGCTCCCAATAAAATAGAGCCTGCATAACCGCCGATTATAGCACCTGGGTCAGGGCAGCCAAGAATAGCAATAACCAGCGGGATAGGGAAGGTTAAAAAGAGAAGAAGCAAAAGGAAAGCCAATGAAGCCAGGAACTTTCCCAGGACTATCTCATAATTTTCAACAGGATATGTAAAGAGCAATTCAATCGTGCCAAGTTTCTTTTCCTCTGACCAGAGCCTCATGGTAATAGCCGGAAGGAAGAATAGATATATCCAGGGCAGAAGCTCAAAGAACTGCCTCATAGAAGCAGAGTTTAGAAGGAAGAATGGCTTGATAAAAAGGTAGCCTGATACCATAAGGAAGGAAAAGGCAAGAATATAAGCAAGCGGCGAGGAAAAGTATGAGGAGAACTCCTTTTTGAAAATGGCGTATGTTCGCATAATGATTTCTTGTAACTATTTACCTAAGAAGTGCAAGGAAAATGGTAATCAGGTTATCGGGTAATCAGTAATCGGGTAATATAGGAAAAGGTAATCGGTAATTGTTTCTCTTACCGATTACCTGATCACTGATTACCGATTACCTTTTTTCTATGATTACCGATTACCAAAGTTTTTCTTCAGTTGGCTAAAGTGTTATGATTTCCTTATCCCCCTAAAACCTTATCAGCACTGAGCCCTGGAGTGGACGGTCCAAGCCTCCTGGAACCTGGGAGAAGTCTATCTGAAGGTAATCCTTTATCTTTACGCCAGCACCCATTGTTGCTCCCTTAAGGTCACCCTCCAGCCAGTAATAGCCAGCCCGCAGAGCCAGACCTTCCCAATACCAGTATTCTGCACCTACCCTGAACTCTGGGTCAGAGCCAGCAATGAAATGATGGCTTATGGCACCTGTTAGTATCAGGTCTTGTATCTTGTAGGAAGCACCTCCCTGAATAAGCTGAGGTAATCTATCCCCCCATACCTTTGGACCAAAGTGCTGAAGGCTTGCTCCAAGCCTAAAATCCTTCTTTGCCTGATAAAGCAGGCCAAGGTCAATAGCACCTGTAACACCATTATTGGGGCTGATCATTCTGCGGATGAGCTTTATCGTTCCACCAAGGGATAGGTCCCTTTTTATTCTCCTTCCATAAGATAGGCTTGCTGAAAGGTCGTAGTATTCAAACTCTCCAACCACATTTCCATAATCATCCAACCTGTCCATCCTTGGGGCATGGAAGTAGAGTATAGCTCCACCTATCGCTTCATTCTTTCTTAAAGGCTGGACATACCCAAAATACTCATAACCACACTCCATAATCGCCTCAGACTCCATCACAAGAAGCTGCCTTTGTTTTATATTGACAAGCCCGGCTGGGTTGTAATGGAGGCAGGAGACATCATCAGCAAGACCAACAAATGCCCCACCAATTGCAGCGACCCTTCCTCCTGCACTGAATTTTAGGAAGTCGGCCCCAGTGTCAACCCTGCTGAAACCAAAGGAAGGAATAATAAGAAGAAAGAAAAGAAGAATATACATTAGACTTGTTGTGAAATAGTTTTTAGTAATTTTAAGCCCTTATTTTATGGCAGAATTATAATAACTTTTAATATTTATTTGCAAACAAAAATTTATCTCTGTAATACGCAAATGAAAATGTCGGGATGGTTCACCTTTGTTTGAAAGCTTGCGGAATAAAAGATAGAGCAATTTTAACCACAAAGTTCTCAAAGAAAGCACAAAGCACAGAGAAGAATAATTGAAGATGAAGGATTAATTATAAATCTTTGTGAACTTTGGTAAGTGTTCAGCCTATTCATCAAAGAGTGTAAGAAGGGGGATAAGGAGATACTTATATTATCTCCACATCTCCCTAATCCCTATATCTCCTTATCCCCTCACCTTTTCTTACGCTACCTGAGCGGTTACGAACTTTGTGAATTTACTTCGTGGACTTTGTGGTTATCAAAAAAATCATAGGGAAAAGGCTGAAAATGAACCGTCCCCTTTTATCCAAATAGTTGATAGTGTGCCTTTGCCTGTCTGCCACTATGTTAGAGCAGGAAGATGTCGCTCGATTTGCGGAGAAGCTGCTTTTGGTGTATGTGAAAGCAAAAAGGAGAAGGTATATGGGTTCAAGATGATCTTACAACATCAGACAAAGGAGTTCCTTTATCATTTTCAATAGCCCCTGCTAACCATTAACGATGTGAAGCTGGTATGGGATTTAGTGGATCATTGTTGGAATATCAACTTACTATTTCAAAGAACAGAGCCAAAATGTTCCCTGGTTTAATATCAAGAGTAGTCAGAAAGCTATATGCCTATACAATGGGCATCTATATCAATAAACTCTTTAATCGCCCTTTGCTTGAAATTAAGAGCCTTGTGTTTTGAATTAGCACAAGGGGTAAGTAAAAGTCATTCTGAACAGCATTGTTACTGCCTCTATTTAACTTGTCAAGATTAGAAAATGAGGATATACTTATAAAATAAAGGAGGTGAGATTATGATAGCAGTAAGTATAAGTTTGGGCTTATTGGGATTGTCTGTTGGTTTGTTGGGAATCCTTTGCACCTATGTCTGGAAGGGTAATCATAAATTGGAAAAAGCCCTTTTGGAGGGGCAGAAGGTTTTGGAGGAGGGGCAGAAGGAGATTGCTCAGGGTCAGAAAGAAGGATTCAGGGCATTAGCTGAGATGTTGCTCAACCAGACAAAGATATTGGAAAGGATAGAGGCAAAGATTCCAGGGTAAACTTTGTGTACTTTGCGGTTTCCTTCATAGCACTTTGTGGTTAAATTCTTTACCGCAAAGAATTACACAAAGTTCGCCAAGAGTTAAAATGTGTATTAAATGCGGATGAGTGATAAGATGAAGAAGATTTTGGGGTTGGTGGTTTTTTGAAAATGGTAACTGTCCCCTATTATTCCCTATTCAGTTACGGCTCGTCAAATAAATGCAATTGAAAAAACTCCAGAGCGGAAGGTCTGATTTCAATATTGGGAGACACAGATAACTTACGAGAAAAGCTATTTTGCTCGACTAAACTATGTGCACAACAATCCTGTGCGGCACGGATTGGTTTCATGTGCAGACCAATATGAATGGTGTTCTGCTAAATGGTTTAAGCTATATGCAGATAGTTCATTTTTTAGGACAGTGAGTAGTTTTAAGTTTGACAAGGTAAATGTTAAGGATGATTTTTAGGAGTGCGGTAGCTTGCTACCGCTTTTTAGAGGAGGCTGCTCATTCAAACAAAGCGAAAGCAAGCTTTCGCACTCCAAAAAAGAAAGCAAGCTTTCGCACTCCAAAAAAAGAAGGGGCGAGATGACTTATATAATGAAGAAGGCTTTGGGGTTGGTGGTTTGGAAAATGTAATTGTTCCTATTTAAGGAGGTGAGAATATGTCAATAGTAACTACAGTCAGTAATTCATCAAGGGGAGTGAAGATGATGTTAGGGAGGTCAATGGAAGAGGAGATTGTCATAGTGCCTCTTTCTCGCTATGAATCCTTACTCCAGCAGGTTGAAGACCTAAAAGATATTCAGGATCATTACAATGTTATGGAGGAGTACCGGATGGGTGAAGGGAGACCTTTCAGAGAGTTTATGGTAGAATATGAAGAAGAGTTTGACTTACAAAGTTGAAACTGTCGCTTGCCGTGTCGAGAAACAGATTCTCAAATTACCAAGAGAGGAGCGTAATAGAGTGGCAAAAAAGATTTTGCAGTTGGAAAATGAGCCTCGTCCGGTAGGAGCGGTAAAGTTAAAGGACGATATATATCGCATCAGGATTGGGAAATATAGAGTAATATATGAGGTTGACGATAGAAAAAGATTAGTGGTAATAACAAAGGTGGCTCGACGAATGGAGGCTACCTATAAGCGGATTTAAAGGTGAAAAAGATTTTGGGGTTGGTGGTTTGGAAAATGGTAACTGTCCCTACAGGAGGTATGTTATGAAGTTGGTTAATTTTCATGCTTATCTGAAAGAAGTTTTGAAGAATGCAACATATGAGTTAGGTGAGAGCAGTAATGTGATAGTAGCTGAAGCACCAGATTTACCAGGCTGTTTTACTCAAGAAGAGACCTTTGAAGAAGCCAGAGAGAGCTTGATTGATGCTATTGAGTTATGGGTAGTTGTGGCTTTGAGCAAAGGTGAGATGCTTCCGGTAGTGAATGATTGTGTTTTGGCTATAGGCAAAGAGGCTGATGTAAGTATAAAATCAGAGTTAGTTTATGGCTAAACTGTTGCCATATTCCAGAGAAGAGCTGATAAGAAAACTGAAAAAGGCAGGATTCAGCGGACCTTATCCAGGAGAAAAGCATAGCTGGATGGAGAAAAAAGGAGTAAGATTAATAATTCCAAATCCTCATCGGGGTGATATTGATATAAAGCTTATCCGAAAGATTATAAAATATGCAGGGATTAAACCAGATGAATGGTTGTTGCTTTGAAAAATGATGAAGAAGGCTTTGGGGTTGGTGGTTTTTTTGAAAACGGTAACTGTCCCCTATTATTCCCTATTATTGTGTTAGATGGCTCAATATGAACACCTGCCAAAGGTGTTGTAATGTGGAGTGCGGTAGCTTGGGTTGCTTTTGGGGTTTGCTGATCATTCAAAGCGAAAGCAAGCTTTCGCACTCCAAAAAAAGAAGGGGTGAAATGACTGATATGATGAGAAAGGTTTTAGTTTTGGTGGTGGGTTTGGCTTATGGGACAAAATTTTGTGTCCCTAGAATTAAAAAATTATGTTGAAAAGGAGGTAGCAATCAAGATGTTAAATATTGCAAGGGCAGTATATGATAATGGAAAAGTGCGGTTTATAGACAGGGTACCGAAAGGCCGATTTGAAGTTATAGTCACTTTCCCTGATAAAAAGGAAGAGAGAGAAGATTTCAATTCCGTTGCTTTTGGTATATGGAAGGGAAGGAGTGAGACAAAGGATAGTGTCATGTGGGTGAAGAAGTTACGAAAGAGATGGGGTCTTAGAAAAAGCGAATGAAGATCATAGATACTGACATTATAATTGACTATCTGAATGGAAATGACGAAGCTCGGCTATTTATATTCTCCATCCCAAAGAAAGAACGTTGTATTACAGTTATTACTATGATGGAGCTTCTTTTTGGCTGTCGGAACAAAGAAGAAATTCGTAAAGTCAAAAAGGAGATCCAAGTCAATTTTGGTGAAGTTGTTCAATGTAGCGAAGAGGCGTCATCAAAGGCAGTAAAGCTGATAGAGAGGTATACCAAATCGCATGGATTGGAACTTGCAGATAGCCTTATTGCTGGAATAGTAATTGTCAAAGAAGGCGTTTTGTATACAGGCAATGTTAAAGATTTTAGATATATTGAAGATTTGAGGATAGAAGGGGTGACTTATAAGTCGTCTGTGGTTGAGGAAGTTTGATGAATATGATAGCCAGAGAAAGATTTGCAGATTATGGAGCGGTGTTTGTGTTTCTTGCATCCTTTGGGATTTATTTGTGGACACTCACTCCTACAGTTGGTCTGCATGATTCTGGGGATATGATCACATCAAGCTATGTTCTGGGCATTCCCCATCCACCAGGCTATCCACTCTATATGTTAATTGGCAAGATTTGGATGACGGTTATTCCAATTGGCAATGTTGCCTTCAGGATGAATATGCAGTCAGCCTTTTTTGCCTCATTGGCGGTGATGATGGTGTATCTCATCATTTTAAAATTATCAATTAGCAATTATCAATTAACAATTACAAGAATGGTTCCTGCGGTGGTTGCTTCGTTAATTTTTGCTTTTTCGACTACCTTCTGGGAGCAGGCAGTGATTGCTGAGAAATACACCCTCAATGCCTTCTTCTTTAGCTTGCTTATCTTTATCCTTTTGAAATGGCAAGAAACTCAAAACTCAAAACTCAAAACTCAAAACTATTTATATTTGTTTGCCTTCATTCTTGGTCTTTCCTTTACCCATCACTTCCAGACGATCTACATTGTCCCAGGAGCTCTCTTTTTTCTTTTTAGCCACGGATTGACACGGATAAGAAGCCATAGAGATATTAGCCACAGAGGACACAGAGAACACAGAGGAAAAAATCATTCCAAAATACTAAATGCTAAATTTGCAATTTGCATTGTATTATTCCTCCTTCCCCTGTTTCTCTACGCTTACCTTCCCATCAGAGCCTCGACCCATCCTCCTCTAAACTGGGGATGTCCTGATACACCAGCAAGGTTTGTGGAACATATAACGGCAAAGAGCTATCAGGGAAACATGGGATCATTCATACCAAGCCTGAAATCCCGCTTCATTCTTCATCTTAACTTCTTTACCAGTCAATTCAATATCTGGTTTATTCCCGCAGGCTTATTTGGCTTCATCTTTTTACTTGTCAAAAGACCAAGATTTGGGGTATTCTTACTATTGATGGCTATTACCAATCTCCTTCTTGCAATCAGATATGATATCTCAAACATAGAGGATTACTACCTTCCCTCCTTCCTCCTCTTCTCAATCTTAATCGGCTACTTCATACACTTTTTACTTTTCACTCTTCATTCTTTGCTCTCAAGACTAATCCCTAATCCCTATTCCCTAATCCCTAAAACTGCTCCCTGCTTGTTTTTCTTGTTCCTTCCCATACTTCAATGCAATGCCCATTACTACTCCTCTGACCATTCAGATCATTACATTGCTTATGATCATTCAAGGAATGTCTTAAAATATATCAGACAGAGGGCGGTGATTTTTTTAGAAGGCGACGAAAATTTTCCTTGTTGGTATACTCATTATATTGAAAGGCAAGAATCAGATGCAGTAATTTGAAAGGAGGATAATTGTGGCTATTTTAGAAAAAGAGGTTATAGGGGTTGATGAATTAAAAGAAATTATAAGAAAGATAGAGAGGAAGAAGGCGTTATTTATAAACAGCCTTCATTCTTCAAATCTTAATCTGCAGGGGGCTGTTCCTGTCTCCTTAGAATATGATGGAGATCAGTTTATCGCCTACTCACCAGACCTGGATATCTATGGTTGTGGAGAGAGTGAATATGAGGCAATGGAGGATGTTCGAGCCTCAATTGTTGACCTCTATTATGACCTTAAAGAAGAAAGATTGGGTCAGGACCTACAGAATATTTGGGAGCATTTGCAGTCAAAAAGTAAAAGAGAGAGTCAATGAGCGTTAAAGAGATTCTAAAGGTTTTTGAAAAGTTGGAGATGGAGATTAGAGAGGGTAGAGATACAATAGCAAAGTTTAGATACAAGGATAGGGTTATCACAAGAACAAAAGTTCCTCATAAACGAGGAGAGTTAAGAGGAAAACTTCCTTACTTTATAAGACAACAATTAAGGGTTAACGAAGAGCAGATTAGGGGATTGATAGATTGCACCTTATATCGAAAGGATTATGAGAGAATCTTGAAGGAGAAGGGGTTTATGGCTTGATTAGAGGATGAAGAAGGAATTGGTTTTTGGATGGATTTTGGTCTCTTCCTTGGCTTATGGGACAGGTTCGGTTACGGTCTATGACTCAGGAGGAGGTTTTGTTGGAAGTTACACTACTATTCAAGCAGGTGTAAATGTCTGCCCTAATGAAGGAACAGTCTGGGTTGAAAATGGGACATATATTGGGGCAGGGAATAAAGACTTGACTTGGAGCGGGAAAAAGATTACGGTTCGGTCTGTAAACGGAGTTGCAAATTGTATCATTGACTGTGAGCATTCAGGAAGGGGGTTTTATCTTTATAATGCTTACGACTGCGGGACAATATCTGGGTTTATGATAAGGAATGGGTATGTTACAGGAGGTGTTTAATGTTGAGAGAAATGAAGCCGAAGATTGTTGTTTTTCCAATCAGTATTTTTGAAACAGCAGATACAATAGATGATCTTGAAGATTGGCTATTGTCTCAGAGTCCTGATTTCATAAAAAAGATGCGGAAAACAAGAAAAGAGGATGAAAAAAACGGTGGTAAAGACTGGGAATTTCTTAAAAAAGAGCTATGTATAAGGTAATCTTTCTTTCTCAGGCTGAAGAGTCATTCAAAAAGATTGATAGGGTTCTTCAGGAAAGAATTGCTCAAAAGATTGACTGGCTTTCAGAAAATGCCGATAGGATTATTCACCATCCCCTTACATCTTTGCCTGATGACTTACGGGGACTATGCAGAATAAGGGTTGGTAATTATCGAATACTTTACTGGGTTTACAGAGGAGAAAAACAGATAAAGATTTATGAAATTGAACATAGAAGTAAAAATTATAGAAGCATAAAATATAAAAAGTAGATGATGAAAAAGGTTTTGTTATGGAGTGCATCGTCAGTGACGATGCGTGCATTGACATGGTCAATGCACTCCATAAAAGAAATATTATGAAAAAGATTCTGGTTTTGGTGGTTTTGGTGGCAGGGATGGCAAAAGCAGCAGACCTTTATGTGCCATCGCAGTATGGGACTATTGCGGCGGCAATAAGTGCGGCTGTTACTGGCGATACAGTCTGGGTTGCGGATGGGACATATATTGGGGCAGGGAATAAAGACTTGACTTGGAGCGGGAAAAAGATTACGGTTCGGTCTGTAAATGGCCCAAATAACTGCATCATTGACTGCCAAAACTCAGGAAGGGGGTTTTATTTTGATAATGCTTACGACTGCGGGACAATATCTGGGTTTATGATAAGGAATGGGAATACTGACTATGGTGGCGGAATCCGCTGCTATCGTTCCTCCCCAACTATCATCAATTGTATAATCTCAGGAAATACTGCTTCCACCTCTGGTGGCGGAATCTACTGCAGCTGGTATTCCTCTTCCTTTATTATAAACTGCGTAATCTCAGAAAATAGTGCTAACTATGGTGGCGGAATCTTTTGCTATACTTATTCCTCTCCAACCATCACAAACTGCGTAATATCAGGCAATACTGCTACTGCTTATGGTGGTGGAATCTTTTGCCAAAGTTATTCCTCCCCATCCATCACCAACAATATCATCTCAGGAAACAGCAATTATGGCATATATGAGTATGATGGTACCAGCGACCCTCCCACAAACTATAATTGTTTATATAACAACAGTCTGAATGCCTATTATGATGAAGGCTCTATTCCTCTGAATGTAGGCCAGGTCAATAGCTTTCCTGGTAATGGCAATAATATCTCACTTGACCCCAAATTCATTGGAGGAGGGGATTTTCATTTACAAATAACCTCGCCTTGCATAGATGCAGGTTTAAATACAGCACCAGCAATTCCATTAACAGACAAAGATGGCAAACCAAGGATAATAAACGGCACAGTTGATATGGGTGCTTATGAGTATCCATTGGGATTTACATGGCCTTTTCTTTCTTCTGGCTATGTTGGAAGTGTAATAAGTTTTGAGGGCTATGTTCCAATCTCAGGCCAAGTTTCCATTGACTTCGGCACACATCAAACAATCACCACCACAATGACCAATGCCAACGGCACATTCAGCGCCACATTTCTTGTTTCCACCCAACCCGGTGGCACCACAATTATCACGCTTACAGCTTACAGCTTCTTTCATAATTCTCCCCAATGCTATTTTAGGCCAAAACAGGGGCAGGGTGGGTGATCCGGTGAGTATTCCCTGCACAGGGCTTACTACCAATAAGATAATCAGGGTAGATTTTGGCACACAGCAGACTATAACCTCAGGAAATACAGGTGTGGATGGGACATTCACTGCATTCTTTACTGTCCCCTGCTTACCCAGGGGGACATACACTATGACTATCTATGGCAGTATTATCACTCAGAGTTTTTATATCTCTGGGAGTCCAAAAGTCTCCGACCCTCTATCAGGTCAAGGTCCTGTGGGAACTATCATCTATATTGGAGGCACTGGATATTCTGCCAAAGGTGTTGTAATATGGAGTGCGGTAGCTTGCTACCGCTTTAAGGTTGCTTAAAAAGGTCGAGTATAATTAAAATTAGAACCGTCCCCATTATTTTATTAAGGATGATTTTAGGAGTGCGGTAGCTTGCTACCGCTTTTTAGAGGAGGCTGCTCATTCAAAGCGAAAGCAAGCTTTCGCACTCCAAAAAAGAAGGTGCGAAATGACTGATACGATGAAAAAGATTTTGGTAGCTGTCGCTATTTTGGTGCTGGTAGCTATAACAGGGACGGTGTATGCTGATGCTACAGTTACAGTGACTTCTACCGCACCTAATCTTATCAAGGATGGATGTTCGGATGATTGTCTGAAGATTGTGGTGGAGAATCAGGATTCAGGGGCAGATGGGACGATTACCTGGCAGAGGTTTGATACAAGGATTACGGCAGATGGCGATGTAAGCCATCAGATAGACTATGACAAGATTTTTGGTTGGATTAGGCTCTATAAGGACGCAAACGGAGACCAGAGCTTTGACATAAGTGATACGCAGCTTAAGTCCATAATTCCGACCTCTGGCACAGTCACCTTTGAAGGCATAAGCAATGGCACAATCTCTCCCTCAGGCAGTGCCACATACTTTGTGGTTGTGGAGTTAAAGGATGATGCCTCCTTGGCTGGCTCGCGAACCTTTGTTTTGACAGCAGATGAGAATGGCACATCAGCAGGAAGCGCAGCCCTTTCTAACTACTGGACGAATGAGTCAGGTGGCATGGTTACCCTGGACCATACAGATCCAGATGAGGTCTCATCAACCGTAGTGAATATCACTCCAGATGCTTATATCAGCCTGGCAGGCAATAGTGGCAGCCCAAATGTAATAGATGAAGAAAGGCTCTGGTTCCTGAGGGTGACTGTAGATAGGGAAGCTTACGATGGAGAGAATGTAGAGTTTGCCTCTCTGACGGTAAAGCTGACACCAGCCTCTGAAGGAACATACTCCCTTACACAGGCTCAGGCTATATTCAGCCAGCTTCTGGTCTATAGGAGTATAGACGGTAATTGGGATGATACAGACCCTGTTTGTGGAACAAAGACAGGCTCAGAGATAACCCTGAGCGACCAGGGCACAATAACGATTGGGCTTGATGGAAGTGCTATTATTGCCTCCCAGACAACAAGATACTACTTCTTTGTGGTAAAGACAACTGGCACAGCCTCAGGTCAAGGCTCACGGACATTTAATTCCCAGATAAACCCACAAACGGATGTTTGCCTCAGGGATAATGAGACAAAGGTTACATTCCCTCATGAATACGGTGTCTTTTCTCCTATCGTTCAGGCAAGACCCATCCCCAAGACACCAGAGGCAACAGCAATAAGCACAGCCCCTGATACCATCGGCAATTCCGAGATAGCCTGTCTCCTCAGGATAAAAATAACGCATACTGGCACGATAGGGGCAGGGGCTATAGAGCTGAACCAGGCTACCATCACCTTTACCGCTTCAGATACAACAACCCTGATGTCAACTCAAGATGCTAAGGCTTTCTTTGAGACAGTCTATCTTATCAAGGATAATGGTGATGGTCTCTATACTATTGCTGATACCACGATTGTTGGTTCTTGCACCAATGCTGACCTGAGCCTTACAGATGGAAAGTTAACCTTGAATATGGGTAGCGACCTTGGCACAACCACAGGTGGAACATACACCTACTACTTCTTAGCCATAAAGATGAAATCTGATGCCTCAAGCTATGGCACAACGACCTTCACCGCGGCAATAGACCCTGACACCCTGAGAATAGTGGATATGAAAGACGACATCCTCCTTTCACCCTTGCCAGCACAGGATACAGTGACCACAGGTCTAATCAGGGCAGTGGCAGCTCCTCCTAATATTTTTGCAATAGACACAAGTGCTTTAACCATCATAGATGGCACTGAGGATGACCTCATCAGGATAGATGTTGGCAATACTGCTGGAGGGACAATCACCCTTGGCAGTGTTACAGTTGGGTTTAATCTGAATCCAGGCAACCTCTTTTCAAAACTATATATCTATGCAGGAGGTATCAGAGTCGGCACAACCAGCCCATCAGCCGCCCAAATCCAGATTATATCCTTAGATAACTCAAACCTGACAAGGATAGGCCCATCATCTACAAACACCTATTTCTTTGTGGTAGAACTACAGCCTGATGCCAGTGTTCAATCTCCAGATACCTTTTATGCTACGGTCACAGATGTATTGGTCAGGGATACACCTTCAGGCATAATCTTGGGTACAGCCTCAAACCTGCCAGTTTACTGCGGACCAGTCAAGTGTATAGGAACGAATGCTACTGTAACCGTGACAGATTCAGCCCCTGTGCCTGCTAAAATGACTGAGGACGAGCAGGAGGATATTCTGATGATAAAGGTGAGGAACAACAATACCTTATCTGCTGGCACTATCACCTTCTCCACCCTGACCCTGACCCTCACCTCAAATGGGGTTACACCGATAACCTCAAGCATAGCCCAAGCCCTATTCGGCTCTCTCACTGTCTGGCATAGCATAGATGGTACCTGGACAACAGGGGATACACCAGTGGCTACCTTAACCAGTATCCTCTCTTCTGCAGGGACAATCTCCATTTCCATAAACGGCACCATCTCACCAAACGCAACCAATACATACTTTGTTGTCATCTCTGCCACATCCACGATTGGCAGTTTTTCACCGAACACCTTTGATATTGCTGTAGATGGGGATGCTGATTGCCTTATTACAGAGGATGGGGTGAGGCTTGGTGTGTATCCGACAACACCTGTCCGTTCCACTAATGTTGAAATTCAAGGAAAGCCTGCAAATCCGAATATCTTTGTGGCAGATACAACCCCAGCAGGAGCAGTATATCAGATGAAGGATGGCTCAATAGATGATCTACTTTCTATCAAATTGGCACACACAGGGGATAGCAGGGATGCGAGCATTGAATTTGCCGACCTAACCATTAATTTTAAGGACAAGAATGGCAATCCCTTAACCCCGGCTTCAGGGACAGCCCTATTCTCTGAAATTCGCCTCTACCTTGATAATGGCGATAATGGCTTCTCTGTGGCTGATGACACTATGATTTATTCTGCTTCGCCAAGTGTAATTACAGGTGGAAGCCAGACAATAAACCTTGTAGATGGGGATGCAAACTGCTGGGTCTCTCCACAGTCAACAAAGACCTACTTTGTCGTGGTCAAGCTGACAGGCACAGCCCATGCTGCTATTCCGAATACATTTACCGTGACAGCAGGCTCTGATACTTGTGTAATTGAGGATGCAAATACGGATGTAGCTTTGGTAACCACTGGAAACTCTGCCACAACCAAAAAGATAGAGGCGATAACTGGCGAACCTGAGGCAAAGGTCTATGATACCGCACCAGCGAAGCTGAACAACTACGGCTTAGACGACATTCTGATGCTCTCTGTTACCCATCAGGGCCAACCTGCTGGAACATCAATCAGGGTAGGCTCTATCACCCTTTTAATCTCAGACGGCGTTTCAACGATAACCTCAGGCTCAGCCACAGAGATATTCTCCAATGTTTTTGTCTATGAAAGCACAGATGCAATCTTTTCAACCATAACAGATACTATAAAAGGCACAGCGAATCTATCAGGCTTGAGCAATGGCACAATCACCATTAATCTTATTGCCTCAAATAATATTGACACAGGCACAACCAAATACTATTTTGCTGTGGCAAGTATCCGTGGCACAGCCACAAACTCTAACCTGAACAGCTTTGCTTTCACTATAGACGGCGATACAACCTACATCATCAAGACAAGCGATGGGAGTTATGTCTCTCCTCAGGCAACAGAGCCTGTAACCTCAACTACTGTCTTGCTTGTGCTTAAAAATCCTACAGTTGTTGTCTCAGATACAGCCCCAACCACAATGACAGAGCTTGAGGCAGAGGATATTCTTAAGTTTATTACCTATCACAATGACACAGAGACAGCAGTAGCCAGGATACGACTCGGTTCAGTGACAGTCCACTTCAATAATGCGGTTGACAGCTTGATTGACATGGTATATATCTGCACAAGCACAGACCAGGTTTTTGACGGCACGCTTACAGATCAGATAGTAGGCACTGTGACAGCCCCAACTGGAGTGAATGTTGTTATTGCTTTGGTTTCAGGCTCTGAAACATCGCCTGCTGGTTCTTCTACCTATTTTATAGTTGTTCGGGCAAAACAGGGTGCAGCACCAGGCTCTTTCACCATGGCTATTGACCCTGACACAGACTGCAGTTTTTATGATGCTACGGAAAATGGTAGTTTGACTGTCAATCCAACAGGCACAACTACACCTAAGGTAACAACCATTCAAGCACCAGCCTTGCCACTCCAAATAACCATCACTGATATGACCTCTGCCTATTCCTTTGGTCCGCCTCCACCTATCGGAGAGGGTGCAATTGAGGATGGAAGTGTCTCTACGATGTTGAAGGCAGTTGTCTCTTATCTGGTTGAAGGAACAAGGACGGATGTTTCTATGACCATGCTATCTGTCTGGTTTGGCTCTGGCACAACATCATTGACTCAAGGCGAGGTTCAGGCATTATTCAGCAATCTCTGGGTATATCGTGGTAGCACCATAATAGCCAGCACAAGCACACCAACCATAAATAACGGCACCCTGACCTTCACCTTTTCTCCTGGCAGCCAGACCTTTAACCCTGGTTCAACCAACACCTATTATATTGTTGTCCAAATGAAGAGCAATGCCTCAGTTCAGCCTCAGAACAAGTTCCAGCTAAGTATGGGCACAGGCTCATTTCTCTTTAAGGACAACAACACAGATGGAACGGTCAGCCAGACATCCAATGGCACAGAGACACGGATGATGACTGCTATACCCCTTCCACCAATAGTTGAGGTTATAGACAGCTCCCCTTATATTCCAGGCACAGCTTATTATCAAATGACAGACAATCAGGAAGAGATAGAGGATCTGCTCAGGATTGAGCTTGCAAATACTGCGACAACAGGTGCAGATAGTGTTCAACTTGCTACAGTTACAGTAAGAATGACCCACTCAGGTGGGGATGGGGTGATTAGCGGCGCAGAGGCAAAGAACCTTTTTGCTAATGCCTACCTTTATCGAAGTAGCGACAACACTACCTTTGAGCCAGGGGATGACCTGATTAAAGTGATTGGCTCAACTTCCTTTACAGGAGGCACATGGACAGATCAAGGCACATTAACCTTTTCCTTAACTGAAGCAGAGAAGGCGCTTTGTCGGGTGGCACCCCAAAATACAGGCTACTTCTTCCTTGTCTTTGATTTAGCTGAAGGTGCTGCCACAGCCACACCAAACAACTTCAGAGCCACTATTGATGAGCAGAGCAGTCTCAAGTGGATTGTGGTAGAGGGGAGCGGAACCAGTATCCCGCTCAGGCACACAAATACTGGCATAAACCCTGTCTCATCTCAGTTTATCTATGCAAAGGATAGGCCGCCTGCACCGAATGTTACGGTTACGAAGGTTAACCAAACACTCTCTGATACAGCCAATAACCCAGGGTATCTTATCAAGGATTCAGTTGAGGATGTAATCTTTAGTGTGGATGTGGCTAATTTGGGAGCTGTGGGAACATCTGCCTACATTGAGTGGGATTCTATGAGGCTCAGGTTCACCTATGATGGCACAGTAACCATATCAGAAGGAACACTCACCGCAATGATAACCAACATTTATGTCAGAAGAAATGGTACAACTATAATAAATCCAGGTGGTGTTTATACATACAACTCAAATGGGACTGTTACTGTGGCAGGCTTTAATGACGGTGGGAATAGCATCATTGCTCCAGGAGGGACAGAAACATTTGAGGTAAGGGTAGTGTTGAGAAACAGGGCTTCAGGCATAGAGGACTTCTTGACTTTTGGCACAAGGACATTCTGCGTAGATGTTGCTGATGGTCATTACAACACATACAACACAGGCTTTCAGTTTGAGGATGCAAATATAGAAGATACACTTCCTAATGAGGATATTACAAGTATTGCCGATTATTCAGGCACAACCACCTCAAACAACATTGAGTGTATCCCTGTCAATCCATCTGTTGCTCCTTCAGACACTGCCCCAGGCTCATCAGGTCATCCTGACCCTCCGACTGTCACAGACGATGAAAAGGAAGACTTGCTGACAATTGGGGTGAGGAATAATGGGGTAGCAAATGCAGGTTATATTGAGTTTGCCTCAGTTACCGTAAGGTTGATGGGTTCTGGGACAGCGGTTGCTCCCCTTACACAGACAGACTGCACAAACCTCTTTAAGGAACTCTATATCATCAGGGATAATGGCGATGGAAGCTATGCCTCCAATGATACAGCGACTGTTGGTTCATTGACAGACTTTTCCTCAATCAATGATGGCTACCTTCTCTTCAACTTACGGAACAAGGAGATGAACTACAAAGGCACAGCTAACACACTCATCACCTACTTTTTTGTAGTGGAGATGACCACAAATGCCCATGCTTATGCCACCAGAACATTCAGGGCAACCATTGATGGCGACCAGTCCCAGATTGAGGATTGGAGGAAGAATGATGTTGACACGCATGATGTTAAGCTGGGCATGAGCTCGACAAGCCCTGTTAATTCTACCCTTGTTACTGTGGAAGAGCCTGTGAGGAAAGATGCAGCAGTGAGAATCAGCGACTATCCAGCCCCAGCCTATCTCAAGGACACATATCAGGATAATATCTTAAAGATTGAGATAGGAAACCCAGGCCAACCAACTGATTCTACCATTGAGTTCTCCACACTCACCTTGAGGCTTTGGGCATTGGCTGATGACTACACTGGGACACAGGCGATGACCCAATCCCAGGCACAGGCTATCTTTGAGAACATCTATATTGTTGCTGCTACATCAACCCAGCCTATCATTGGCAGTATCACTGGAAGTTCAAATATTATTATTACAAATGGCACACTGAGCATTGGTTTCAGGCACAACGACAAGAACACCTGGATTGAGCCACTTGGTTATGCCTTAGCCCCTGCGGATTGCGGAGTCTTTATTGGCACAGGAACTTATCTGGCTATATTTGATCTGAGAGGCACTGCTTCAGGTCAAGGCTCGCGGACATTCAGAGCCTCTTGCTTGGTTAATGAGGGTGGTAGCCAGACGGATGTCTATCTTGATGACCCGAATACTGAAGATGTGGTTAATGTGGCTAAGGCTGGCACATCTACTTCAGGCACATCATCTCCAACAAAGGCAATACCCATAGACCCGCAGGTTACAGTGACCAATACCGCACCAGATAGGCTGACAGAGGGAGGCAAGGACGACCTCTTGAAGATTGATGTGAACCACAAAGGCTTGTCTGGTGCAGGAGAGATAGAACTGGCCACTATCACCGTCAAGTTTACCAATGGCACTTATGCACTCTCCACTCAAGATTTGACTAACCTTGTCTCAACGCTGACGATATGCTATGATACTATCAATAATCCCATCGCTACCTTTACAGACTTTTCTCTGACAAATGGCACTCAGGCATTCACCATACCTGAGTCCATTTATTCGACCATCACAGCTGGAGCAACGAATACATATTATTTGGTGGTAGAGCTAAGGGGGACAGCCTCAGGATACGGCACGCACACCCTTAGAGCCATCATTGATACCTGGCCTACATTAGAGGATGATAGGAACGACATCTGGCTTGGTTCAGGCACACCTACAAATGTTGGCACATTGGTGGCTGGGACATCAACTATGGTTACAATATTGCCTCCTGCGCCATGGCTTATTGCCACTGATACCGCTCCCTCTACTATTAAGGATACAGAAGAAGGCACCCTGACGAAGATTATAGTCTATCATACAGGCTCTGCTACCTCAGGCTCTGTAACCTTCAATAGCCTGATGCTTGACTTTAATCTGACAGACGCTCAGTGTGCCAATCTCTTTGGCACCATCTCTTTGTATGAGAGTGGTCTTCGCGTGGCTACGGAGACGAATATATTGGGTCTCTTAGATGGAAATGGTATCGGCACACTTACCGTTTCAAACGGCACCATATCCCCTTCTGGAAGCAAAACCTATTTCCTTGCTGTCCAGCTTTTAAGCACAGCCTCAGGACAGTCTCCAAAGCAATGGAGGGTGGAGGTAGGCTCTACCTCTGCAACCTTCAAGGCAGATGGCTTTGATCTGGGTGAGGATGTAAGTAGCACAGGGACTATCTCTGGAAGCTGCACAGCCATTCCCCTGGACCCATCGGTTACGATAACTAATAGCTCTGTAGCCACCCAGACAGATGGGACGATAGATGACCTGCTGAAGATTGTGGTCAGCAACCTGTATGCCCAAGGGGCAGGCTCTGTCACCCTTTCTACTCTGACAGCCACCTTCTATGCTATGACCTCAACCACAGATGGGACAACAACGATGTCTGACTCTTTGGCGGATAGGCTCTTTGGCTCTATTACTGTTTATAGGGATACTGGAGACGGTGTCTATGGGCCAGGGGATATTCTGGTAACATCTCTTACCTCCTTTAACTTAAGTTCACAAGGCACAATCTCTATTGGCTTTGGGGTCAACAATACTATCTCAGCTAATGGCACAGTCTGCTTCTTCTTAGCCGTATCCCTGTGGGGAACATCATCAGGCATGGCTACCCGAACATACCTGGCTCATATCGGAACTATTAGTGTGGTTATTCAGGAGTCCACTGGTATCTGGCTTAGCCTTCATTCCTCATCCTTTCCTGGCACATCCTCGCCAGTAACAGCAGTTCCAAAGCCTCCATCCCTTGCCTTTTATGACTCAGTAGAGGTATCTGATAGCTATCCAGGCGAGTCTCCATACCCTGCACCAATGAGCAGTGGGGATGAGGAGGATTTATTGAGGTTTACCATCGACCATAATGGAACGACAGGTGCTGGCTCTGTGGAGTTGGCTACCCTGACGACAAGGTTCAGTCTCTGTCAGATAGACAATAGTGGAGGAGTATCTGGCACAACGACAATGAACTCTGATACAGCCACAACCCTGTTTGATTGGATTGGGGTTTATAGGGATACTGCTGAACCCTTTGGAACATTCACCAATAATGATACCCGGATAGGCTCAATCACTAATTTTACAGGATATTTCACCGATGGCACAGTCTCTATCACGATGATAATTAGTCATGGCTCTGCCTCTGTCTCTGGTGGAACAAGTGCCACATTCTTTATTACGGTGAAGCTGAAGCCTGGTGCTTACCTTGCCTCACCAAGGCACTTTATGGCTTCAGTAGATAGGGCAGATTTTATTGTGGCTGAAGCCACAGCAGATGATATTCTGCTTTCAACCACTCTAACCCCGTCAGCTACATCAACCAGAGCAACAGCTCAGGTCGCACCACTTCCACCAACCTTCAGGGTGACAGGTATAGCACCTTCTATGGTAAGGGATGGCACATGGTCAACATTCCTGAAGATGGAATTGGTTCATAATGGCACACAAAACCTTGCCCCAAATATAGAATTTGCCAGCCTCACCCTTTTATTCTCTATGGCAGATGGGAGTGTGATGAAACCAGCCTCTGCTACAGCCTTATTTGATGGTATGGAGATATGGTGGGATGAGGGTAATGATGGCAGTATGGATGTGAGGGTTGCGACATCTACTCTGGCTCTGTCAGATCAAGGAACCCAGGCAATTGGATTCACAGACGGAAGGAAGATAACCCAGGTGCATTGCAACTCAGGAAAATCCAATTATGGCACAAAGACATACTTTCTCAAGCTGAAGATGAAACCTGCTGCTTCAAATGTCTCATTTTCCAGAAACTTCAGGGTTTCTGTCCCTGGCACAGATGCAACCTGGACAAGGATTGAAAATGCAAGTAATGATAACCTTCTTTCCTTGAAGGAAGATAGCACAGCAGCCACAACCACAACCTGGGCTGTGCTTGAGGACCCTGCTGTCTGGATAGATACGGACTATCCTGGAACTACCCTTATTGATGGCCATAGGGCAAGCATCCTGAGGTTAGATGTGTGCCATATAGGTGCGGGTGGGTCACAGCCTGGTGAGTTCTCCACATTGACCGTAACCTTTTATGCTGGAACACCAGGGGCAACATCTTTAGGGAGCATGACTAATGCTCAGGCTCAGGCACTCTTTTCCACCATCACCCTCTATTATGATGACAATGAGGATAAGCAGTTTAACTATGGACAGGATCCAGAGGTGGCGAGCCTTACCAGCTTTAGCTTAAGCCAATATGGGACGATGACCATCACCCTGCCTGAGTCAGATCCAAACAATGTCCCTGGTTCATATACACTATTAGTGCCTGGAGGCAATGCGACAAAGACATACTTCTGGGTCTCGTTTTTAAGAGGGACAGCCTCTTCCTATGGGACAAAGACCTTTCAGGCAAGTATCTATGAAGGGACATCTACCTTGCGACCATGGGCGGATGTTTACTGTGAGTCTGCCTGGGATAATATAGGTCCCTTGCCACTCACCGCTGTCTCTGGTGAGGCAAATAACCCAAGGTTTTCTGGGTCAATTACAGCGATTGCGGCAACACCTACTGTTAAGGTTTATGATGTGGCAACATCAAGCTATATCTTTCAAGGGAGCTGGACAGTGAAGGATTGGGCATTGGCTGTTCCTCTGCTACGGATGGATGTTATCAATGAAGGTTTAGCTACTGCAGGCTCTATTACCTTGAACTCCCTGCGGACATGGTTTGGTTCGGATACTATCCAAGTGCTGACTACCGACCAATTGGCTGAAATCTTTGGCACAATCTCCTTATATCTTGATGATGGAGATGATATCTGGGAGACTACTGATACAAGGGCGACCCATACAATTAGTCTCACACTTGTATCAGGCATTGGCACATTCAATCTTACCTCGAACAATGAGATACCTGCAGCAGGGTCATTGAGCTATTTCCTTGTGGTGGATATGAAGCCTGATGCCTCAGCCACCTGGACAAAGACCTTTGTGGGTTCAATATCAACAAGGGCAGGGGATGCATACCCTCATATAGTTGACACAGGCTCTAATATCAGGTATGCCACATTTACCTCCCAGAGCTTTGGCTCAAATTCTACCAGACTTCATATTATACCAGTCAATCCAACTGTCACAGTCTCAGACTATGTACCATACACATCAGGGACATACACCTATAACAACAATGTTTATTTAAGGGATGGCTCAGAGACTGCCATATTAAAGATAGATGTAAAGCACAACGGCACACCAACAGCCATTCCCATAGAGTTTGGCTCTATCTCTGTTTATTTCACAGACACAACCCAACTTTCTGCTGGCTCAATGACAGGGCTATTTGAGTATGTGGCTGTGTATAGGGACACAGGAAATATGATTGGAAGCATTGGAAGCACAATAGCATTCCAGGATTATGGAACCCAGACCTTCAATCTTTATGGAAGCAACACCGCTACAAACTGGATTGCAGGCTCGCAAACTGGCACATTCTATTTGAAAGTAAAGCTAAAACCATCGGCTTCAGGCTCTGCTACCAGGACATTCAAGGCAACCCTTGTTGGCACTACCGGCTGCACAATAAGGGATGCCGTGAGTAAGATTATCTTAGAGCATGTAAACAGCACCGGCTCTGAGTCAACTAAGATTACCGCTATTCCAGTCAATCCATCGCTTACTGCGATTAGCGATGCACCAGAAGACAAAATGGCCAGGGATGGAACCTGGACATCATTATTGAAGCTGACCTTATGGCATACAGGCTCATCTTCATCAAGACTGATAGAGTTTGCCACCATCACAGCCAAATTCTATGAGCTGACCCCACAAGGAGCAGGCACAATTACAATGAGCTCAGCTACAGCCAATAACCTCTTTGATACAATCTACCTTTATGCCGGGACATTCACCTCATCTGGTGTTGAGCTTGGGAGTGTCACCTTTGGTGTAAATGGCACACTATCTG
>JAZDOR010000058.1:0-3992 GCA_043798435.1 bacterium
ACACTGATTTTCACTGATAAGAATTAAAAATTATCAGTGTTCATCTGTGTCCATCAGTGTCTAAAATATTTCTTCATTTATAATCAGTTTTTATCAATGTCTAATTTTTTGGCTAATTCCCCAAGATTTTGAGTAAATACCTAAAAAACATAATTCCCAAACTCAGAACGGAACTCAAGATACTCCTCTATGACTGGATTCTCTTTTAGCACAGCCCAAAAGTCTTCTCTGGACAAAGAGAGCAAAGAAACATCGCCCTTTGCCACAACAGTTGCTGTTGCTTCTCTCCCTTCCCTTAACGATATCTCTCCAAAGTAGTCTCCCTTTTTGAGAGTAGATATATTATCATCTATAATAACATCAACCTCTCCTTCCCAGACAACATAGAAGGTATCATTCTCCCTCTGCTTTTCAATAATTTGGCTTTGGTCTTTGAATTTTCTTATGGTCAACATCCTGGCTATCTGCTGAAGGTTTTTTTCTGGCACCTTAGCAAAGATTGGGATTCTTTTTAGTGAAGTTATCTTCTCTTTTATGTTCATAGTATAGGGTTATGAGTTTTGAGTTTTGAGTTATGAGTTTTGAGTTGTGAGTTTTGAGTTATTTTATTAAACTCTACACTCTAAACTCTAAACTCTAAACTTTTCTAAACTCTGAACTCTAAACTAATTTCATTTGACTTCCTCTTTTATAAATATTTCTATCACATCTGCTTCTTTAATATCATTTATTCCATCTAAGCTTATACCGCACTCAAGACCTGTTTTTACCTCTGAGACATCCTCTTTGAACCTCTTCAGGGATGAGATATTGCCTTCACCGATAACCTTATTGGCTCTCATTACCCTTACCTTTGCCCCTCTCTGAGCCTTTCCTCCCTCAATGAAGCAGCCGGCAATAAAATCCTTCTTTATCTTAAAGACCTGCTTAACAATAGCCTGGCCTATAACCCTCTCTCTATACTCTGGCGGTAAAAGCCCTAAGACAGACTTCTCTATATCCTCAATAAGCTTGTAAATAACATCATAAGTGTATATCTTTACGGCCTCTTTCTCAGCCAGGATTTTTATCCTTGCTTCAGGCTTTTGGTTAAATCCAATGATCATACCGCCTGCGGACTTTGCCAGCATAATGTCTGATTCAAGTATGTTTCCTGCACCTGAGTGGATGATAACGAGCTTTGCTTTATCAGAGAAAGAGAGCTTCTCAAGGCTTTCGCAAATAGCCTCCTTTGTCCCGGTAACATCAGTCTTTATGACTAAAGGAAGTTCTTTTATCTCCTTCTTCTCTATCCGGGCAAAGAATGTTTCCAGGGTAAGCTTTGGTGCGATAAATTCTTTGCTTGCCTGCTCTTTGCTCTCCTTTTCAATCTCCTTTGCCTCTTTTTCAGATATTACCTTGAATGTATCTCCAGCTTGTGCCAGGAAAGAGAAGCCCAGGACCTCAACAGGTGTAGAGGGTCCTGCCTCTTTTATGCTCTCTCCAGTATCATCAAACATCGCTCTTACTCTGGCGATATTAGAGTCTGTTACAAATGTATCCTTTATCCTCAATGTGCCATCCTGAATTAGAATCGTAGCTACAGGGCCCCTTCCTTTGTCTATCTTTGCTTCTATAACCACACCACAAGCAGGTTTCTTTGGGTTACATCGAAGCTCAAGCATCTCTGCCTCAAGGAGAATGGTGGTAAGTAGCTCCTTTAATCCCTTCTTCTTCTTGGCTGAGACCTCGCAGAATAAGGTTGTGCCTCCCAATTTTTCATCAAGGAGACCGTGTTCCATCAGTTGTTTTTTTACCTTGTCCGGGTTTGCCTCTGGCAGGTCTATCTTGTTTATGGCTACAATGATGGGAACGCCTGCAGATTTAGCGTGGTTTATCGCCTCTACTGTCTGTGGCATAACACCCTCGCTTGCCGCAATAACAAGGATGACAATATCCGTAGCTTTGGCTCCCCTTGCCCTCATTGCAGTAAATGCCTCATGGCCTGGTGTGTCTATAAAGGTTATCTCGCCACCTTTTGTCTTTATCTTGTAAGCACCAATATGCTGGGTGATGCCACCCTTTTCAGAGGCGACAACATCTGTATCCCTTATGGCATCTAAGAGCAGGGTCTTTCCATGGTCAACATGTCCCATCACCGTGACTACAGGAGATTTTACAGGAGGTTTTATCACTTTCTCTTTATGAGGCTTTGTCACTTTCTTCATCACTTTATTATAATGGTCTTTCAGGGAGTTTTGCAAGTGAGAATTAGTAATCAGTCAGTTAGCATTAAAAATAGCTATAAGTCGTAAGCTAAACTGAATGCTTACAATCAATACTCTATCCCCTTTCTTCTTTCTATGCCGCTGTTATACGGATGTTTTATCTCTTCTATCCTGCTTACCAGGTCTGCCTTCTCTATTATTTTCTCTGTTGCACCCCTGCCAGTCAGGACCAGCTCTAATCCCTCTGGCTTCTTTTCCATTATCGCAAGCACCTCCTCCTCCTTCAGAAACCCATCACGCACAGAGATGTTTATCTCATCCAAGATTAAGATGTCATAATTATTCTCGCTGTAGAGCTTCTTGATAAACTCAATGCCTGCCAGGCACTCCTTACGCATTTCCTCAGAGGTTACATCCTTATAAAAATGTGGATGCTTCTTGGCAAATCCGAAGATACCCACACCAAGCCTCTCCAAAACCCCTATCTCCCCATAATTCCAAGTCTCTGGCTCCTTATGAAAGTAGATATAGCCAACATTAAGCCCCTGACCCCTTGCCCTTACAGCAAGCCCTATAGCTGCAGTTGTCTTTCCCTTGCCATCACCTGTATAGACTTGAATCAATCCCTTTTCCATCCTTTTCTCTTCATAACTCATTGGATATTATAAATTGGAATTAGTGTAATTCGTGGTTGAATAATTTGCAATGACCAGTTCTAAAACCTTGAAGATAGGGAGATATAGTGGGATAGACCAAGCTCACCATAAGGTCTGATGGCATAGTCTATACCAAAGGTTGGTTGAGATATGCCAAAGCCTGCTGTGATGCCAGAGCCTTCATCAGCAGGGCCACTGGCATAGCCAAGTCTGGCAGAGAAAATTAGGGAGATTTTGGACTCTATGCCAAGGCTGACATAGAATGGGGAAAGGTTGGTGTCAAGGCTGATGAGGGTAGGAAATCTCAGGTTCTTCTTATAGGCACCACCAAGCCTCAAGGATAAGGGCAATTGGTCCCCTTCCTTTTCAGACTTAGGTTTCTTGCCAAGGTTAACAAGGACAGCGGCTAAGTTCAGGTTGGGACGGTAGTCTTGGTAGAGGAACCCTGCATCAAGACAGATTGATTGAGCACCCTTATCATCAATCCTCAGTTGGATAGCCTTCAGGCTTCCACCTATTGATAGCCTCTGGTTTATCCTCCTGGCATAAGAACAGGATATGGCCATATCAGAGGCAGACCAGTCTTCTGTAGGATTAGCTGCGTTGTCATACCCCTTCTCCTTGCCATAACCAAGATAAACCAAACTTACGCCATAGGCTTCATTCACAGAAGGCAAAGCCATGTTTATATTAGAATAAGCTAAGCCATCAACCTCTGTCATAGGACGAAGATACATAAACAGAGCCTCATTCTGGTTCAACTGAACAAGACCTGCTGGATTCCAGTAACAAGCAGAAGATTCATCTGCTATGGCACAATATGCCCCAGCTAAGCCATTTGCCCTGGCACCTTGACCTAATTTCAAGAATGCCGCAGACTTCTCTCCGGCATCATTGCCCCATCCACTTGCTACCATTCCTGATACCAATAACATTACTAATCTCTTCATCGTTTTATTCTTTTTCATAAGCGTTCAGCCTATCTATCAAAGAGTGTAAGAAGGGGGATAAGAAGATAATTCCCGATATGGAGATTATTTATTTTTAAGGGGATGGAGATACTTATATTATCCCCACATCTCCCTAATCCCTATATCTCCTTATCTCCTCACCTTTTCTTACACTACCG
>JAZDOR010000068.1:0-4447 GCA_043798435.1 bacterium
GAACGGGCGAATTGTTTTAAAACCAATGGCCACCAAGACCAGGCAGAGGGAGAGTATCTGAAGGCATTGGAGTTGGATCCTAACCTGCCCGAGGCCCACAACAACTTAGGTATTCTCTATAAGAATAGAAAAGAGTACTGGAAGGCCATAGAGGAATACAAAAAGGCATTAGAGATTAATCCTCGATTGGATCAGGCCTGGGATAATCTAGGCATAATTTATCTAAATATTGGATATTTTCAAGATGCTATTTCAACCTATAAGAAAGCGATAGAGATAAACCCAAAGAATTCACGCGTCCATAATAACTTAGGTATAGCCTATGATAGAATTGGGGATTACCAAAAGGCATTGGAGGAGTATAAAAAAGCAATCAAGCTTGACCCAAAGTTAGGAGAGGCGCATTACAATTTAGGCGTGATATATGGAGTATTAAATAGGCTCGATGAGTCTATTAAGGAGCTACAGAAGGCTATTGAGTTGGATTTTATTGATGCAAAGACCCATTTCAATCTGGCCCTTTCATATAAAAAGAAGGGGATGGTTGATGACGCTATTAGTGAGTATAAAAAGGCCTTAAGGCTTGACACACACTTTGCAGAAGCGCACTATAATCTGGGCCTCTTGTATAATGCAAGAGGTAAGAAGCCTGAGGCCTTGTTGGAGTTGGAAGAATTTGTAAAGTTGACTGGCAAGCATATTATTTAAAGGCAACCGAGGAGGCAAGATGAAAGGGAGTGAAAAGCAGGTTTTGGACATAATTAAGGAATTGGAGCAAGGGGATAAGGAGTCAGTAGCTTTTAAGTTAGGGATCTCAGCAGAGTATGTAGCTCAGATATGTTCTATTTTGGCTAAAGACGGATATGTCGAAGAGCAGCCAAATGCCAAATTTAAACTTACACTTAAAGGTAAAAAAGCAACTAGCCAGGTTAGGGTAACTGGGCCAATAGGTATATTGAAGGGCACCCGGTAAAGTCAGACGACAGAAAACAGAGGAGGATTGTATGGCTGAGAAAGAAAAAAAGCGACCGAAGGGAGTCCCGAGCGGAAGCGAGGGAAAAAAAGAAGAAAAAAAAGCAGGTATTGATCTTGGATTAGGTTTGGGAGGAATCTTTGAAGGTATAGGTAACCTTATTGAGTCTGTTTCCAAGATTGCTGAGCAAGGCAAAGGCATTGTTGAAAAGCACGGTGAGATAAAAGGTCTGGGAGATAAGGTAAAAGGTGTATATGGATTTACCGTAAGGACCTTAGCTGGTGGAGAATCTAAGGTAGAGCCATTTGGCAACATCAAAAAGACTCCAAAGGGTCCAGTGGTCGAAGAAGAAAGAGAGCCCATGGTAGATGTCTTTGATGAAAAGGACCATATCCTGGTAGTAGCAGAGCTTCCTGGTGTTGAGGAGGCAAATATTAAGACAGAGATAAAAGACGACATCCTTAATATTTTGGCTGAGAAAGGTGATAGGAAGTATAAGAAGGAAGTTCTTCTTCCTTCTAAAGTCGAGGCAGAGCCAATAACTTCAGCGTATAAAAACGGGATTTTAGAAATAAAACTGAAAAAACAAGGGAAGTAAAGATAAGTGGCGACTAAAAAATTGACCCTAAAAGTAACAGAGGCAAGGCCTCGTGATGTGGGAAGAGGTATAGCCAGAATTGACCCTAAAGACTTTGAGAGGCTTGCTTGTGGAGTTGGAGATGTTATCCAGATCGAAGGTAAGCGAAAAACAGCTTCTAAGGTAATGCCTGCACATATGGAAGATAGGAACAAAGGCATTGTCCAAATAGATGGGATTATCAGAGAGAATGCTCAAATTGGCCTGGATGAAAAAGCCTCTATTGAAAAAGTGTCTTATAAACCCGCCGAAAGAATTACCTTAGCACCCATTACTATAGGTGGATTACGAGGAGAAAAAGATACTCAATATATTGGCCGCCTCTTAGAAGGCCTCCCATTAGTGACAGGAGACAGAGTCAGGGTTACTCTATTTGGCGCCAGGTCCTGTGATTTTAAGGTATTAGATACAGTACCTAAGAAAGATGTGGTTATAATTCAGCCTACTACGACTATCAGAATGGAAGTAAAGGAGGGCGAAGAAAAGCAAAGGCTTAAGGTATCTTACGAGGATATAGGTGGTTTGGGCAAACAGATTCAAAGAATCCGGGAAATGATAGAATTGCCTTTAAAGTACCCCCAGATATTTGAAAGATTAGGTATAGACGCTCCCAAAGGCGTGTTGTTTTTTGGGCCTCCAGGCACAGGCAAAACCTTAATTGCCCGGGCAGTGGCTAATGAGACCGATGCTTATTTTACCAGTATTTCGGGGCCAGAGATCATGGGAAAATATTATGGCGAGTCGGAAAGCCGCTTAAGATCCTTATTTGAAGATGCGCAAGCCCACGCCCCTGCTATCATATTTATAGATGAGATTGAATCCATCGCCCCAAAAAGAGAAGAGATGGGAGCTGAAAAGCAGGTTGAGAGAAGGGTAGTTTCTCAGCTCTTAAGCCTGATGGATGGATTGGAGTCCAGGGGTCAGGTTATCGTTATGGCAGCAACCAATGTGCCCAATATAATAGATCCTGCCTTAAGAAGACCGGGCCGTTTTGACAGAGAGATTTCTGTACCCATTCCTGATAAAAATGGAAGATTAGAGATTTTGCAGATTCACACCCGGGGTATGCCTTTAGCCGAAGACGTCAGCTTAGAAAAATTGGCTGAGATTACCCATGGCTTTGTAGGCGCAGATTTAGAGGCCTTAGCCAGAGAAGCTGCAATGTCAGCTTTAAGAAAGATATTACCTAAAGTAGATTTTGAATTAGCCCAGATACCTTACGAGACCCTTTTAGAATTGCAGGTTACAATGGATAATTTTATGGAGGCCTTGAAGGAAATAGAGCCTTCTGCTATCCGAGAAGTATTTATTGAGGTTCCTGATGTGAAATGGGAGGATGTGGGTGGATTAGAAGACATAAAAAGACAGCTTATGGAGACAATCGAGTGGCCTTTAAAATATCCTGAACTTTTCACCAAGGCCAAAACCACGCCAGCCAAAGGCATATTGCTTTACGGAGCCCCTGGAACAGGCAAAACTTTAGTAGCCAAGGCAGTGGCTAATGAGAGCGGAGTTAATTTTATATCAGTTAAAGGCCCGGCATTGGTGAGTAAGTATCTGGGGGAGAGTGAAAAAGGAATCCGCGAGGTATTTAAAAAAGCAAAACAAGCCTCGCCCACAATAATCTTTTTTGATGAAATAGATGCGCTGGTACCTATAAGAGGTGCAGGGGGAGGAGATTCTACTCATACAACCGAGCGTGTTATCAGCCAATTCCTTACTGAATTAGATGGGATAGAGGAGCTAAAAGGGGTAGTTGTAATTGGAGCTACCAATAGATTTGATATGATTGACCCTGCAATACTTCGGCCAGGCAGATTTGATTCGCTCTTAGAGCTTCCTATTCCAGATAAAATAACACGGCTTGAGATCTTTAAGATACATACTAAAGGTAAACCTTTAGATAAAGATGTAGACCTTACTTCCCTCGCTGATGCAACTGATAAATATACCGGCGCAGACATAGAGGCCATAGCAAGACGTGCTTCAATGCTTGCCATAAGGGAGTTCTTAGAGAAAGTAAAAAATAAGCCTGATAAAAAAGCAATTGATGGATTTAGTATTAAGAAGAAACACTTTGAAGAGGCAATGAAGGAAATAAAAAAGCAAAGGTCTTAACCAGGGGGTTGAAGATGCCTAAAATTATAGAAAAGATTAAGAGTTTACTTAAGGGCAAGTTAAAGTGTTGTGCTAAGAAGGAAGAACCTAAGGCAGAACAGAAATCTGAAGAACAGAAATAAAGATGATTACACAGATTTTTGCTCATTGAATGTGCAATTTAGATTACACAGATTATTTTGATAAGGTTTTATCTGTGTAATCTGCTTTTTAATCTGTGTAATCACTATTAAAAAATGTCACTAACTGCTACTGAACAGGATATATTAAAGGTGGTCGCTGAATCAAAGCGAGCGACAGTATTTCAGGTAAATCGCCAGACAGGGTTATCGCTTGGATATTTAGAGTATTTATGTAAGTATTTAGTAAGAGGCGGTTATTTAAAGTCTGTAGGCCAAGGCCGCTACTCGCTTGCGCCAGAAGGGAAGAAGGTATTAGTTTCTCTTGGCTATGGGTTGGGATTAGATGCGGGATTGATTAAAGAACTTGCCAGTCAGGTAGCAAAAGAGGTAGCCAAGGAGATAAAGATAAAAGGCGGGATAAGGATTTCTCCAGAAGAAGAGGAGAGAAAAAAGATCCAGATAAAGACAGATTATACATTGCCAGCAGAGGATAAGAGTATAGGGCTGGAGTCCAATATAGAAAGAATAGGGGCAAAAATAGAGAAAGAAAAGTCTGATATAGAAAAGAAGGTTAGGTTATTAAAAAAAATAAAGATG
>JAZDOR010000077.1:0-7236 GCA_043798435.1 bacterium
CTATCTTGAGATCTTGGACCACGGCTTACCTGAGGAAAAAAAGGCAAACCCTGTTCTTATTGAGCTTTCTAAGGAGATGGGTATAGGTCTCGTAGCCACAAACGACATCCATTATCTTGAGAAAGAAGACGCAGAGGCACAAGATATTCTTCTTTGCATCCAGACAGGAAAGAAGCAGAATGAGGTAAAAAGGCTGAGGTTCTCCTCAAATGAGTTCTATTTCAGGACAGAGGATGAGATGAGAAGGCTATTTCCAATTGAGGCAATAGATAATACCACGGATATTGCTGATAGATGCCACTTAGAACTTGATTTTGGAAAGCTCCATCTTCCTCACTTAGAGATGGATGAAGACCCGAATGAGATGCTGAAAAGATTAGCCATATCTGGAATGAAGGAGAGGTATGAAGATGACAAGAAGGCAAGGGAGAGGCTTGAGTATGAATTGGCTGTTATAAAGCAAATGGGCTATGCTGGTTACTTTCTGATTGTCTGTGACCTGATAAACTATGCTCGGAAAAAAGGGATACCTGTAGGCCCTGGAAGGGGCTCGTGTGCTGGCTCAATCATAGCCTATACACTCGGCATTACAGATATAGACCCCTTAAAGTATGACCTCCTCTTTGAAAGATTCTTAAACCCTGACCGGGTGAGCCTGCCTGATATTGATATTGACTTCTGCTATAGACGCAGGGATGAGGTCTTAGAGTATGTAGCTGAGAGGTATGGCAAGGATAAGGTAGCCCAGGTCATCACCTTTGGCACAATGAAGGCTTTGGCTGTTATCAGGGATGTAGGCCGGGCTTTGGACATTGCCTATTCTGAATGCGACCGCCTGGCAAAGATTATAGGCAAGGAGCCGAATATCACCCTCTCTGAAGCCTTAGAGAAGATTCCTGAATTCTCTTATGAATACAACGATACCCCTGAGAAGAAGCACCTTATTGATATGTCTATGAAACTTGAGGGCTTGGTCAGACACGCCTCAACCCATGCCGCAGGCATAGTCATTGGCAATCAGCCCTTAGCTGAGATAGTGCCGCTTTATGTTGACCAGAAAGAGAAAAAGACTGCCACACAATATGCCAAAGACTCCATTGAGAAGATAGGGCTGCTCAAGATGGACCTCCTGGGACTGAAGAACCTTACTGTGATACAAGAGACATTGGAACTGATAAAGGAGAAGAAGAATATCGCCATAAACATAAGGAAGATTCCCCTTGATGATAAGCCTACATATCAACTGCTTTCCGAGGGAAGGTCTATCGGCGTCTTTCAGCTTGAATCCTCCGGGATGCAGGATTTGCTGAAGCGACTTAAGCCAACTATCTTTGAGGATATCATCGCTATCCTTGCCCTGTATAGACCAGGCCCCTTAAAATCTGGAATGGTCACCTCTTTCATCGAGACAAAGCACGGACTGAGAGAGATAGAATACCCCCACCCATCCCTCAAGCATATCTTAGAGCCAACCTATGGTGTCATTGTCTATCAGGAGCAGGTGATGCAGATAGCTGTAACCCTGGCAGGTTTCTCTATGTCTCAGGCAGATGAGCTTAGAAGGGCGATGTCAAAGAAGCAGGAGGAGAAGATGGCCAAGACAAGGGATATGTTCGTTTCAGGTTGTATCAAGAAGGGTGTCAAGGAATCTGTTGGCCAAAAGGTGTATGAGTTAGTCGCCAAGTTTGCCGAATACGGTTTTAATAAGTCTCATTCTGCAGCCTATGCCTTAATAGCCTATCAGACCGCCTATCTCAAGGCAAACTATCCCTTAGAATTTATGGCCAGCTTACTGACAAATGAATTGGGCATACCCGATAAGATAAGTTTGTATATCAGCGAAAGTGAAAAGATGGAGATTGCGGTTCTTGGGCCAGATATAAATACTTCAGGCTCTAAGTTTGTTGGCACGCAGGGTCTTGCTCCTACCCCTTTAGATATAAATACTCCAGACTCTAAGTTACAGGGTCTTGCTCCTACCATAGATACTTCAGGCTCTAAGTTTGTTGGCACGCAAGGTCTTGTTCCTACCCCTCCGGATATAAATGCTCCAGGCTTTAAGTTACAGGGTCTTGCTCCTACCCTTTCAGATATAAACTCTAAGTTTGTTGGCACGCAGGGTCTTGCTCCTACCCCTCCAGATATAAATGCTCCAGGCTTTAAGTTACAGGGTCTTGCTCCTACCATAGATGCTCCAGGCTCTAAGTTTGTTGGCACGCAGGGTCTTGCTCCTACCATAGATACTTCAGACTCTAAGTTTGTTGGCACGCAGGGTCTTGCTCCTACCCCTCCGGATATAAATGCTCCAGGCTCTAAGTTACAGGGTCTTGCTCCTACCATAGATACTTCAGGTTCTAAGTTTGTTGATACTCCGCAAGGAATACGCTTTTCTCTCTGCGGCATAAAACATGTAGGGGGAGCGGCTGTTATGGCGATTGTCAAAGAGAGAGAAAAGGGGCTATTCTCTTCATTTTCTGATGTTGTAAATAGGTGTGACTTAAGGCTGGTGAATAAGAGGGTATTGGAATGTTTGATTAAGGCAGGTGCTTTTGACTCCTTTTCAACAAAAAGGGCACAGCTTTTGGCAGGCTTAGATGCGCAAATGGCATCTTCATCCAGAATAAAGAAGAAAGTGGATTCGGCTCAGGAGATGCTCTTTTCCCTTTCTGCTACAGAGATAGAGCTTCCTTATGTTCCAGAGTGGTCTGAAAGGGAGAGGCTCAGTTTAGAGAAGGAGATGATGGGCGTCTATATCTCTGGGCATCCCCTTGATAGATATAAACAAGAGCTCAGCCGTTACGCCAATATCAGCACACTCCTTGAGAAGGATAACGAGGAGCCAATAATGGTGGCTGGGATGATTATATCTATAAGGCAAACTCTCACTAAGGGTGGAAAGCCGATGGCATTTTTGGGCTTAGAGGATAAGTATTCTACTTGTGAAGTGATTGCCTTTCCAGAAGCCTATAATGCATATCAGCAGAATATTAAAAAGGATGAGGTTGTTGTGGTCAAGGGAGATGTAAGCAAGAAAGATACAGAGGCAAAGATCATAGCCAAATCTATCCTGCCCATTGCAGAGGCAGAGACCGTTTCTAAATCCATACACCTTAGATTAGAAGATAGAAACGAGGAAGACCTATATAAACTCAGGGAGATCTTGCTGGCCTTTCCTGGAAGGAGCCCATTTTATCTGCACTTTGGAGAGAAGGTTCTCTCTGTCTCGCCAAATTTCAGGGTAAAGATAGGAGAGGAGCTTATCTCAAGTGTAGAGGCATTGGTCGGAAAAGAGAGGGTTGAGCTTGGTTAAGGAAGGAGGTAACTGTCCTTTTGGCGTAACACTCCAGCCTCTGAAGAAGAGATAACCACTGAGATTTTGGAGAAATAAAATATAAGAGATAACTACGAAAGGCACGAAAGACGCGAAAAATTCTGATTCATTTTTGCGTATTTTCGCGTATTTCGTAGTTTGTATTCTTGTAACACTTTACTCATCTGAAGGGAAAATAGAAGGGAAAACAATGGAAAAAAGGGAAAAAGAGACTAACCACAAAGGCACTTTAGTCGTGACTCGTGTCCGTTTAGCGTGTCCGTGGAAAGGATCGTGGGAAACGTGTCCGTACAAAGAAATAACGGTCACGGATAACGGACACGGATACCGAAATTTTACGGTCACGGACATTGGTTAAGTGTTGATTGCAATTCTCTTTTTTTTATAGTATAATCTCCTCAAATGGAAGACTTAATTCATTCTATGTTGAAAGAGATGGGCGAAAACCCAGAAAGGGAAGGTTTAGAGAAGACGCCAAAGAGGGTGGCTGAATCCTTAAAATTTTTGACAGAGGGTTATAGCCAGGATCCTTATAAGATACTGCAAGATGCGGTCTTTACTGAGGAATATGATGAGATGGTGCTTCTACGGGATATTGATATTGTGAGCCTGTGCGAACACCACCTCCTCCCATTCTTTGGAAAGTGCCATGTAGCCTATATCCCTGATAAGAAGATAGTAGGCTTAAGCAAATTGGCAAGGGTTGTTGATGTATATAGCCGAAGGCTTCAGGTTCAGGAGAGGCTGACCGGACAGATAGCCAATACCATTAACGAAATCTTAGCTCCAAAGGGTGTAGCTGTGGTTATTGAGGCTTTGCATCTCTGCATGGTTATCAGGGGCGTAAAGAAGCAGAATGCTCATTGTGTCACTTCATCAATGCTTGGTCTTTTTAGAAGCAAAGAGTCAACCAGAATGGAGTTTATGGAGCTTATAAAAAAGTGAGATGGATATCTTTCTTGTAGCAGTATCAGAATATGCTCTCTTTGCAAGAAGAGCTCGCTTCCACAGAGAACAAAATAGCCTTTAGCCGCCAATTCTATAACGACGAGGTGATGAGGTATGATACCCTCATCCAAAGCATACCCACAAATCTCATAGCCAATAACTTTAGACCAGATAGTTGGGTGCGGAAAGAAACAGGGGATGAGGTAACACCTGCGTATCAACATAAAAGCCTAAGAATGCTTTTTAAGGAAGGGAAGACAGAAAAACTATCCAAACTTTTGTGTCCACATTGTCACCTTGAGCTTTGTAAGATGCTTTATGAGGACGTACCAGTCAAGATGTGCAGTTACTATCAGGGTGTACTTTTAGAAGAGTCTAAGGAAAATAGCAACGGCTAACATTGTGATGGGATTCCAATCTGGAGTGATTATTCCAGGTAAAATGTTCGGTTATAAAATTAGCGGATGAACCTTGCCAAAAGCAGGCTCATTTCCCAGAGAAAGATGATGGGAATGGCAACGGCTAACATTGTGATGGGATTCCAATCTGGAGTGATTATTCCAGGTAAAATGTTCGGTTACAAACTTAGCGGATGAACCTTGCCAAAAGCAGGCTCATTTCCCAGAGAAAGATAATGGGAATGGCAACGGCTAACATTGTGATGGGATTCCAATCTGGAGTGATTATTCCAGAGAAAATCAGAATGCCAAGATAGACATATTGCCACTGCTTCCTGAGTTGAGCAATTGACAGGAGCTTAATCTTTATCAAAGAGATAACCAGGATGGGTGTCTGTAAGATTGCCCCACAGATAACCACCACCCAAACAATAAAAGTAAGGACATATTCTGCTCTAAGTGCCTTTATAGGCACTCCTCCTGCCTGTGCTGACAGCCATTTCAATGTAAAGGGAACTACAACCCAAAGACCAAGAATTGCACCTCCTATAAACAAAAAAAAGGAGACAATCACCACTGGCAGGATTACTTTCTCCTCTTTGTTTGTCAGACCAGGAATAATAAAGGAGAGAATCTGATGAAGAATAATTGGGACAGAAAGTAATATGGCACAGAATAAAGCCACCTTCATCTTCACCATCAGAGGCTCTAATGGCGACAGATAGAGAAACTCTATGCCGCAAAAGGATTTTATAAGCAGGAGAAGCCTATCGGAAAAGAAGTAGGAGGCTGTGGTTGTTATAAAAAGAGAGCAAAGGATGATAATCAGCCTTCTTCGGAGTTCCTCCAAATGGCCAAAGAAGTTTTTGGAGTTTTCAGCCACTTATCTCTTTATCATCAGATGAGATCTGTTTTGCATCCTTACCCACCTTTTTAATCTCCTCGTCCGCACCTGAAAGACCCTTCTTAAAATCCCTGATACCCTTGCCAAGGGCACCACCAATCCCGGTAAGCCTTTCTGCTCCAAAGATGACCAGGGCGATAAGGAGGATGAAACCTAATTCTGTTGGACCTAAACCAGCTATCATACCAATATTCTACTCTCCCCATTCCCAAAAGTCAAATTATAGTTTGACAGAGCCTTCTGTTTGGTGATAATATAAATCTATGGAAAAGACTTGGGCTGGACCCTTACACAGGATAGACGACTATAGGTGGCAGATTCCAAAGAGCTTCAGGCAGGATATGAGGGTGCCCGGGCTTATCTTTGCCTCAGAAAAGATGATTGCCACCATTAAATCAGACCAGACACCTGTCCAGGTGGTAAATGTGGCTACATTACCTGGAATTGTCCGCTACTCCCTCGCTATGCCTGACATTCACTGGGGCTATGGCTTGCCGATAGGTGGCGTCTGTGCTACAGATATAGAAAATGGTGGTGTGGTAACGCCTGGTGGTGTTGGCTCTGATATAAACTGTGGTGTCAGACTGATACGGACAAACCTTAAGGTATCAGATATAAAAGATAAGATGGAAGAGCTGGTCTCAGCCCTATTTTCTACTGTTCCTGCAGGTCTCGGTTCAAAGGGTGATATAAGGGTTATTGGAAAAGAGGAGGAGCGGGTTCTTTTAGAAGGCTCACAGTGGGCGGTGAAACAGGGTTATGGAGTCCAGGAGGATTTAGAAGCAACAGAAGAGGGTGGACAGCTCTCCTTTGCCAACCCTGAAATGGTAAGCCAGAGGGCATTAGAGAGGGGCGGGAAACAATTAGGAACATTAGGCTCTGGAAACCACTTTTTAGAGATTCAAGAGGTGGCGACGATATACGATGAAAGAATAGCCGCAGGCTTTGGTTTATTCCCTGGACAGCTTACAGTGATGATTCATTCAGGCAGTCGTGGGCTTGGCTATCAAGTCTGCGAAGATTATGTGAAGGTTATGCTTGAGGCGGCAAGGAAGTACAATATTAGTCTTTCTGATAAACAGTTGTGTTGTGCACCTGTGGAATCTAAAGAAGGAAAGGCTTACCTTGGGGCTATGGCTTGTGCGGCAAATTATGCCTGGGCAAACAGGCAGTGCCTTATGTATCTCACACGAAAGGTCTTTGAAAGGGTATTTGGAAGGAGCTTCAAGGATTTGGGAATGGAGCTTGTCTATGATGTTGCCCATAACATCGGCAAGTTTGAGACCCATAAGATAGATGGAAAAGAGACGAGGCTATTTATCCATAGAAAAGGGGCAACAAGGGCTTTTCCTGAGGGACATTCTGTCTTGCCAGAGAAGCTCAAGCCTTATGGTCAACCTGCAATAGTTCCAGGGGATATGGGTAGAGCCTCATATCTTCTGGTTGGCACAGAGCAAGGGTATGAGGAGACATTTGGAACTGTATGCCATGGTGCAGGAAGGGTTATGTCTCGAACACAGGCTATCAAAAGAGGGGCAGGAAGGTCTATAGACCAGGAGCTACGAAAGAAGGGAATCATTGTCAAATCTGCTGGAAGGGAGACACTGGCTGAGGAGATGCCAGAGGCTTACAAGGATATAGATGAGGTGGTAGAT
>JAZDOR010000093.1:0-8680 GCA_043798435.1 bacterium
TTTAATCCTGATGTATTAGAGGCACAATCTTGCGAGAAAGGAGACTGGATACAGAACCCACAGGAACTGATGAACAGGATAGATAATAATAAAGGAAGGATAGACCTTGCCCTTGGTGCACTTGTGCCTATAACAGAAAGCTCAGGTCTATTTGCTAAGGTTAGCTTTAGGGTAAAGGCAGAGGGAGAATCCCTTATCAAGTTTGAGTTTGATGAAGAAGCAAACAGAAGGACGCTCTTTATTGAGAAAGACTATGTTGTCCCAGAGATAACCCCGGATGAAGGAAAGATAGAGGTTATTCCAAGCATATCCATACTCCTCCAGTCCTATCCCAACCCTTCTTCTGATTCCTGCTACATTCCCTTCAAGCTATCAGAGGATGCCGATGTCCTTTTAGAGGTCTACAACATCCTTGGACAGAAGGTCAAAACAATAGATGCCGGATACAAAAAGGCAGGTTTATACATAACCAAAGAGAAAGCCATACTTTATGACACAAGGAATGATAGAGGAGATAAACTATCCCAGGGTCTATACTTCATAAGCCTTAAAGCAGGGAAGTATTCTGGAAGACAAAGGTTAGTGATTCAGAGATAGAAGTGCAAGGAAAAAGGTAATCAGGTTATCGGGTAATCGGTAATATAAGAAAAGGTAATCAGGTTATCGGTAATCGGGTAATATTAGGAAAAGGTAATCAGGTAATCAGGCAATTGTTTCTCTTACCGATTGCCGATCACTGATTATCATTACTTTAGAAGTTGGCTAAAGTGTTACGAATTACCTTACCTTCAATACCTCTATCTTCAGTTCCTGCAGAAACCCTAAAACCTTTGCCTGCTTATCAATATCACCCTCTATAAGCTGGATGTGGGTGGCATCTACAGGGATTTGACCAAAGGTTGGGTCAATATCCAGCCACTCTCCACAATAAATTTGTGCCCATGCGTGATAATAGAACCTCTTCTCATAGTATGCCAGGCCTACGACCATTTTTGCGGGAATGCCCAAACTCCTGCAAAGGGCAACAAAAAGGGTTGTATGCTCGTTACAGTCTCCTGTTCTATATTGAGCAATCTCAAGGCTAGATGGAACCCCAAAGCTCGGCCTCTTCCTTACATTATCATAGACCCAATCCATAATCTTGATAGATGCCTTCAGGCTATCAGTCTCTGTGCCTATAATCTCCTTGGCTAAATTGACTATTATAGGATTCTTTGACTGGACAAACGGTGTCTCGGATAGACCGTCAATACCTTTCATGGGAAAACGCTTGCCTTCTTCAGGAAGGAATACAGGCTTTATTTCAAGCAGACCATTTTCAAATCTCTGCCTTGGTGATGAAAGGCAAAGGTTGGAAGGTTCAGACAGGATTAGCTTTGCGGAAAGGTAAGAAACTTCCCCTGGGTTGACAATGGTGATATTAGAAGGAATAGAAGCAATATTTGGAAGATTAGCTGAAGAAGAGATAGGTTTTATCTTTCCAATCTTCTCTTTTTGTGCCGTTATCCCAAATGGAAGCTCAGCCCGTAAGATTGTCCCATCTGACATGGCATAAATTGTTGTCTTCATTTGCTGATAAGTTATCTCTAATCTCACTGCCTCATAAAGCTCTGTATCATACTCAATTGTTGTCTTGCCGCAGACCTTTACCTTTATCTTCTCGCTTCCCATAATTCCGAATGGGTCTATGGCATCTACGGTATACTCTTTTTGCGAACTCAGGCTCGGAAATACAGAGAGCGGAAGGAGCTGCGAGCCAAAGAAAAAATCCTTTTCTTTCAAAAGTTGTTTGCGTATCTCTTTTTCTCCAGAGTATAAGGCTATCTCTATCTGCTTTCCTGTCCTTTTTCCTTTTGCCGAGAGCTTGTAAGGTGCGGATGAGATAGTGTAGCAAAAGGAAGAAAGCCTGTATTCTTCATCTATAGAAAGCTCGCCGCCAACTGTCACTTTAGAGGGTGTGCCAAGCAGGTCGAGAATCATCTCTGTCTTATTGGTTATTTGAAATCCTACTTTATCTCCAGGTAGAGAATAGGGTCCTATAGATGTCTTAGAAAAACCTATTTTTTCTTCCTCAAAATATATCCCAAGATACTCATCCCTATCTATCCCCTTTCCAACAAGGTCATAATAGGTGAGAGGCTTAGAAGAAAGAAATGGGATGAGCCCTTCCTTCTTCAAATATACCCCAAATATCACTGCCCAAAGACTAATTATAAGTATTTTTAATGCCTTCATTGCATAGTCAATTCTTCCTCAGAGGTGGTATTTCAATAACTCAATAAACTAAAACAACAATTTCTATTCTCCCCAAACTTCTTTGTCTATTATCGACAAGATGCTATTCTTGAGGCTAATCCCTTGTCCTTTAGTATGATTAACCTCTTTTCTGCATCATACCTTGCAGTTTATTTATATAAGCCATTTTCATATATATATTCCTCAACACTCTCTGGCACTAAGTATTTTATAGACCTTCCTTCCTTTACCCTTCTTCGTATCTCAGAAGATGAAATGGCAAGGGTAGGAGAGGTAATTATTTGTATATTCGGATTTGTGTCTTTTATTGGAAAACCTTGCCTTGTTACCGCTACAAACCGTATCTCTCTAAAGAGCCTGTCTATTTCTTTCCATCCTGAAAGCTCTGAAATGGTATCTGAGCCAATCACAAAGTAGAGTTCAGTAGATTTATAAATTGTTTTAAGTTTTTTTACTGTATCCTTTGTATATGAACATTCTTTTTTCTCAATCTCCAATTTAGAGACAGAGAAATAAGGGTTCTTCACAATGGCAAGCTCAACCATTTTCAATCTATCCTGACAGGAGGCAATAGAAGGTTCTTTATGGGGTGGAAGTCCTGAGGGAACAAAGATTAAATTTGAAAGATTAAGCACCTCTCTGCATGCTTCTGCTACCTGAAGATGACCAAAATGAATAGGGTCAAAGATGCCTCCGAATATTCCAAGGTTCTTCATTCATTTCTAAAATACTCTCTAAGAGCTTTTTCTTTGTCCGTCAAAGCCATTTCAGTAAATAACATAATCTCTTCCAGCCACTCTAATTTGTCTTTTGTGGAGAGCTTTATGTATTCAATAATCTTTTCATCCTCAAGCGTGTAGGAAAATCCTCCATTCTTCATCGTTATTCCTCCAGAAATTTTCTTGCTTTTTTCAGCATTTCTATGTCACTAAAATCCTGAGGTCTTCCACTAAATTCCTTCATTATTATAAGGTCCTCTATGGATACAAGGTAAATTTTTGTCTCTTCTACTTTTTTCACCGTTTTATTTTCAAACGCCTTTTCAAAATCCAGAGGATGGACAAGCACAATATCAACAACTTTATAGGTATCTTTTTTGTGATAAAAACTGAAGGCTTTAAGATTTTTGTTTTCTATCCAGTCCTTCACCTTATCAGGATCAGCAAGGTCTTCTGGGTTTACAGGTAAGCGAGGTATATATTCGAGATTTTTCAATAGAGAGGTTATTTTGAGAATATTTTCTCTATCTATAGCAATAATGAGGTCAATATCTTGAGTCACCCGTGGAACCCCATAGAGATTTACGGACAATCCGCCTACTATTAAATATTTGATCCCTTTTTTGTCTAATCCTTTTAGTATTTCAAAATAGAACATCTCATTCCCTTATCTGTCCATCTCCAAGGATAACAAACTTTTCTGAGGTGAGCTCTCGCAGCCCCATAGGGCCCCTCGCATGGAGTTTCTGGGTGGATATTCCCATCTCAGCACCCAGACCAAACTCTCCTCCATCTGTAATCTTGCTTATTCTCTGATTTGGCCATCTCCAAGGATAACAAACTTTTCTGAGGTGAGCTCTCTAAGTCCCATAGGACCCCTGGCATGAAGCTGATGGTCGGATATTCCCATCTCAGCACCCAGGCCAAACTCTCCTCCATCTGTGAATCTTGTTGAAGCATTCACATAGACAGCTGCAGAATCTACCTTCTTGATAAACTTCATTGCATTAGGATGTGATGAGGTGACGATAGTATCTGAATGCCCAGAGCCATACCTGGTTATATGTCCAATCGCCTCATCTAAACATGAGACTATCTTGATAGAAAGAATGAGGTCAAGATACTCTGTTTTCCAATCTTCCTCTGTTGCCCCTGCGATATCTGGCAAAATCTCCCTTGTTTTCTCACACCCCAGGAGCTTGCACCCTGCATCTTTCAACTCTTTTCCAAGTTGAGGCAAAACCTTCCTGGCTATTTTCTGATGAACTAAGAGCGTCTCCATAGCATTGCATACACCTGGTCTTTGAACCTTAGCGTTATAGGCTATTTTCCTTGCCATCTCTAAATCTGCATCCTCATCTATGTATGTATGACATACCCCTTCTCCATGGGCTATAATTGGAACCCTTGCCCCTGCACCAATTGTCTCTATCAAGCCCTTTCCACCCCTTAAGATGATACAGTCAATATACTCGTTAAGTTTCGCCAATTCCTCAACTACCCCTCTTTCCGTTGAGGAAATAAAGGAGATAGTGGCTTTATCAATCCCTGTTTCAGAGAGGCTATACTGCATAATATCTACCAGAACCTTATTTGAATTGATTGCTTCTTTTCCGCCCCGCAAGATAACACTATTTGAAGACTTCAGGCACAAACCTGCACAGTCAACTGTAACATTTGGTCTTGCTTCATAGATTATGCCAATCACCCCAAGGGGAACCCTCATCTTTCCAACAAGGAGTCCGTTTGGTCTTCTTTTCATCCCTGTTATTTCGCCTACTGGGTCAGGAAGGTCAGCCACAATCTTTAGCCCATCTGCCATACCCTTAATCCTTTTTGAATTTAAGGTGAGCCTGTCAAGCAGGGTAGGAGATAATCCAGCCTTTTTTGCATACTCAAGGTCTTTTGAGTTTTCCGCAAGGATTTTATCTTCTCCTCTCTCTATCAAATCTGCCATTTTAAGAAGGGCATTTGTTTTGACAGAAGAAGATAGGTCAATCAATCCATAAGACGCCTCTTTCGCTGCCTTGGCAATTTCTATAGTTGTCCGCATAATAAACACCTCCTAAGCATTTTAGCATTTGAGTGCATTTCTGTCAATCTGATTTTTTGTTATTGTTAGCCACAAATAGAAATGTCCTATTTTATATTAGCCAATAAAGATCTTTTTTGATATACTAAAATAAATGTAAATTGCAAATCGTAAAATGACAGAATTCAGAATACAGAATTCAGAATAGATACAGGTTCTTTCATTCTGACTCCTGAATTCTAACTCCTGAATTCTGACTCCTGAATTCTGACTCCTGAATTCTGACTCCTGAATTCTGACTCCTGAATTCTATTTAGTTTTTTGGAAACCTGATTTATTTGGGTATACTTATAAGGAGATTAGCCATGTTTAATGGGAGATTACTGAACTTCTCGCCAAAGTTTAGGTAAATACCCTTCTAAGAACTTGTTTGCCTCTTCTTTGGTATGGATTAAAGTACGAAAAAATGGAGAAGATGTTGGAAGGGGATATTATTGTCTCTAATTTTTGATTTGTTGCCTACCCGGAGATTGTCTCCGCCCCTCAAAAAAGTCAGGGAAGTTCTGAAAATTGTTTATTGTCATTGACAGAAAGGAATTAATAAAGATATAATTAAAGAATGGGAGTATTTGCATATAAGGCAAGGCAGGCAGATGGTTCTATAATTAGTGGGGTAATAGAGGCAGATGATGTCCGAAAGGCTATGACCAATATCAGGTCCCAAGGATTAACTGTCATTTCAACTGAGGAAAAAAAGGCAGATATACTTGCTGGGGTGGTTAAAGCCATAAATATATTTGATAAAGTCTCCCTGGGGGACAAGGTTTTATTCTCAAGACAGTTTTCTACCCTCATAAATGCAGGAATTCCTGTTATCCAATGCCTGAATATTCTTGTTGATCAAACAAAAAAGAATGTTTTTAAGGGTGTTTTAAGAGACATAAGAACAAATATTGAAAGTGGAGAGTTTATTTCAGCATCGCTGGCCAAGCACCCCGATGCTTTTGACACCCTCTATGTAAGTATGGTCAAGGCTGGAGAGGTTGGCGGTGTCTTAGATGAGGTATTGGATAGGCTTGCCCTCTATTTAGAGAATATCGCCGAGTTAAAAAGAAAGGTTGTAGGTGCGATGGTCTATCCTATTATGATTATATTTGTGGCTGTAATAGTTGTTGGTTTCCTTCTTGTATTTGTCATTCCGCAGTTTAAGGAGGTCTTTAAGATATTTGGATCGAAGCTTCCAGCACCCACTCAAATGCTGATTGATCTTTCTAATTTCTTAGTCAAACAAGGCTGGATTATCGTCGTTGTAGTGATAGGTATAGTCATGTTTTTCGGAACTCTTATTAAGAGAGTGCCAGCAGTCAAATTCAGGTGGCATAAGCTCATATTGAAAGTACCCCTTATTGGCGATCTCCTTCTGAAGGTTGCTGTGGCTCGTTTTACCAGGACACTTGGAACTCTTGCCAGATCTGGTGTTCCTATCCTTGAGGCTTTAGAGATATGCGCTACAACCTCTGGAAATAAGGTCATAGAAGCCGCTATCTTAGATGGAAGAACAGCTATTAAAGAAGGAGAGAGGATATCAGAGTCGCTGAAGACAGCCAATGTCTTTCCGCCTATAGTTGTTCAGATGATATCAATAGGTGAAGAGACTGGTGCTTTGGATTCAATGCTCTTCAAGGTAGCTGACTATTACGATAAAGAGGTTGATGCTACAGTAGCTGCACTTGCCTCCATTATTGAGCCAGTGCTTATCGTCTTTTTGGGAGTAGTTGTCGGCTTTATTGTTATAGCTATGTATCTTCCTATCTTCAGCCTGCCCTCAATGATAAAATAGCGTAACATTTAGCCAACTGAAGTAGGACTTTGTAATCGGTTATTAAGTAAGAGGTAATCAAGTAAGAGAGGTAATCGGTAATCAGTTATCGGTAATCAGGTAAGAGGAACAATTACCGATGACCGATTACCCGATGACCGATTACCTTTTCTTACATTACCGATAACCGATTACCCGATAACCTGATTACCATTTTCCTTGCACTTCACTCTTCACTAATGAACATTGAAATCTTCTTGAAAGAGAGAAAAAAGGGATTGAGGCTGCGAGAGCTTCATCCTGCTACTCAAAGAGAAAAGGAAAAGATACTTATAAATGGTAAGTGGTTTATCAACCTCTCTTCAAACGACTATTTAGGGCTATCTTCTCACCCGAGGCTTATATCTGCGGCAAAGAATGCAGCAGAAATCTATGGAACATCAGTATCTTCCTCAAGGCTTCTGAGTGGGGATTTTGAGCTACACCATAGACTGGAAGACGAGATTTCCTCATTTGTCCAAAAAGAGACGGCATTAGTCTTTGCTTCAGGCTACCAAACGAATATCGGTGTAATACCTGCGATTTGTAAAAAAGGGGATGCCATATTTTTGGATAGGTTAGCTCACGCAAGCATAGTAGATGGGGCAAGACTGTCTGGTGCAAGAATATTCAGGTTTAGGCATAATGATGTTGACCACCTTAAGTGGTGCTTAAAGAAAAACAGAAAAGATTTTGAGACAAGTTTGATAGTCACGGAGTCTCTTTTCAGTATGGATGGAGATACCCCTCCTATTCTTGAGATAATCTCTCTGAAACAAAACTTCAATTGCCTCTTAATGATAGATGAGGCTCATAGTATTGGGGTTTTTGGAAAAAAGGGTGCTGGGCTCTGTGAAGAAATGTGTGAGGATATTGAGCTTTTGATGGGAACATTCAGTAAAGCCATCGGTGGGTTTGGGGGCTATGTTGCCTGCACCCCTGTTATGAAAGATTACCTGATAAACTCTTGCCGCTCATTTATCTACTCAACAGCTTCTCCGCCGCCTGTAATAGCTGCAAATATTGAGGGAATTAATCTTATAAAGGAGGAGCCTGAAAGAAGAGAATTGCTTTTGGCAAAGGCAAGGTATCTGAAAGAGGCTCTTTTGAAAAAAGGTCTAACAGCAAAAGGCGATTTTCAGATTCTATCAGTAATATTTGGGGATGAGAAGAGGACGATAGACTACGCTCAACATCTTGCTGAAGAAGGCTTCTGGTCGCAAGCAATAAGGCCGCCAACAGTTCCAGAAGGTGCGTGCAGAATTAGAATATCTGTTAATTTTCATCATAGCTATGAGGTTTTAGACAGGCTGGCAAAGTTGTAATTCAGAAATAAGAATTGAAAAGTAAATTGAGAGTAGAAATAACATAGAATAGGAATCACATACATAGAATAGGGGACAGTTACAATACTGTTCGGAATGATTTTTACTTATATTATTTTGGTTAAAGAAAAAGGAATAAAATGCCGATATATAGAATAGGATGGCAACAATTCCTGTTCTTGAAATTTCAGGGACGGTTCATTCTCATCATTTTCCCTATGATTTCTTTTGGAAATTAGAAATTAGAGATTGGGAAGAAAAATTCTGCTTCCTCTGCTAATTTCCAATTTCTAATTTCAACTTCATCTTTTAACCGCAAGCTTTCAAACAAAGGTGAACCGTCTTACCAATTTTATAAATATAATAAACAATATTACTGATAAAGTAGCTGTTATCGCTCCAAAATAAAATGTTGCAGAAGGAGATATGGTATCCCAGAGCCATCCACCTATAAGGCTTGCAGGAAACATTGCGAGTCCAACAACTGTAT
>JAZDOR010000100.1:0-3198 GCA_043798435.1 bacterium
TCAACACATCAAAAGACTCAAAGCTTAAAAGTGAGACAGGGATATTTTGCCTTTTGCAATACAAGGGATTGGTCTGCCCTTTTTTAAGCCAAAAACTACTTATGTAACCGTTCACCTCCATAGCATTTCTATAAATACACCCCATAAACAAAAAATTCCTTGCTATTTTGACTCTCTTTTGGTAAATTTAATATCTAAAAACATTATAAAATTATCATTCCGAACAGTATTGGGACAGTTACCTATTAAAAGTCTAACCAATCGTTGCAATGGACGGCAGGGGCTAACCACTTTTTAAGGTTTTAAGGTTAACCAAAGTTTGTATAGTCTAATGGAACCACTTCTCACAATCTCTGACCTTTCCGTCTCTTTTCCTGTAAAAGGAAAGAGGCTTGTAGCTGTAGATAATCTCCATCTCAGAATATTGCCAAAGAAAACCTTAGGACTTATAGGTGAGTCAGGATGCGGAAAGAGCACTCTGGCTCTCGCTATAATGAGGCTTCTTCCAAAAGAAACACTAATCTCAGGAGCTATTAAGTTTGAAGATAGAGATTTGCTCAATCTTTCTGACTCTGAAATGCGAAAGGTTAGAGGAGATAGAATCTCAATGATATTTCAAGAACCAAGGGCTTCGCTCAACCCAGTATTTACCATAGGTAGTCAAATAGAAGAGACTATACTTGCCCATAGGAAGGTTTCAAAACGAGGGGCAAGGCAGATTAGCTCTTCTTTACTCAAAAAGGTAGGAATGGCAGGATGTGAAAAGGCTTATGCCCACTCTTTATCAGGCGGAATGTGCCAGAGGGCTTTAATCTCCGCTGCTTTAGTCACAAATCCAAAGCTGTTGATTGCCGATGAACCAACAACAGCCCTTGATGTGACTATTCAAGCTCAAATTTTATCTCTTCTTAAAGAGCTTTCTTGTGAGCTTCAGATGAGCCTCTTACTTATCACCCATGACCTCTCTATAATTGCTGAGATGGCCAATGATGTGGCAGTGATGTATGCCGGCCAGATTGTAGAATATGGAAGCCTTGAGGCAGTCTTTGAAGCAGGCCATCCCTATACAAAGGCACTTATCTCATCCATCCCAAAGCTTGGAAAAGGTAGGCTTTCTGGCATCCCCGGGGAAAGCCCTGACCCACTCAATCTTACTATGGGTTGCAATTTTGCTCCGAGGTGCTACGATAAAGAACCTGTCTGCTTGACTGAGAAGCCTGAGCTGAGAGATGTGAGAGAAGGGCATTTTATAAGATGCCTGAGATAAATTCCCCGGAAGTACCTTTTTTCTTTATATAAAAAAAGCAGGGTCAGAATTGACCCTGCTAATACACCTTAACCCTTTATACAAATCGCTTTTTAAGCTTTCTTCTAAATCCTGCAAACCCCATTAAACCAATGCCTAAAAGGAACATTGTGCAAGGTTCGGGTACAATGTTGATATTATCCATACCGAAGCAAGCTACCTCATTTGCTACCGTAAACGAAAACGAAGTGATGTTGCTAAAATTAGAACCCAACATTATCACTGGATCTATACCTTGCCCCAATCCCCAATCCTCTGGAGGCAATAACTGCGAAAAACCATTTGAAGAATTTATGTAAAGTAGCTCATTACCAGAAGCAGGCATTCCGCCCCACTGTGTATTGGATGTAAGTTGGAAATCCTTCAGACTAAAGATGCCACCACCTACTTTGGTTACTTGAATACTCGTTAACGAACCAAAGCCACCAGTTGCCCAATGTCCGTGTGCGACATCATTCTGAACACTGTAATAATCTCCGATGAAGGCGTCCCACCCTCCCATAACATTTCCTATGTAATCTACTCTAAACCCGTCTTCCACATAATAATCTACATTCCACGCACCTCCGTTATTATTTGGAATGTATGTGCTGCCATCCGCCAAATATGCAGTCCCTCCAGTGAAATTAATATTCACAGCACTTGCCAGACCAGCAACTCCAAATAAAAATATCCCCATAACTAATCCCCTCAAACACCTCTTTTTCATTATATACCTCCTTTAGATCGCCTGTGTTAGCCACAGGGTCTTTTTGCCCATTGATATCTAAAAGCTCCTGCCTGTAAATCCATCACCTCCATTTTCGGCATTTTAGAGCCAACAAAATTAAGATGTTATTATCTTATAATTCTTTGCCTACTTTGTCAGAAAATTATTAAAGAAGTTCTTTGGATAGTCAGGTTAAAGAGCTGATTAAATGCTAAAGAACTAAAGACAGAGCCAAAAAGAGCGATTTCTATTTACCAAAGAGATTCAAGAAAACTACTCATTGTCGTGAAGTATTGACCAATTATGCTGGAGAACTGATTAACACGACTCATCTGTTTGCCTGTGGTCACTATCGGCTAAGGAGAAGTTGTATTTATAACCTCTTTGGATGACTTTAGACGGTTTATGCTTTATGCTATTCTACTCCGAAAAGAGACATCATGGGCACATATACTTGCTACACAAGCTGTGGTCTTACAATATGGCTTGCCTTTTTCTTATTATGTAGATAGCCATTCTATCTTTAGATTTGTTCAAGGCAGAGACTCTCTTTGACGCAAACATTATAAGCTCTATAATGAAGTTGACACCCAGTGGAAACAGGTTATAAATGATTGTAATATCAAGATAACATACGCCTTATCTCCGCAAGTCAAAGGCAAGATTGAAAGACCATATGGCTGGTTGCAGGATAGACTTATAAGAACCTGTGTTAGAGAGAATGCGACTGAGATAAAAGATGCTCAAAGGGTTCTTGATCAGGAGCTTTATAGATACAACCATCATCAAGTTCATTCAACAACCCAAGAGGTTCCATCTCAAATTTCAAAGAGCACTAAAAGAGAAGAAATCTTTGTTTAGAGAGCTTAAAATAAGACCACCTTATCAATCCGTCAAAGACATCTTCTGTTTGAACCATAGACTTCTATAGAAGAATCTCCATCAATAACTTACAGCTTAAGGTAAATAATGCTACTCCCAGAGAGACTGTAAATCTGACATCTATCCTATGGACAATGGTATATCTGAAATTAGATTTTGGGGGATGGTTCACCTTTGTTTGAAAGCTTGCGGTTAAAAGATGGGGTTGAAATTAGAAATTTGAAATTAGCAGAGGGAGCAGAATCTTTTCTTCCCAATTTCTAATTTCTAATTTCCAAAAGAAATCATAGGGAAAATGATG
>JAZDOR010000128.1:0-45419 GCA_043798435.1 bacterium
GATTTTTCAGGATTACAAAAGATTCTTATTTAATTCTTATCTTGTAAATCAGCGTTAATCTGCGTCCCATCTTTCTCCAATTCTCCCCTTTCCCAATTTCTCCATCTTATAACGGTTATTTGGAAAAGACCTCTGCCTGAAAGACTTCAAAGACTGCGTCTTTTCTCTTATAGGCGTCTTCAGCCAGCCCTGCCTTGAGTGATAAGTGCATCAGGGTCTCGGGAAGTGTCCAGCCTTGCTCTGGTGCAACCTGTGGGAGAAAGACTGATTGCCTTCCACCTACATTCAAAACAATTCCATCCCTGCCAAGAACAATATCTGTCCAGGTTCCTATTTTCTCTGGCTCAGAAAGGACTGAAACCTCTATCTCCATATCAGGAAGCTCATCAACGGTGACAGGGGGAAACCGATAATCTTTTGAACAGGCATTTATTGCATTCTCTATGACCGCCTGATATAAAGGCTTTATCGGCCAGATATAACCGATGCAACCCCTGAGGTTTCCTGCTTTTTCTAAGGTGACAAAGACGCCTGAGGGCTCAGCAAGTCTTGAGCTTTTTAAGGAGAAGCCAGGAATTTTTCCCTCCTTCACAAAGAGTTCCACTGTATCTTTCGCAATCTTTAGAAGCTCTTCCTTTTCTTCTTTAGTCAATCCCTTTTTGGTAAAGGCAATCCCAGCATAGCCTACAACACCATCCTTTTTTCCATAGGGTGTATCCCCTGAATTATAATAGAGCAAGGTTTTTGGCTTTAGTTTGAGAAGCTTTGCCACCTTGAGACCTACAATAGTTGGGCTGATGCCACAGAGGTATGTTGAAAGACCTGGAATTTTGGATGAATGGACCCCCATCTCCCTTTTTGTAAGCTCAATCTCATCAAGATTCTCAATCAAGGCTATGGTCTCTCTGTCAACCTTGTTTGCCTCCTCATATTCTGGATAGTGTGAAAGGTCTGTGGAGACAATCACTATGGTTTTATCATTCATCACAGACTTTATAGCAGAAGCAAGCCTGTCAAACTCATCCATATCCACCCTTCCCACCAGGATAGGCACAATCTTTATCTCTGGAAAAAGCACCTTAAGATATGGAAGCTGAACCTCTATTGAATGCTCTGGTGCATCTGCCTCTGCTACCTCCGATAGCCCACAAGTCTCAGCAATCTTTTCTGCCTTCTCTTTATCAATAGAGAGCGTGCCAGGAGGAATCTCATAAGCATCCCCAAGATAGATAGATGGAGTGTCCAGCGGATAGTGGTGCGACACACCTAAAATTATAGCTGTCTCATAATCCTCCCCTTCCATCTGCTTAAAAGCCTCTGCTGCTGCCCTGCCTGAGTAAACATAGCCTGCATGGGGAACAATTAACATTTTGGGTTTCTGGTCAACTACCTTCTTGGCTTCAGAAAGAAACCCCTTTACCATTCCTTCACAAGCCTCCCTACCCCCTGGATAAAACCCGATTGCTGCTGGTTTTCTAATTCTCATAACCTTTTCCTCCTTCTCCTGCTTTACCCCTTCACAGGAGACAGCAAGAAAGATCAATCCTATAATAAAAATTGGCTTTTTCATAATCAACTAAATTGGAGAAGTTCCATCTATATTTTCTTACTTTATACCCAAACACATACTTATTTTCCAAACCCTTTTGTTAGCCCAGATATATAGCCCGAATCATATTGCTCTCTTTTCTCTATTGCTTCTTTTAATGCCCTTTCTGCCTCAGCCATAGAAATTTTAGCCTTCTCGCAAGAGCTCTCTTTTTTTGCCTGGTCAAGCATCCTTTTGGCTAAAGAAAGACTCTTCCTGGCATACCTCTCTGCCCCCTCTTCTTCAGCTTTCTCTATCATTCTTTCTGCATTTACGATAAGCTCCCATGTAGCATGTTTGTCCTCTTTTTTTGCTGGTTCTGGCAAAGTCTTCTCTTTTGGCTCTTCAATCCGCAATTCCAATATCTTCTCTTCTACCTTTGGCTTTACCACTTCTTTCTTTGGGACTACTATCACTTCTGCTTCTTTCTTCGGCAAAACTTCTTTTGTTGGCTCTACTCTTTTTTCAATTCGCGATTCGCAATTCGCAATTCGCGATTCTTCCACCATTCTCATAGAAAGGTTTATAAAGAAAGGTGTGGTCTCTTCTTTCTCTATAACTACCTCCCTTTCCTCACCAATCCAACCTTCTTTCTTTGCCAGGAATTTGTATTTTCCAGCTTTTAGTTTGAACTGAGAAGGCGTCTCTCCTACTAATTTTCCATCAAGAAGGATACCTACATCAATTACAGGCCATGAGGCAACATAAACCTCAACCTCCTGACAAAACCCAGCCCCAACAAAAAGAATCAAAAAAAGAATAACCTTCATTATTAAAATAGAAAGCCCACCTCAAACCTCTGAGAGTTTCCCAGGTCATACTCACTTTCAGAAAGAAAGCTCCAGTTAAACTTCCACATTCTAAATGCCATTCCTGCCCCACAGGCTATATCCCCATCATCACATCCTGCTCTGAGAAATATCTTCTCTACAGGCTCTGCTTCTATCCCAATGTGCCATTGCCAATCCTTCTTTTTCTTACTTGTCTCCCTCTTCATATTAAGGTCTCCGGCCAAAATCAGTTTTTCGTTTAAGAATTTTTTTGCCGCACCAAACCTCAGCTCACTGCGAAAGGATTCATTCTTGACTGAGGAAGCCAGATTACGCAGGACCAAACCACAGCTAAAATCAGGGGTTGGAAAAGAACTTGCTGTATAAAGAAGACCCAGATCAAGCCCAAATCCACTTCCTCCCTCTATTTTGCTACTCATTGTCAGCCTTTTGAGATTAACACCAAGGGAGATAGCCGGGCTATATGGCTTAGTAGCCAAAGAGAGAATATACTCTGATTCCTTCATCCTGCTCTTCTTGGCTTCTTCTCCTTCTTCAAGGCTCGCCCATTTATAAAGCCATCCAAAACCTATGCCACTCTTTTTTCCAAGTGGTTGAGCCAGAGCCAGCCAGTCAATATATGTTGCCTCTGCGGAAAGCGGATTTGCATGAATAAAAGAGACCTCAGCAGAGCCTATCTGGGAAAGCCCGGCCGGGTTCCAATAAATAGCAGAACTGTCATCTGCCACAGCACAGAATGCTCCACCCATTCCTTGGGACCTTGCACCCACTCCAACATCTATGGGTGTTGCAAAGGATAGCTTAGTTAAAAAAATGATGATTATTAGTCTTTTCATTTTTTACCTTTGATAAAGATAAGTTTTGACTCCGTTAATAGATTTGCTCTCTTTGAAATTGGTTGTATCCATTAGTTTTTTATAAGTTTCCTCATCTATCCGTATCTCTTTGGCTTCAGAATATCCCCCACCACATATTCCTACTCTTTTAACATCAGCAGTTGTTCAATTCTTTCTATGAATCTCTGTGCATCGGTCACTACTTTTTCTGCCTTTTCTTGAGTAATGATTGCCTTCTCTTCATAGTCGCTATCTTCCCTTAGTTCCTTTGCATCCACAAGAATTTTTTGATATTCTTTTTCCACCAAACCTGTCTTTACAAAGTGAAGGGCAAACATTGATTTCACGCCTTTATGGGTAATTGGATTAAGCCTTTTGTTAATCAAGGCTGCCCTGGCAGCATGAAAGATAGCATAATAGGCTGGTGGAACAGCACCATCAAAGTCTCTTTCTTCAAGAAGATGTTTGGCTGTTTTAAGCTTGGACTTACTCTTCTCTATCCGCAATGGTATCAGGTCTTTTAGGCTACCTTCCATAAATCAACACCTTCCTTTCGAATATTTTCTAAAAATATGTTTGGTGTACCAGCCGAAGAATCAAGGTATTCAGATTGATCCCTTATTTTCAAAGAGATGTCAACGAAGGAATCAAGAAAAACATCTGTTACTACTCCATAAACCATTCCTCTTAGCTCTAAATCCTCTTTGTCAACCACCAATAAGATATCAATATCTGATTGGCTATTGGCATCACCGCGGGCTTTGGAACCAAAGAGTTTAATATTCTTAATTCTTTCTGGAGCCACGGTTAATAAGCCTGAGAGCAGGTCTTTTATAGCCCCTTCTTCTTTTTGATTAAACCTTGCTTTTTTGGGGAGGTTAATTTTAATCATTTTGATAAAGATAAGTTTTGACTCCGTCAATAGATTTATCCTCTTTGAAATTGGTTTTATCCATTAGCTTTTTATAGGTTTCCTCACCTATCCGTATCTCTCCAGGCTCAGAATGTTTTTGTAAATGCCCGGCGATGTCCATTACTTCACTTGTCCACTTTCCTTTCTCTTCAGCTTCATCTACAAGGCAAACACCAGTATTTATTCCAATCCTTACCATAATCGGCTTCTCCAACCTATTCCTTTCTTTGTTAAAATCACTTAATCCTTCCTGAATCTGGATTGCAGACTCAACCGCCTTGTCAGGATTTTGAAAGGTGCAGAGTCCACCATCACCACTCCAGACTACCTCTCCATTATTCTCCTTCGCAATTCCTTCTACATGGTTATGATATTCATTGAAAGTGTATTTAATATCTAAAACATCTTTACCTTCTTTAATTACGGTTGAACCTGCCACATCAATAATTAAGAAGGTTATCTTCTTGTAAAATTTTTCTTTTCTTCTGGCTTGCCAATAATCTTTATATTTAATTTCAGTCTTCGCAACTTGTTGTCCATCAATATACATGATTATTTCTTTATTTTTTAAACTCCAAGTAACAGCAATCATGTGTCTTTGATTGGTGTCTAATAAAGAAACATCATGTTCAACATCAGTACGTCCTTTTCCTAAATAAACATGAAAGAATTTTAATCTATTATCACTATCTTTCACCATAAATATACCACCATTTGAAGGGCTGAGTTGAATTAGAGGAATTGTCTGACCATCATTAAATTGAACCTTACCCGCATTAATCCAAAAACTAATTGTACCTTCTTTTATATTATCCAACTTTTGATTATTCATTTTCCTCCCACTTTTTCAATACCTTCTTGGTACTCTTGTGAAATTTGATTTGCATCAACTGAGGCACCATAAAAGTTGCAATTATTATAATGTACTTCTCGAGATTGATACTTACTCTGCAGACTCACAATTTCGTTTAGAGTACTAACTTCTTTCTCAGCTTGTCTAATCTGGTGCCTGAGCGTAAAATAAGCAATTAACGACCCTATAATTGCTATTGGCACACCAATTATTGCTGATAAATTTGCCAAAAGTTGTATATTCATTATCATTTCACTTTTTTCATCTTATTTAAATTGCAGATAACGACAAAGATTACCTGCAGCGAGGAAGATTACCACCAAATTTTATGAGCAAAAATAAAACCTTGATAAACCACAAAACCTTCTCAAACACGCCCAAGTCTCCTTTGTCAGGTGCAAAGTAGCGTTAGGCTTATATTCTCCAAAATCCTAACCACTCACGCAAAGAATTTTCTAAGCTTTTAGCGTCTAAAGCAGATAGATTACCGACCTTTTTAATAATTAATCTTCTGTTTACAGTATAAATCCCACGCTTAACTGCTGTCGCCACATTAAGTCCTGCATCAACCCAGTACATCAACACAAACTCACCAGGCAAGAGAGATATTATTTTGCTGGTTAAGGGAACTACAAAAACATCCTCAGAGATATGGGGAGCACTTACAACAACCGCTGGTCTAACCTTTGAAGTTGATAAATCTGCAAATGGATAATGGACTAAAATCACATCACTTTTTGAGTAATTGTGCATATACATCATCCTCTGGATTATCCCAAACAGCATCTAAAGAGACTTGACTTGCATTTTGCCAGAATTGCTGTTCTCTTCTATCAGGTAATAATGTTACTAAAACCTTTGTTCCATCAGGAATATCCATTTTTTCCAGAAGTTCTATTCTTTTGTCTTGGGTAACTGCCCATACAGTCTGCATCTAAAAACCTCCTTATTTAGCTTATAGTATTGAGTGTATAGTTTGTAGAAAGAAAAAGTCAATTTGAAAAAACTTGATTTTATCTTCTGAAGTAGGTATTATACTTAATATATACTGAAAAATCAAAAATGGCGGTGTAGCTCAGTTGGTTAGAGCACGCGGCTCATATCCGCGGGGTCCGGGGTTCAAATCCCTGCGCCGCTATTTTTTTGGATAAAAGATGGGAGAGATATTAAGTAAGGCAGATGGGTTTGTTCCTGAAAGGCAAGAGACTGAAGAGGCTATAGAGCCAGAAAGTGTTTTAGAAGAGAGTGAAGCCTTAGAGATTGAAAGACTCCTGTCAGAAATGGTCACTGTGGAAGAAGACCTTCCTGATGAGAATGAAGAAGAGGAAGAAGAGCCTGCCTATCCTGAAGAAGAGTTAGCCATAGAAGATTTACTGCTAAGACCTGAAGAAGGATTTTCTTTAGAAGATGAAGGATCGCTTACCGATGTTAAGTTATCAGGAGAAGAGTCATTAGAAACAGAAGAACCGCTACAGCCTGAAATCCCACAAGAGCCTGCAGAAGAGAGTATAGAAGATTTTTTGGGCGGTGAAGAGGCAATGCCTGAAGAACCGTTACAACCTGAAATCCAAGTAGAGACGCCTGCAGAAGAAAGCATGGAGGATATTTTGGGCAGTGAAGAAGAGACGCCTTTAGAGCTACCGCTACAACCTGAAATCCAGGTAGAGATACCCGCAGAAGAGAGCCTGGAAAATCTTTTGGGTGAAACGCCTTTAGAATTGCCTGAAGAATCGTTACAGCCTGAAATCCAGGTAGAAGCACCTGTAGAAGAGAGTCTGGAGGATATTTTAGGCAGTGAGGAGGCAATGCCTGAAGAACCGCTACAGCCTGAAATCCAAGCAGAGGCACCCGCAGAAGAGAGTCTGGAGAATATTTTGGGTGAAATGCCTTTAGAGATACCAGAAGAACCGTTACAACCTGAAATCCAGATAGAAGCACCTGCAGAAGAGAGTCTGGAAGATCTTTTAGGTGAAACGCCTTTAGAGCTACCACTACAACCCGAAATCCAGGCAGAAACACCCACAGAAGAGAGTCTGGAAGATCTTTTGGGTGAAGCGCCTTTAGAGTTGCCTGAAGAACCATTACAGCCTGAAATCCAAGCAGAGACATCCGCAGAAGAGAGCATAGAAGATCTTTGGGGTAGTGAAGAAGCAATGCCTGAAGAACCGCTACAACCTGAAATCCCACAAGAGCCAGCAGAAGAGAGCCTGGAAGATATTTTGGATGAAACGCCTTTAGAATTGCCTGAAGAACCGTTACAATCTGAAATCCAGGCAGAGACACCCGCAGAAGAGAGCCTGGAAGATCTTTTGGGTGAAACGCCTTTAGAGTTACCAGAAGAACCGCTACAGCCTGAAATCCAGGCAGAGACATCCGCAGAAGAAAGTCTGGAGGATATTTTGGGTGGTGAAGAAGAGACGCCTTTAGAGCTACCGCTACAGCCTGAAATCCAGGTAGAAACACCTGCAGAAGAGAGTCTGGAGGATATTTTGGGTGAAACGCCTTTAGAGTTACCAGAAGAACCGTTACAACCTGAAATCCAGGCAGAGACACCCGCAGAAGAGAGTCTGGAGGATATTTTGGGTGATGAGGAGGAAATGCCTTTAGATCTACCAGAAGAAGAATCCACCTTTCCTGAAAAAACAATGGAGGACTCATTAAAATCAGAAGAAGTATCTGCTATTGAACCACCTTTGGAAGGAGAGAGGATGGAGATGGCTGCTCTTCTTAGACCAGAGGAGAAAAAACAGCCCTCGAAAAAGAAAACCTTCTCTATAAAAAAGAGATATGTTGTTATTCCCATCATCATAGCTATAGCTGCTATTCCTGTCTGGCTTTTCTATTCAACAAAAAATACCTTAGAAAAAGGCTTACTCAAGGTAAGTGAAGGAAAGACAGAAGAGGCAGAGAAAAGCCTTGATAAGGGTCTCCAATTTCTCATCTTCAAAAAGGAAAAGGCTTCTTGGTATCAAAGGTTTGGAGAGGAGTATAAGAAGATAGGCAGGTCTGACCTTGCCTCCAAAAAGTTTTCTGAAAGTTTAAGCATTTGTCCAACAGACAGAAAGATGCAGGATTATATATTAAATCCCATCATAGCCAGGAAGGAATATAAAGAGGTAGAGGAGATAGCAAACCATATTCTTGAAAAAGACCCGAGAAGTGTCTCTGCCCATATTGCTTTAGCCAAAGTAGCCCTTGCCAAAGAAAAGCCTGAAACAGCCATCAACTACCTGAAGAATGGTGCATTAAAGATAAAGATAGATGACATTCCATCGCTCTCTCTCCTGATGGAGGTCTATTTTGATGAGAAAAAGTATGCTGAGCTTATCAGCATCCATCGTCTTTGCATAGACACCCTTAAGATTAAGAAGCCACTCAACCCTAAAATGCTGACTAAGGCAGCAGAAGCCTTTATTTCTGACCAAAAGCTCAATATAGCTACACCTGTATTAGAAGAAGTGGTGAGGGGTTATCCTGAAGAGGTAGAGGCAAGGTATCTTTTGGCATCTGTCAGGGTAAAGGAAAAGAGAACAGAGGAGGCAAAGAAGGAGATTGCTGAGGTCTTCAAAAGGGATAGCAAACATCCATTGGCACATAACCTTCTTGGAAAAATACTGCGAGATGAAAAAGAGTATGCGGGTGCTCTCAAGCATTTCCTCGCAGCCGTAGAAAAAGATCCTAATTTAACAGAGGCTCACCTTTCCATAGCTGACCTATCCTATCTTCATTTTAATGACTATCTCTCAAGTATTAAGCATTATAACTCTGCTTTGACTGGAGGGCTTACCTCGGAAAAGACTCTTTATAGCTTAGGGGCATCATACTATTTTAATGGAGAGTATGAAAAGTCGGCTAATATTTGGGGGCGTCTTGATAAATCTCCTGAGCTCCTCTGCAATATAGGAAATAGCCATTTGAGAAGCGGAAAACTTAAGGTAGCAGAAGGAGAATACAAAGAATCAGCCCAACTTTTCAAGGAGAAGCTAAGAAAGGAGAGGCTATCTCCATCTGATAGACAGAAAACCTACTCTTATTTGGCAGACACTTACAACAATATTGGGCTCATCTTAGAGCTTAAAGGAGAGACTGAAAGAGCTCAAGATGCCTACTTTGATGCTGTCAACACAGGAAAGCTGGCTAAGATTGAACACAGGGAAGGCTACCAGAACCTTATAAATCTACTGAAAGGCGAAAAAAATACAATATCCTTTGGCATTTCTGGCAAGATTGAGAAGGAATTGGTGAAAATAGGGCAGGAGGTAGGAGGTAGTAGTCATTAGTCATTGGTCATTAGTCATTAGTCATTGGGTAATAGACAATAGGTAGGAAGCAAGACAGGAGCAGAGATGAAGCTACAGATAAAAAAATATGGTCATCCTATATTGAGAAAAATAGCAGAGCCAATCAAAGAGATTGATGGGGAGATAATAGGGTTTGCCTCTAATATGTGTGCGACTATAGCCTCTTTTAATGCTATAGGGCTTTCTGCAAATCAGGCTGGAAAGGCAAAAAGAATCTTTGTGGCAAAAAATGAAGAGAGGCTATTAGTCTTCATCAACCCTAAGATAATAAGCCAGACAGGTGCGGAAATAGCAACAGAGGGATGCCTTAGCTTCCCAGGGCTATTTGGTGAGATTGAGAGGGCAATAACGGTCGTGGTTAGTGCCATCAGCCTACAGGGAAAGGAGATTAAAATTATAGCCAGAGATCTTTTAGCCCGAGCCATCCAGCATGAAATAGACCACCTTGATGGAATCCTGTTTATTGACCGAGCAGATAAGAAAGAGAGAAAGAGGATGCTTTCACAGTGGAAAGAGATAAAATGTAACCGTTCAGGTAGTATAAGATGGAGAAATGGAGAAAGAGGAGAATTGAAGAAATAGGACGCAGATTAACGCTGATTTACAAGATAGGAATTAAATAAGAATCTGCGCTAATCCTGAAAAATCCTGAAAATCTGCGTTCTAATTCTTCCCCATCTTCTCCCTTTCTCCTTTCTTCCTGCATCTTAAAATATAGCCGCGAACAGTTACGAATTTAATTGAAAAAAATGATAAACTATCAGAAACCACTTATATGGAAAGATGGGGTCTTAGAAATTCTTGACCAGAGAAGGCTTCCAGAAGAGGTTACATGGATTTCCTGTAAAACGGACAAAGATGTTGCCGAGGCGATAAAATCAATGGCGATAAGGGGAGCACCAGCCATAGGTGTTGCAGCAGGCTATGGGGTCGCTCTAAGTCCTGACCCTATCTCAGCTATTGAGGTCTTGAGAAATACAAGACCTACGGCAAAAAATCTATTCTATGCCTTAGATAAAATGAAAAAAGGCATAGAAGAAAAGGAATGTCTCCTCTCTTTAGCCAAAAGGATAGAGGCTGAAGAGGAAGAGAGAGACTTGAAAATAGCAGAATATGGACTTTCTCTTATAAAGGACGAAGCATCTATTCTCACCCATTGTAATGCTGGACCCCTTGCCACAGTAGGGATTGGAACGGCACTCGGTCCAATATTACTTGCCAAAGACAGGGGCATAAAGATAAAGGTCTTTGCCACAGAGACAAGACCTGTGAGACAGGGTGCCAGGATTACAATGTGGGAGCTTACCAGGGCAGATGTTCCAGCAACATTGATTACAGATACAGCTGTGGGTTACATTATGAGCAAAGGCTTTGTGGATGCAGTCTTTGTTGGTGCGGATAGGATTGCCAGAAATGGAGATACAGCAAATAAGATAGGCACATACCAGATAGCTGTGCTGGCAAGGTTTCACAACCTCCCATTCTATGTAGCTGCTCCCTCTTCAACTGTGGATATTGATTGTCCAGGCGGAGATGAGATTGTGATTGAAGAAAGACCCAAAGAAGAGGTTACACATTATGACTTTCCTGCCATAAACCCAGCCTTTGATGTTACGCCTGCCTCACTTATCACCAGGATAATCACAGAGGATGGAATATTTGAGCCACGAGATAACTTTCAGATTCAATATGATTAAATCTTTGAAATTCTCAGCGAGCCCTAAAGGTGAGATTCTATCATTCACTCAGCCAGGACGGAGAGAAGAGCTTGTAACAGAGCAAGATATTGACTGTCTTTACATATTCAACCTGTTCAGGGGTCAAGCCTGATAAATCTTGCTCTTTGCCATCCATTGCATCATAAACAACCTGTTGCAGGTCTGGTCTTTTGCCTTTGGCTATCTCCATTAGCTTTTCATCTTCAGCATCCACAATGGCTGATCTCATCCCCTGTCTTTCTGCCATAATCAGGAGCGTGCGATTGATTATGGGCCTGAGCTCTGCTGGCACACCATTTGAAGCATTGGAGAGACCACAGGTGGTTTTACACCCGGGTGCTATCTCCTCAAACATCGGTACAGACTCTATCATAAATTTGACTGCATCCTGCTGAAAGGCGATGGGTGGAGTAAATGGGTCAAACCAGAGATCTTCATTCGCCACCTCATACTCCATAGCCTTTCCTATCAGCTCTGCGGCTAACATTCCCCGCTCATCATTATCCCTCGGAAGACCCTGACCGCTTATAAGCAAACAGACGCATCCCGCATTATACTTCTTCGCCAAAGGAAATAATGCGTCCATCCTCTCTGGAATACAGGAGATAGAGTTTATAACCGCAGGCTGTTTTACAATCTGCAATCCCCTTTCTATAGCCTGAATGTTCAGGGTGTCAAGAAATAAGGGAAGGTCGGAGACTTCCTGCACCTGCTTAACTATCCATTCCATAATCTCAGGACCCTCCTTGCTTGCCGGACCTATATTTAAGTCAATATAGTCCGCACCTTCCTTCGTTGCCATAACAGCTATCCCCTGAATAGTCTTTGCATCTCTTTCTTTGATGGCGGTCTTTACCCTGCCAGAGATGACATGAATATTCTCTGCCACACAAATAACCATATCTACACCTCCTTTTTAATAGTAAGCACTAAGAACTTGTCTATAAATATACCGAGAATAAATCAGGTTTCCAAAAAAAATTGATTACCTTTTATCGTAACCGTTCAGGCTATACATCAAGAGTGTAAGAAGGGGGATAAGGAGATAATGGGGATATGGAGATATTCATTTTTAATTCTTAATTTTTAATTCAAAATTTTATCCCCTTATCTCCATAATCTCTATATCTCCTTTTTTTACACTACCGCAGCGATTACCTTTTATCTCTATCCCCTCACATAATCCTTTCCATAATTATCTGAAGCCTCTGGTTCACTCTATCTATCAAAAGGTCTGCACGCTGTTTTATCTCCTTTCTCTGCTCGTCTGTATTCTCAACCAACCTCTTTACCAGATCATTCCTTGTCCAGTTTGAGCCAGGAGGAATCAAAGAGGTCACATATCTTAAGGTCTTTTCGTCTAAGTTGGAAAGCCTTGTATTGACTGCTTCTATAGCTGTTTCATTTTGCAGGGCAGGCATTCCACCTCCTCCTTCTGGCACAGGAACAGGGTATGAGGCTGGATATGAAGGATATGGAGATGATGCACCAAATTGCTCGGAAGAGACTTCGGGTAATTCTTCAGGTAATGCTTCAGACAATTCCATCGTCTCTGTTCTTATGGGAACTAAAGGTGTAGAACCAAAGAATCCAGTCTCCCTTTTTTTGACACCAAGACGCTCTATTATCTGACTGACAGCAGGAGAGCCAACCTTTCCGAGTGCCTCAGTGGCTGCCTTACTCACCCTTTGGTCTGAATCAGCCAATGCCCTGGCTAAAGCAGGAACTGCCTTCTGACTCCTTGTCTCACCAAGGGCTTGAGCTGCTGCCTGCCTTATATACCACTCGTTATCTGAAAGCCTTTCAATCAATGCTGGAACAGCATCCTTGCTCTTTATCTGACCCAGGGCAGTCACATACGCCTTTCTCACATAAGGATGATAATCGCCAATCTGGGTGAGAGCCTTGATGAGTGCAGGGGCTGCTGTCTCCTGGTCGTCTGTCTGTCCCAGAGCAAGTGCTGCTGCCTCCCGGACATACCATTTGTCATCCTCTAAGGCATGGACAAGTGAAGAGACTGCCTCTTTTCCAATCTTTCCTAAGGCTTGAGTAGATGCTTCTCTTACATACGGATGGCTGTCTGAAAGGGCTTTTATCAGATGAGGAATGGCAGGCTTTCCAATAGTTCCTAAGGCGGTAGATGCACCCTCTCTCACATAAAGATTTCCATCTCCCAATGCCCTGATACATCTGGTAATGGCTGGTTCACCTATTCTGATCAGGGCTTGAATAACTGCTTTTCTTACATAAGGATGGCTATCTCCAAGCCTCTCTATCAAGGGAGGTATTAAATCTGGGTGCTTCAGTTGTCCGCAAGCAATAGCTACTGTCTCTCTGGCATAAGGATGAGAATGACTTAAGCCCTGGGTAAGTGTGGGAATCACCACTTCTCCCATCTTAGCTAAAGCTGTGGCTGTAGCAATACGCAAACTTTTATTTGAACTGTCTAAAGTAGCAGAAAGGGCTTGAATCGTCTCTGACCTACCAAGCTCTCCCAGGGTAATAATGCAAGCACTCTTTACGCTCTCATCATCATCTATGACCAACCTTTTAGCTATGGCCCCGGCTGCGATTTCTGCCTTCAGGTCTTTCAGAATAATTATAGCTGTCCTTCTAACCACAGCATCTTTATCTTCAAGTGCTTTTGTTATGGTTGCGACAGCATCTTCTTCACCTATCTCAGATAAGGCAAGGAGGGTTCCTGCCCGAACTTCAGGGTTAGGGTCCTTTATCTTCTTTCCAAGTTTTGCTACTGCAGAGCTCCCAATCTTTCCTATAGCTTTAGCTACAGACTTTCTGACTGATGGGTCAGGGTCAGCCAGGTTATTGACCAGAATATTTATTGATTTTCCTCCTATCCTGCCTAATGATTGAATAACTACATCTCTCATTTCTGGGTCTTCATCGCTTAAGAGCAAAGATAAAGGAGAGATAGCCTTTTCTGATTTTATTCTTCCCAGAGCCTGGATAGCAGCAGTCTTTACAGTCCTACTGCTGTCTGAAAGGCGAAAGAGAATGTCATCAACACTTTTTTCGTCCTGCAAGAGACCCAGCGAAGAGACCACTGCCTCTCGGACAAGGGGTTCGTTATCCTTCAGGAGATTTCGTAAGGGCTCTAATGCTCGCTTGTCTTCTAATTGACCGAGGGTGATGGCAGCCTGGCGACGGATAAACTTTTCCTCATCTCCTAATCTTTCAATAATAACAGGAATAGCCTTTTCTCCCCTGATTCTACCGAGTGCCTCTAAAACAGAAAGGGTCGTAGTTCTGTCACTTATCTCGGAAAGGGTTTCAATCAGGGCAGGGATAGCTTCTTTTCCTATTTGAGATAGAGCTAAAATTGCAGCCTGCCTTACCTCGCCATGAGGATCAGACAAGGCTCTCATAAGCTCTGGAATGGCCGGGAGACCTATGTGCCCTAAAGCTAAAGCTGCGGCTTGACGAATATGAAGCCTGTCATCCTTGAGCTGTGGCATTATATCGCCAACTTTAACTATATCTGGCATTATGATAATAAGTGTATGGAAAAAAAAGAAGCAAGTCAAGAAGAATGTAAACTGCGATTCAGAATATAAAGATGATAACGACGGCTGTTTAGAATGGGAAATAAGTAATATCAACGCTCCAAACCTGATTCGACATAAACCGTCTGTCCTTTAAAACAAAAACGAGTCAAACCTTGCCGTTGCTGGGATGGTTCATTTTATCGTTTTTCCCTATGATTTCTTTTGGAAATTGGAAATTAGAAATTGGGAAGAAAAGATTCTGCTTCTGTGCTATACCTAAAAGAAATTGGTTTACAAAAAAGTAACTACTCAGGTTCAAGGATTAAAAAGTTCACGGTTCAAGGTTCACGGTTAATCCTCTTATTCTCTAACCTTGAACTTTGAACCTCAGAACTATAAACGAATCAGGTTCAAGGTTCACGGTTAATCCTCTTATTCTCTAACCTTGAACTTTGAACCTCAGAACCATAAACGAACACAATTTTTGCAAACCTGATTTATTTAGGTATAATTTCAAATTTCTAATTTCAACTTCATCTTTTAACCGCAAGATTTCAAACAAAAGTGAACCGTCCTAATCTTCTTCTATTTAGCGTCTTTTCTTCACTCATTCCACAGTAACGCTCTTGGCTAAGTTTCTTGGTTTGTCAACATCCTTTCCGCGCATAACCGCAATATGATATGCCAAAAGCTGGAGAGGCACAACAGAGAGGATTGGGGTGAACATTTCAAGTGTCTTTGGTATATAGATGACATCATTGGCTACATCTCGTATCTCATCATCCCCTTCTGTAGCCACAGCTATTACCTTTCCCTTTCTTGCCTTTATCTCCTCAAGGTTGGATTTTGTCTTCTCATAGACGCTATCCTTTGGAATGATAGCTACAGTCGGAAAGTTCTCATCTATCAGGGCGATTGGTCCGTGCTTCATCTCACCTGAGGGATAGCCTTCTGCATGAATATAGGATATCTCTTTCAGTTTTAAGGCTCCCTCAAGGGCTATGGGAAAGTTATACTTTCTGCCAATGTAGAGAAAATCGTTATATTTTGTATATCTTTCTGCTATCTCCTGTATCCTTTCATTCTGGGTAAGAATTGAGTTGATCTGGTCTGGGAGCTCTTTGATAGCCCTGGCAATCTTTCGGCCTGTGACTAAAGACATCTCCCTTTGCCTTCCAATCATAAGGGTAAAGAGGAAAAGAACTGCAAGTTGTGAGACAAATGCCTTGGTTGAAGCAACCCCTATCTCTGGTCCAGCGTGATTATAAACACCAGCGTCTGTCTCTCTGGCTATGGTAGAGCCGACAACATTCACAATACCCAGGACCAAAGCACCCTTTCTTTTAGCTTCCGAAACAGCAGCCAAAGTATCTGCTGTCTCTCCTGATTGGCTTATAGCCAAAAGTGCGGTTTTATCCCTTTCTATAATAGGCTTTCTGTAGCGAAACTCTGAGGCATACTCAACCTCTGTTGGCAGACCACCATACTCCTCAAAGAGATACTCTCCTATCAGCCCAGCATAATAGGCTGTTCCACAAGCAGTAATAATCAATCTCTCTACACGACCAAGCCTATCCTTGATCTCCTCTAAGCCCCCTAATTTAGCCAACCCATCTTCCTCTATAATCCTTCCTCTGGTTGAATCCTCCACCACCTTAGGTTGCTCAAATATTTCCTTGAGCATAAAATGAGAAAAGCCCCCTTTTTCTGCCTGCTCTATCTCCCATTCTACCAGAGCAACCCTATCCTTTATAACACTTTTGCCGGAAAAGGAATGGAAGCCGTCTTTCTTGACAACAGCAATCTCTCCCTCTTCAAGATAGACAACCTCTTTTGTATATCTAATAATAGCCGAAACATCCGAAGCAACAATATTCTCATTATTTCCAAGCCCAACAAGGAGAGGGCTTCCGGACCTAGCCACAACAATCTTATCTGGCTCCAAAATAGAGATGACGGCTATGCCATAAGTTCCCCTGACCTTTGAAAGTGCATCTGCTACTGCTTGCTCAAGATTCCCCTTGTAGCCTTCTTCTATCAGGTGAGCCAGAACCTCTGTGTCTGTATCTGAGGAGAAGCTATGCCCCTTTTTAATAAGCTCGTCTTTTAAGTGCCTATAGTTTTCAATGATGCCATTGTGAACAACAAAGATTTGTGCTTTGCAATCACTATGAGGATGGGCGTTCCTCTCTGATGGCTCTCCATGGGTTGCCCATCGGGTGTGGGCTATGCCTATCTTTCCATTGACAGGTGTATTTTCCAGCTTTTTGGTAAGCTCAGCTACTTTACCTTCTGTCTTGACTATGACCGCACCATCATTCAGCGTTACCAGACCTGCAGAGTCATAACCCCGATACTCAAGCCTGGTTAAGCCCTCAAGGAGTATCTCCTTTGCCTCTCTATTTCCAACATAACCTACAATTCCACACATAATTAAAGTGATTAGTTATCGGTAATCAGGTGATCGGTAATACTGATAACCGATTACTGATGACCGATTACCAAGATTTTACTTCAGATAGCTAAAGTGCTACAATTTATTTGAATAGTCCAAACCCCTTTTTCTTCTCCTTTTCTTCCTCTGTCTCCCTCATCTTCCTCTCTAAAGCCTCAATCTTTCTGCTTGCCTCAAGGAGCTGTTGCTTACAGGTGGCATACTTTGCCGTAGAAGCCGTAGCAGCCTCCTGAGCAGCAAGAAGCTCTGTTCTTAGCCTTTCTACCTCAGTCTTTAGAGATGCTTCCATCTCTTTGTATCTTTTCTCAAGGTCAGAATATTCCTTCTCTTTGAGCATTAGCTTTTTCCTCAGCTCATCTGCCTCCCATAATTTACTGGCAATCTTTGAAAAATCCCCTGTACTTTCCATTTTTTCCTCCTCCATCTTGAACTCTTTAAAACTTATACCTGTTTAAGACTTATCCCAAATTGTTTCTCTATATTATAATCAACCCCATGGACTATGCCACTGCCATTAGCACAACAAAGCTTTCTTTTTCTAACATCCTCACTCCATTTTGGGTTAGCTGCATCTGCACGACGATTGGCTATTATCCTCATCTTCCCTACCTCTGTTTCTTCTTTTGACAGATTAGCAGATAATTGCTTAATATCTGCAAGGATTTGTGTTTTAATCAGATTGCTTATGCTTCCATTTTGTACCTTTATATCAAACATCAAGGCTGCTGCTCGCTCTGACCACAAGCTGTAGTCTGAGCAAAGCTGGAGTGCACTTTTATATAATACATCGGCATATTTTACCTCAATATTTTGGAATTCTTCACATCTTCCTAATGTTTTAAGCATTCCTTGCCATGGTTCATTGAGAATATGCTTGACCGGATGTTGAATTGATCTGGCAAATTCCATCAGCTCCTCTTTATCCGAGTTTAAGACTTCTACAAGTGTCTCAAATCTTTCATGGAAGATATTCCTGACCATATTTTCGTGATTTTTTATCATCTCTTTAAGCATTGGTTGTAGTGACCCCTGTCCAAAGTTCCATTGACATGCCCCAAAACTTATTCCCTGACCATCAAAATCACCACTTATCCCAGCAAAGCAGTCTGGAATCCCCTTATTAGTTTCAAATGACCCGGTAAGGGCAAGACACTTATAATCAAGTGGTTTGGTAGTAATAGAGGGCACTATAATTTCTTCTCCGGCAAATAATGCCTTCCATGTATCTGGTCCTATAATGCCATCTACTGTAATCTTTTTTGTGTTTTGAAAGGCTTTAACCGCTGATTCTGTCCCACCACCAAAATCTCCATCAATAGTACCCTTATAGTAGCCTGCCGCCTTAAGCCTTTCCTGTATCTTCTTTACCTCATCACCCCTTGAGCCTAACCTGTAAACTGTTTTTGTAATATCCATGAGAAACAACCTTCCTTTTATAGTTATACCGAAAAGAAATTGGTTTACCAAAAAAAAGTAACTACTCAGGTTCAAGGGGCTAAAGGGTTCAAGGTTCACGGTTAATCCTCTTATTCTTTAACCTTGAACTGTGACCTCAGAACCATAAACGAACACAATTTTTGTAAACCTGATTTATTCTCGGTGTAAAATGAAAAATGAATGTTTGTCTTCCTATTCTTTCTTGTCTGATGAATATTATGTCTTATAAAAACCACTAAGTCAAATAAAAAATTAAATAGAGAAGGGTTATGGTTATTGTCTGGGAGAACTCTGTTTTTGGGGCAGTGAACTGATAGAAGGCTACTGGTGTATCCTGGGCAATCCTTATGTTTCCTGCACCTGATGGTGCCTCGTCTAATTGATATATCTTTTTAGTCTATAGTCTGATGTCTAAGTCTCGTGTCTATTTCGTTAGTCTGAGTCTGGAGTCTTAGGCTACTTAAATTTTTGCTAAACCATGTTTTCATTAGGTATGCTTTGGTTAATCCGTAGTTTAGTAGCTTTCTGATTTCCAAAACCGCCTGCTTTGCACTCCGTTTGGGTCTAAATCCGTTCCTCCATACCCTTGAATTCCCTCCCTTTGTCTATGTTTCCAACCCAAATAGTTGGCTTTTCTGACAAAAGAGCAACTACTGTATTCATCTTACGACCCCTCCTTTTTATAGAGATATTAGTATCCCTACTTTATATGTCGGCAAAAAGGGTTTTTTACTTTAATACTTTTTTACATAACTCTAAGTTTACAGCAGATCTTCTGTCGTTTAAGAATAGCCACACTCAAATGAATTTTCTTTTCTTGTATTTAACTTTCGGTAAATAGATACCCTAAAACTTATGCCCTGTCACCATTAGTATTCCAACCCCAATGATAAGCGTGCCACTTATGATGGAGATGAGCCTGAAATACCTCTTTATCTTCTCTATAGACGAAATGAATGTGCCCAGTGCCAGGCTGGTCAGAATAAACGGCAGACCCAGCCCTAATGAATAGAAGCTCAACAGGATAACGCCTTCAGTAACCTTCTCTTTTGTGGCGGCAAAGCCAAGGATTGTGCCCAAGATAGGATCAACGCAGGGTGTCCAGCCAAAGGCAAAGGTAAAACCTAAAAGGAATGAACCCAGTAAATTTTTGGGGATTTTTGTGAGATGAAACCTCTTTTCAGTCTGGAGAAACCTTATATTGAATATCCCCAAAAGATGCACGCCAAAGATGATGATTACCGTGCCTAATATCAGCCTGAGTATCCTCTCATAACCCAGGATAAACCTGCTGAGATAGGTAGCCGAAGCACCCAATGAGATAAAGACAGAGGAGAAACCAAGCACAAAGAAGATTGCACTTAGCAGAACCTTTCCCAAAGCCTTTTTCTTAGCCTCTGTCTCAGTCAATTCATTTATAGATAGCCCCGAGATAAAGCTGAGATATAGGGGAATCATCGGCAGGACACAAGGCGAGAGAAAAGACAACATCCCGGCAAAAAAGGCAACAAAGAGAGAAATATCTTTCATTTATAGTTGAAGAGGCTGGAAAGAGTAGAGAGGAATACCCAATATCCAATCTGCCACGAGTCTGCCTGTTCCATCCTTACTACAAGCATTAGAGCGTGAAGATAAACTCTAATAAAATCCCTTTATGTCAATACTTGGTGGATAAGGAGACAAAGTAGGAATCTCCCAGAGAATCTCCTGGTTGGTAGGCAAAGTCAAAGGAGAAGAGCCTGTGGTTTATGCCAAGACCTGCTGTAAGCCCAGAGCCTTCCTTCTGGGGGCCAGACCGGACACCAAGCCTTATAGCAAAGGTCTTTTGAATAGTTGCTTCCAAGCCTGCTCCAACATAAGGTTTATTATCATTAGGCAGGGTTGCATCGGCAACAAAGATGATGGGAAGTCTATCAAACTTATGAGATAAGCCTACTTTAGCACACAATGGAAGCGGGTCGCTATCCTTCTCAAACTTTATATTTGTGCCAATGTTCTTAATGACTGCACCAAGGGTTGTATTTTTTATCCTTGGAAGATATAGACAGCCAATATCACAAGCAATGCCTGTAGCGTTGCTCTTGTCTATCTCTCCATAAATGAGCTTTGCTGAGGCTCCTACTGATAAATTCTTCTGGAGACGCATAGCCCCACCTACAGTAAATAGGCTATCAAAGGCTGTCCAGTTTCCCAAGCCTGTAATTGGATTGCCACCGCTATCAATATCTGTCTTCTCTTCCTTGCCATATCCAAAATAGGAGAGAGAGATGCCATAGCTTCCATCCTTTCCCCTTGGAATTGTTGTCGCAATATGACTATAAGATAGACCATCAAACTCTTGAAATGGCTTGAGATACATAAAGGTTGCCTGTCTATCTTTTATCTGGGATAGGCCTGCTGGGTTCCAGTAAAGGGCATTGACATCATCAGCTAAACCAACAAAGGCTTCCCCCATTGCAGTTATCCTGGCACCCTGGCCTACCTTCAAAAAAGCCATAGCTGTCTTTCCCGGGTCATTGGCAAAACCTTCCCCCATCAACACACCCAAAACCAAAACTACCATCAGTCTTTTCATTTCAAACCTCCTTAAATTAGTTTAGAGTTTTTAGTTTAGAGTCATACGCATTTTCCTTACCTCTTAACTCTCTATATTAACTATACACTCTACACTATTAACTATACACTTATATTTATATATCGGCATTTTCTGCCTTTTGCTTTAATTATATCTATTTTTCTGTATCTTGTCAAAAAATTGTGATTGTGTTTATCATATCCCAAACCTTTTTTAGCCCCTTCTCATTGGCAATGCCAAACACAGTAATCTGGCTATCCCCTTCTTCTGGAAATATCTCTATTCTGACCTTTATAACCTTTTCAAATCCCTCTCTTTCTGTAGTTAAAATAATAAACGAATCTGCCTTTTCCGCTCTGAAAGGCTCAAAAAACTCAGGATTTCTCTCTATCCCTAAGGCAGACAACACCTTTTTATCTTTGAGTCTGGCTTTCTCTTTATAGATTGCCTGATAAAATTGTTTGATAACCCCGCCGCCATCTTTCCAAAAAAGAATGGAGATGTTTCCATTCTTTTCCGCAAATAAAACAGCATCTCCCTCTTCCTTTATCTTCTTGTATTCTGTATAGAGCTTGATTTTGAATCTATAATCCCCATTTTCATAAAACTGGCCAGAGAAATCAGTCTTTGCCTCGGGAAGTTTCAGTGCCTCCTGACCACATCCTAAGAGCCAAAGGAGGAGTAAGGGTACCAATCTTTTTAAGTTTTTTCTCTGAGTCACGCTTTAATCCCTCGATATATGCCGCCACGGCCAGCTTATTCTTTCCTGTCTGGTCATAGATATAGCCTAACGCATAGTAAAGATTTTTGTCATTTGGGTCAATTCTAATAGCAGACTTAATATCCATCTCAGCTAAGGTATAGCTTTCAGAGCCTATATAGAAAGCCGCACTCCTCATATATTCTGCCTTTTTCTCTTTCTTAAGAGTAGACATCTCAAACCCTTTTTCCTTTGCCTTTCCACACCCCAAGAGAAAGGTTATGCAAAAAAGAAGAAATATGCTTTTTATAAACATATATTCATTTTTTGTAACTACTTTAGGTTTAGGAGTTAAAGGGTTCAAGGTTCACGGTTAATCTCCTTACTCTCTAACCTTGAACCGTGAATCTCGGAACTGTGAACCTGAATAGTTACCACCCTTTAAGCCTCTAACCTCTCTTTTTCTTCTTTTGCCGCTCTTTTTCCTGCCTCAATAGCCTTAGTTAGAATAGACTTCTTCTCTATAACAACCTCTTTTCCCTCGAAAAGCATACTTTCAATCTTTTCTTTTCCTGTCTCAACCACAGCCCCAACCTTATCCCTTATTTCATGAGCCAATTCCTCTCCTTTCTCCTTCACTTTCTCTGCTGCCTCTTCTATCCTTTTGCGAGTCTCTTTCCCTGAATAGGGTGCAAGAAGAATCCCTGCTACTGCTCCGCAGGCTGCTCCAGCTACAAAAGCAAAAATAAGAGAAAGTCTTGAATCTCTTTCTTCCATCTCTCACCTCCTTGATAAGATTTTAAGTATAACATCTGTTCCTGCTTTTACCCCAGCAACTATTGAAAAGACCGTGATAATTGGACTAATAATACGATTTTTAATGGTTGAACCCTCTAAGGTATTATTTATCTTCTTTGTCAGCTCATTTGATTGGTCTATAACATTGAAAGTCTTTTCTCTGATCTCAGGCCAATCCTCCCTTATATCCAAAACTAACTCAGCCAGGCTATCTGCACACCTTCTCACTGATAGAAAGGTAAGTATGCCATATACTGTCACTACTATTGACAGGCAAGCAATTATAAAAACCGATATTGCTGTAATTAAAGCGACCATGTTAAAACTCTACTGTAATTAGCTGATTGGTGTCAAGATATTTTTTTGCAAGGAGCAAAAAAATATAAGGTTCTGACAGAGCCAGAATAAAAAGGAAATTTCTATATAATTAAGATAAGGAGAAGGGGAGAATTGGAGAGAATTCAGAATACAGAATTAAGAATATTCTGACTCCTATTAACCTTCTGAAGTTTCTCCATCTTCCCCTTTTCTCCTTTTATATTTACTTTAGCCTACCTTCAATTTTCTTTAAGAACCTCTTCTATCATCCCGAACATCTTCTCTGGCTTGAATGGCTTATGGATACAGCCATAGGCTCCTTGCTTAATTGCCTCTAAAAGAAGCTCTTCCACAGCAAACCCAGTCATCATAATCACTTTTACTTTTTGGTCTATCTCCTTTATCTTGATAAATGTCTCCACGTCATTCATCTCAGGCAGCCTGATGTCCATCATAATCAGGTCGTAGTGAGCCTTTTTTACCTCCTCAATAGCTTTATAGCCATCCAGACAAGGCTTTGCCGTGTAGCCTTTAAGCTCAAGGATGGCTCCTAACATCTCCGCCAAATCCTTCTCATCATCAACAATCAGTATCTTTGCCATTTTGAAATAAAGATTCACCACTCAAGACACAGAGAAATAAAAAATTAGACACTGATATACACAGATGGTCACAGAAAAGATATTTAGACACTGATTTACACAGATACTCACAGATAATTTTTTAATTCTTATCAGTGTAATCTGTGTTAATCTGTGTCAAAAATATTTTCTTTAGGGTTTTCGTTTTTCGGGTTTTCGTGTTGCTTCTTTCTCCGTGCCTCCGTGGTTCATATTCTTATACAAGATAGTTACCCTTCTATCGGCAGGCTTACCACAAACCTTGTGCCTACACCTACCTCGCTCTCTACCTCAAGCTTTCCAGAGTGCTCCTCAACAAATCTCAAGCAGACAGAAAGCCCAAGACCTATCCCCTTTGCCTTTACAGTATAGAATGGGTCAAATATCCTGGCCAAATTCTCCTTTTCTATCCCCGGGCCATTATCAGAGATACTCACCCTAACAAAATCCCCTTCTTTCTCACTTTTTACTTTTAACTTTTTACTTTTAACTTCCTCCATCGCCTCTGTGGCATTTTTTATAAGATTAACAATCACCTGCTTCAGCCTTTCTGTATCACCCAGGATATTGGGCAATTCACCAAGCTCCTCCCTTACCTCTATCTCAGAAAGGGTATCTGGTGGTAGCTCATCTAAAGCCTCTTTGATGATATAATTCAGATCTACCTTGGTCTTCTTTAACTCAATAGGTCTTGAGATGTCAAGGAGGTCATTGATAAATCCTGTTGCCCTGAAAGTGGCGTTTTCCATACTATGAATAGTCTTTTGAGCCATATCATTCTCAGGGAGGATCTCCTTAAGGAGATAGAGACCATTGGTTATAACCTGCAAGGGATTCCTCACCTCATGGGCAGCTTCTGCTGCAATTTGAGAAATGGTTGATAATCTCTCTGCATCTTTCAGCCTCTCTTCCATCCTTTTCTTTTCAGTGATATCCCGGAAGACCATAACTACGCCAAGTATATTGCCCTTTGCATCATAAATGGGTGCACCGCTATCAGCGATTATCCGCTCCTGGCCATCTTTTCCAATGAGAAGTGTATTGTTGGCCAGGCCTACAATCATCCCAGAGCTAATCACCTTCTCTACAGGGTCCTCACACCTTTCTCTGGTCTGCTCATTAACGATATAAAAGACATCACTTGTATGCTTAGCAAGGGCATCCTTCTCTTTCCAGCCTGTCAATTCCTCAGCCACCTTGTTAAGCAGGACCACCAGCCCTTTTGTATTGGCAACAATGACACCATCGCCTATGCTCCGCAAAGTTACATCAAGCCGCTCCTTCTCCTCCTCAAACAGATTAGCCAACCCTCCAATCTGAAGAGAGACAGAGCTGATAGATTGAACAATGTCATGGCTCAGGATATTTATGGGCCTAAAAAACTCATCGTAATCTGCTGCAGCAACTATAGACCACCTTGCCTCCTTTATGTTCAGGGGCATTGCATACTGAAACTTATCTATCACCTCACCTTTCATATTCATCCCCTGATAGTAAGAGTAAAACTCATCTCCTTTTATTGCCCTGTCGTGCCAATCATAGAATCCGTGCAGGAATTCAGAGGGTCTATGCTCTTTTTTAAGCACATCCCTTTCTACATTTATCACCCTTTTATCAGGATGGAAGATTATCCTGCCTGTCTGGCGGTCAATTATGCCAATATAACCACCCTCTCCAACCTTCTGGGTGGCTAAGCTGATAAACCCTTCATTACTCTGCAAGCTGGGAAGGTCAATGGAGGTGTAATTGGCTAAATATATCTCTAATATAGCCTTTACATTTAGGACCTTCTCTTTCACAGACCTTATGGCTACTGCCTCCAGATTTTCCTTGAGCCTCTTAGCTACATCCCCTTCTAATCTGATAAGTGTTTCATAAAGTTTTTTGCTTAAGGTAGCCTCAGGCTCTCCCAGCCTCTTTATTAAGAGATATTGCCTTGCCAAAAATTTGGCTAAACTTGTATAAAACCACCTTTCTATGTTCTCATAAAGGAAGGAAAAGAATTCCCTCTCTGTCCACCCAAGTTTTTCAGAAAATAGAGAATAACATTCTGGGGTATATCTTGATAGCTTATCTGCGTCCTTGACAATGGCATCCTCTTTGCTGACAGGCTCTCTTCTCGTGTCATGCCACAATATAATCTCGGCAATCTCTTCTATCTCCTCCTTTGGTAAATTCAGGTCAGAGAGGATCTTTTTGGCTATATTACTGCTCTCTATCTCGTGTTTGTGTCTCAATTCCACATCCTCTAATCTAAGGACAGGCTTCCTTACCCTTACCTCATCCTCGTGTGAGAAGATGTGCCAGCCTGTATCGTGCAGGATTGCCGCTGGAATGACTATCCTTTCATTACCTTCCTCTTCTTGGAGCAATCTCTTTGCCATCTCTAAGCTGGATAGAAGATGAACCAAATCTCTCTCATCCCGACAATACCCCTTAGCCTTCTCTAACATAGCCTCAAATAGTTTTTTCATTTTGTTTGGCGATTTTTACATTACCTCCTTGAACCTTTCTATTGTTAAATCTGCATCTTCCAAGATACTTTTTAGGATTTTCGGATGAAGAATCTTGCTTAAATGATGAGGAACAGTTACTCTCCTGCCTTCTCTATTTTTGTATATTCTGTGTTTTCCGCTTTGCCGACTCAGAAAAAAACCTGCCTTTTCTAATGCCCGAATAGCATTAGCAGTAGTTATTCTTGGAAGCCTTTCAGTCATACTACTACCTCCAATGAAGTCAAGCTAACTGACTCAGATCGTAGAATTTCCTCACCATTTTCTTTTCTGTCCTCTACATGTAATTGAATGGCGTCTTTAATATTTTCCAAAACCTCTTCATAAGTATCTCCCTGTGTATAGCATCCTTGAAAATCTGGACAGAAAGCATAATAACCATCACTGGTTTTTTCAATTACTGCCGAAAAATGAAAAGTGTTCATCGCTTTTCCTCCTCTATTTTTAAAAAATCGCTAAAGAAAATATTTACTTTTTCTATTTTTCGTTCTTTCGGGATTTCGTGATTATATTTTATTTCTCCAAAGTCTCCATGTCTCTGTAGTTAAACACCTACTTTCATTTTCTGTTCCATATTGTTTCAGGCCTTGCCTGGAGAATGACTATATCACTGTCAATAGCCCATTCAATATCCTGATAACAGCCGAAGTGCTTTTCTATCTTTCTACCAAGGGCGACAAGCTCTCTAAGACGGCCTTCTCCCAACATATTTTCACCCTCTATCCTGTCAGTAACCTTGTCAACAATAAGGGAGATGGGGCTAGTCCCTCCCGAAAGGATACCCTCAGAAAGACCAGCAGAATACTCCAGAAATATCTTTGAGCCATCCCCTGTGGCTGGGTTGACAGTAAACATCACCCCAGAAAAGCTCGGTTTTACCATTTCCTGGATAATAACAGCCATAGCCATATTTGAAACCTCTGTAATCTTAAATCCCATCTTCCTTAGATGCGTCAGACATCTGAAAGAGAAAGCACTCTGCCAGCATTTTATGATAGATTCAAAAAGGTTTTCAGTCCTCACATTGAGGGATGTCTCATATAGTCCGGCAAAGCTTGATCTGCCCAAGTCTTCTATTATTGATGAAGACCTGACTGCAAAGGGTGTTCGTATCTCTTTGCACGCATTGGTTATTTCATCAGCCATTACATCTGGAAAACTGCACAAAGCAAGAAGCTCCTCTATCTCTTTCCATCCCTCTTTTACCTCAAGCAACCCCTTGATTTTATCTTCTATCTCATTGAAGGAGATAAAGTCTAAGAATGCTTGGGTCGTTAGGGTGAACCCCTCTGGAGTCCGTATTCCAAGCATCTTTACCTCTTTCAGGTAGTAGCTTTTCGTTCCTACCTCAGACAGCGTCGCCTCATCAACCCCCCATTTTATATACATATTTACCGAGATAGAAGTAAAAGGAGAAACACGAAAGCCCGAAAAAACGAAAACCCTAAAGAAGATATTTTTGACACAGATTAACACAGATTACACTGATAAGAATTAAAAAATTATCTGTGAGTATCTGTGTAAATCAGTGTCTAAATATCTTTTCTGTGACCATCTGTGTATATCAGTGTCTAATTTTTTATTTCTCCAAAATCTCCGTGTCTCTGCGGTTAATTTCTTCTTCACTTGGCTAAAGTGTTACCACTTCCACAGTCCCTTTTCCTCCATCAACCCTTATGAACTGGCCCGTCTTGATAAGCTGGGTGGCTATGCCTGTGCCAACAACAGCAGGCATGCCATACTCCCGACAGACTATAGCCGCATGACTCATTATTCCACCTGTATTAGTAACAATCCCAGAGAGTTTTCCAAATATTGGTGTCCAGGAAGGGGTGGTTATCGGGCAGACCATTATATCACCCTCTTCTATCGTATCTAAATCATCTACTGATAGGACCACCTTAGCCCTTCCCTCTACAATACCAGGTGAGGCAGGGTGCCCCTGTATCTTAGCCTCAGTACTTGCCTCAAGCCAGGCATCTATCTTCTCAGAGACAACCCCCCAGAGCATAATGGTAAAAGGCTCGGTGATCTTCTCAGGTGGGGTGCCTAAGGCTGGGCCTGGTTGGTATTTTGCCAGAGCAGAAATTATCCCCCTTCTCTTGGCTATCTTTTCTGGCCAATAAAGGGGGCCCCTGGCCAAAGAACCAATCGCCCAGGAGGAACAAAGGTCATATAGTGCGGCAGAGACCTCATATCTATTCAGATAAAATATATCCTCCTCATCGCAGAAGAAGCCATTCTTCACAAAAACCCCGCCAAGTTGCCTCATCTTATTCCAGAATATGGTATGGTGCCAGTGTTCAACATAGAAGTTATGCTCTTCAACATAAGGAAAGACCGTTTTTGCCAAAGATAGCTTTTCAAGGAATGCCTTTTTCTCCTCCCCTGTCCTTAATAGCTCATAATAGCCATTACTTAGCCTCTCTGCCTCTCTTCGTATCTCCTCTTGTTGTCTTTCTATACTCTCTCCTGTCTCTAATTTTTTAATATACCCTTTTATGGCTGAGAACGGCACGGACAGGTCATCTATCCAGCTTCTTGGTAAATGGTAGAAGCCTGTGCCAGAGCTGAAATAAAACCAGGGGTCTTTAGCCTTCTCTAAAGCCTCCAGCCATTTTTTGCCAGCTGGAGTTTTCTGTAAGATTACTAATATCTCATCAATCCATGAGTTACTCTGATAGTTACCAGAAACTCCAAGACTGGTTGCAGGCTTTGCCAGATTTCTCAAGCTCTCATCCTCAAGATTGACTATCTCATCAATCCCTGAGGAAGCCAGAAAGATGTCAGAAACCCCAAGGCTGACAGCAAGCTTTGCCAAATTTCGGAGTTCAGTATCAGGCCTGAATAGGAGAACATCTATGCCCGCGACCATTTGGGTGATGGTCTGGTCAGAGATATCAGGAAAGACCTTCTTCATAAAGATTGAAAAGTCAAGAAAGGCAGCATAGCCAAGGTTCAGAAACTCAAAGTGAAATGACCATATCCTGGACATACTTTCTAAAAGTCTGTTATATGCCTCCTGCAGCCGAAATCCTGTGGAAATGCCAACTGCATTACTGACTATAGCAATATCCTCTTTTTCAGGTAGATCCGGGATTTCTATCTTTTTTAATCCCTCAATCTCGACCGTTACCTTCTCCTTCCATTTGGCATAAAGGCTCTCCCAATTTTGATAGTAAAAACCTGCCCTTTCTGTAAAATCCTTTACCCTTTCCTCTATCTCCTTGGGATTGTCAACAGGGATTGGACTAAGATACACATATCCATTTAGAACCCTTATATCTATGCCTAATGCTGGGGGAACCATAAATACCCGTGTATTATATTGCCCTAATGAGGATATGGCTATTTCAGCTGTAAAGGTATCAAACGGATATAAAGGTGTGGTCCAATGCATAGTGTCGCAGAACCAGAACCTATCCTCAAATTCCCTGCGCTGGTCACTAAACAGAAGATAGTAAGGATACATCTCCTCCCAACCCTCTGCACCCTCTGGTGTTTTCACCTCATAAGACTTCGGAAACCTTTTTTCAGACATGATTATTCAACTATGCCCAATGAAAATTGGTTTGCAAAAATTCAGACAGACATCAGACATCAGACTAAAAATCTTCCCTTTAAGTCTGAAGTCTAATGTTCTTGAGTCTATAGTCTTTTTTAACCATCTTTTTGCAAACCTGATTTGTTTGGGTATATCTTCTTTTCTTCTACGGGTTAAGCACTTTTTCGAATTAATTTATTATCAAGTTCAAGTTTGTAGGAAAGGATTGTTTTGATATTTATCTTCTTAGAGGCATTGAGTATTTCTATGCCAACTATTTTATCTTCAGATGCCATATCTAAATTCACACCCTCTGAAATCTCAACAACTCCATCAGGCTTTTGGTTTCCTAACCTAATATACATGGCATCAACCTCATTATCATAATGTACTCTCATCTCTTCCTTCCTTTCTTCAGTGGATAGTTTGTTACTACGGTTATTAAATCTTCTTCAACAGAGACGACTATTTTTAAGGGATATTTAAATCCCGAAATAGGTTTTATAATCTCATGTTCACCTTGATGTAAATTCATGTTCCTTAAAATGTCTATTACCGTAGATTCTGAAATTCCGTAAAGTTTTGCTCGTCTTTTAGCATGACGTGAGAATTTTATCTCCATCAGATATTATACTCAACTAACTTAGGTTTCCAAATTTTCTTAAGTTTTTCCATCTTTCCTTCATTGCACCTGAACAGTTATAAATAGACTTACTTCTTCTTCTTGATATCTTTCAGCTTTTTTCGCCTGAGGTAGTCTGCTACCAACTCTTGACACTTATCCTTTACGAAACCATACTTCTTTTCATAGACCAACATCTCTCCATCCTTATCAAAAAACCTGTTTACGCTTCTAAACCCCATTTGAAAGTAGAAATTCCTTGATCTTTGATCCTCTGGAATGTTCACAGTGATAAGCTGGAGATTATGCTTTTGAAGGAGATTCTCAAGGAATGTGACCAGATTTCTTCCCACACTCCTTCTCTGTCTGTCTGCCCTTGCTGCTAACCAGGTTATCTCATATTCTCTTTGCCATTTCATTCTTCTGTATCCAATCACTCCAATAACCTCTAAATCCTCCATATAGACATAAAACCCTCCCTCTTCTGGCTCGGGTTTTTTCTTTAAAAAAGATTTGATGTCCTCTTTTAACCTGTTTATGGCTAATGGATTGAAGAAATGTGGAAGTCCAGAGAAGATTTGAATGACAGAATCTACTGCCTGTTCATTTAATGGTTGAATCATGGTATAAAAAAGCAACTATTGCCCTTTTAAGATTAAATCTGTAAACGAATAGAACGAATTAAACTAAAAAGAATAAATAGATTTGTTAAATTCGCTTAATTCGTTTACCTATAAATCAAAATTGAAGAGGCACTACTCAAGTAGCAAGAATACAGAATTCAGGAGTCAGAATTCAGAATACCTGAACAGTTATAAAAAATTTCCTTAAAGGTTTTTTGAAAAAATGCCGATATATAAATAAGGACGAGAGTGTAGGTGCGAACTTTCCCCTCCTATTCTACACCTACTTCTCGTCCTTATTTTCTTTGTTTTTAACATAATCAAGAATGGTTTGAGCCTTTACCTTGCCTATCCCTTTTACTTCAGTAAGCCCTTCAATTCCTTTCCTGGCAACATCCCCGAAGTTCCGTATCCTTATCTTCTTAAGCTCTTTTATCAATACATCAGAAACCCCGGGTATGGAAGCTACATCTTTCTCTTCCCAGTACTGCTCTTCAGTTCGGACATCTAATTTGAAGCCTGTAAGTTTTGCGGCAAGCCTCACATTTTGACCATCGCGACCTATAGCCAGAGAAAGCTGGTCCTTATCTACAATAACTGTTGAACTTTTTTTCTCCTCATCCACAATCAACCTTTTTGTCTTAGCTGGAGAAAGGCTTAATGAGATAAACTCCTCATAATTATCTGAGAAAGGAATAACATCAATCTTCTCGCCTCCCAACTCATTCATCACAGAGCGAATCCTGCTTCCCCTCACCCCAACACAGGTTCCAACTGGGTCAAGCTCTTTCTTGGTTGATAAAATAGCTATCTTGGTTCTCATCCCCGGCTCTCTGGCTATTCTTTCAATCTTGATAAGCCCTTCTGCAATCTCTGGCACCTCCATTTCAAACAGCTTTCTTAGTAATTGAGGGTGTGTTCTTGATAGTATTACCCGTGTAGTGCGACCTACATCTTTTACATTCGCTATGTATGCCTTTATTCGGTCTCCAATTCTATACCTTTCCCTCTTTATCTGTTCTTCTTCTGGCAAAATAGCTTCAGTCTTTCCAAGGTCTACAAATATGGCATCTTCTTCTATCTTGCGAACAAGTCCTGTGGCAATGTCTCCTTCCCTTTCCTTAAACTCCTTAAATATAACATTCCTCTCAGCCTCTCGTATTCTCTGAGTAACAACCTGCTTTACAGCCTGAGCTATTATACGAGAAAAATCTAAAGTAGGTTGTGAAATCTCAACTACATCTCCTATTTCAGCATCTTTTTTAATATCTCTTGCATCTTTTAGGAGTATCTCCTTTGTTGAATCCTCCACCTTAGCCACAACATTCTTCAGGATAAAGACCATCAGATCACCCTTATCAGGGTCAAAAGATACCTTAACTTCAGCACCTTCGTATCTCTTTTTGCAGACAGAGAGTAAAGACTCTTCTATCATTTCAAGAAGAATAGTCCTTGATATCCCCTTACTCTTTTCAATTTGAGCCAAAGATTCTATCAATAAATTTTTCTTATTATAACCCCCTTTATATTTCTTGCTACTGCAAGAAATATCTTGAATTATAAAATTCTATATAACAAAAAGCAAACAATTTTTTATAGCCAATGACTTACAGGTTTTTTCGTAACTATACCGAGAATAAATCAGGTTTACAAAAAGATGGTAAAAAAGACCATGGACTTCAGACCATAGACACGAGACTCAGACTTTTTAATTAATATATCTTTTTAGTCTATAGTCTGATGTCTAAGTCTCGTGTCTATTTCGTTAGTCTGATGTCTACATAGAAAACGAAAATATATAAAAATTAGCCTTTTTACGAAAGAGTCAAAGAGTCATTTTTAAACATTTTGGTTTATAAACAACAATTTAACCCAAAGGATGCAAAATATGGGTAGTTACATAAATTTGCAAAAGTTCAGTAATTACCTTTTCTGTGGGATTTTTATTGACACAGATGAGAGCTTGAATATATCTTTTGTAAGTAATGAGAAGGATGCTGGCTGAAATGAAAGTGGGCGAAATAGGAGTGATTTCCGAAATTCAAGGTGGAGAAAACTACACCAAAAGGCTTTCAACATTGGGAATCGTTGTTGGGGCAAATATTAAGAAGCTATCCCAACAAGCCCTTCGTGGACCTGTAGTTGTAGAGGTGGGCAGGTCAAAAATTGCCATTGGCTTTAGTCTGGCAAAAAAGATAGTGATGGAGGTAGAATTAGCTTTTGGAGACACGGAGAACTTTGGAGAAATAAAATATAAGAGATAACTACGAAAGTCTTAATTGAGATTGTTTCCATACAGAGGTATGTGTTTGGCAGTAATAAACTTGGTTCTACTGGCTTTCTCTGTGGATACATATCCAACTTTCCACAAGGTAGCAGGATAGTAATCCTATAATTCTTAAAGTTTCTAAATCCCCTTGCTGCTGATTCATCTGTTGAATTTTGCTGTTTATCCCCTCGGCTACAGCATTTGTTATTCTATGTTTAAGATAGGTTAAAATATTATCAAGATGTCTTTTTATCATTATTTGCTATAGGTTTGAGTCGGGAATGTGTTGCCCACCAGTACCACTTCTTGAAGAAGTTCCTTGCAGCCTTTTCATATGTATATTTCCATAATCGCAGAAATATTTTCTTTATTGTCCATGCACGACCTACTTTTAGCTCTTTATTCTTTAGCTCCCCAAATGCCTTTTTCTGCTCTTCTGTCCAGTTGCAAGGGTTGGTTAGCCATAGATACCTTGTGCCTTTAAGGATGTCTACTCCTTCTTTTCTTAAGCTTCTATTTTCTTCCTTATCTTACCTTGTCTATAGTTATTGCCACTTTTTCCTTAGTCATTTGAACTGGAAATCTAAGTAGTGGTTGTTCAACCAGGAAATTCTGGGGTCAATTCCTTTGTCTTTGAGCTTCTCTTCTGCCCAATACTGCCGATTTAAGAAATACAACCCAAACCTAAAGCCAAAGCTATACCGAGAATAAATCAGGTTTCCAAAAAAGGTGGTTGAAAAAGACTATAGACTCAAGAGCATTAGACTCAAGACTATTTTATTACAAAGACTCAAGAACATTAGACGCAAGACTAAGACCTTTTAATTGATATATCTTAGTCTATAGTCTGATGTCTAAGTCTCGTGTCTATTTTGTTAGTCTGAGTCTGTAGTCTTAGGCTACTTAAATTTTTGCTAAATCATGTTTTCATTGGACATATCAAACCCTTTGCATCTTTTTGTATCTCTTGAAATTTCTCCAAAATATCACCCCTCTCAATTGCTTCCTGCCACTCAGAGATTATATCCTTCATCTTAGATAACCCCGACAAAATATTGCTTTTGTTGGTCAAGCATATTTCATTCCAGAGAGAAGGAGGGGATAAGCTCAACCTGGCCATATCAGTAAATCCAGTAGAAACAAGGGCTTCTGCACCTCCTCTCTTTACCAAATCCACCAGAGAAAAAGAGAGGATATGCGGAATATGAGAGGATAGGCTGACTATCCTGTCGTGTTCTTCTGCATCCATCTCTATCACTTTTGCCCCAATCTTTTCCCAGAGATGGCAAACCTTCTCTTTTGCAGATGTGTCTGTATCCTTGGTTGGCGTGACCACAACTAAGGAGTTAGAAAAGAGTGAGGCAGAGGCTGATTCTGAACCTTGTCTGTGTGAACCAGCCATTGGGTGACTGCCAATAAATTTAGGAAGGATGGGGGATAGTTCACTCACTATTCTCTCTTTTGTTGAGCCGGCATCAGTGACTATGCTCTCTTTGGCAAAATGAGAGAGTTTCTTTCCAATCTCTATGATGGCTAAAGGCGGTGTGGCAAGAAATATGAGGTCTGCATACTCTGCCCTGTTCAGGTCATCTGTTGCTTCGTCTATACAGCCAAGTTCTTCGGCTTTTTTGAGGTTCTCCCTGCTCCTTCCAATCCCAATAACCTTGTTTGCCAATCCCTTTGCTTTTATCGCCAGACCAATAGAACCACCAATCAAACCGACACCTACTATAGCTATTTTCATTGAAGGGTTCTGCCTACAGCCAGGGCAACCTTTTTAGCCATTATAACCAGCTCTCTAAACTGCACAGGTGTAAGGGACTGTTCGCCGTCAGAAAATGCTTCCTCTGGATTTGTATGCACCTCAATCATCAAGCCATCAGAGCCCGCAGCAATTGCCGCCAGAGTCAAGGGTGCGACTAACTTCACTTTTCCAGCAGCATGAGATGGGTCAGCTATCACTGGCAGGTGGGTGAGGCTTTTTAAGGCAGGAATAGCCGCAATATCAAGTGTATTTCTGGAATGGTCAACGAATGTCCGTATTCCCCTTTCACATAAAATTACATCCGAGTTTCCACCTGCGAGAATATACTCTGCCGACATAAGAAACTCTGTTACTGTGGCAGACATTCCCCGCTTCAAAAGGACAGGCTTTCTTACCTTTCCAACCTCTTTTAGAAGAGAGAAGTTCTGCATATTCCTTGCCCCTATTTGAATCACATCAGCATATTTAAGGAGGATATCAATATCCTTTATATCCATAAGCTCTGTGACAATAGGAAGCCCGGTTATCTCCTTTGCCTCAACAAGCATCTTCAAGCCCTCCTCTTCTAACCCTTGAAAGGCATAAGGAGAGGTTCTTGGCTTAAATGCTCCACCCCGCAGGAGTGTAGCACCCCCTTTCTTTACCTCACAAGCAATATTTATAATTTGCTCCCTATTCTCCACTGAGCAGGGCCCGGCAATGATGACTAATTCTCTACCTCCAATCTTTACCCCATCTACATTGATGATACTATCCTCTTTCTTAAACTCTCTGCTGGCTAACTTGAATGGTTTTAAGACTGAAATAACCCTCTCTACCCCAGGGAATGTCTCCAATTGTTCTTGAGACACGATTCTCTCATCACCAATAATATTGATGACGGTTCTCTCTACGCCCTTTGAGACAAAGGGATTGAGTTGTTTACTCTTCAACTTTTCAACAATATGTTTGATGTTCTCCTCTGTGGCCGATGGTTCAAGAATAATAATCATAATGCTAAAATTATAGGTGGGGCAAGTTAGTTTAGCAAGGATTTTTTGTATTGCCTTATATTTCCGCTACTCGTAAGAAATATCTCGATTATATAGGAATTTCCTTTTTGTTCTGGCTCTGCCAGAACCTTATATTTCTTGCTACTGCAAGAAATATCTTGACAGCCTATTTCTTTGGTTACTAAACTTATATAAGTTAATTTGCCGAGGTGGCGGAATTGGCAGACGCATCGGACTTAAAATCCGCTGAGGTTTTCCTCGTGTCGGTTCGACTCCGACCCCCGGCAGTAAAATAGTGCATAGTTAATAGTTATTACCTTATACTAAACACTATACACTAAAAACTATACACTTGTATGCGGGGTGGAGCAGTGGTAGCTCGCAAGGCTCATAACCTTGAGGTCACAGGTTCAAATCCTGTCCCCGCACCCTTTTTTTGTAACATTAAGAGAAAAACCGTAATCGCTGCGGTAGTGTAATAAAAGGGGATATGGAGATTAAGGAGATAAGGGGATAAAATTTTGAATTAAAAATGAATTATCTCCATATCTTTTCTTATCTCCTTATCCCCTCACACTTTTGATGTATAGCCTGAACGGTTACGAAAAACCTCAATAAGAAGTCCTCCTTCTCTCCAACAATAAATCGTATTACAAGAAAAGGTTGCTATGGCTATTATTCTATGGTAAAATAGCTAAGTTATGGAAGAGAAGGTAAACACAAAGGCAGACTTGATAAGGCTATTTTTCCTGTATTCTGCCATCTCTATCCCTGTGGTGAATAGCAAGAAGGAGATTGCCGGCTTCCTCTCAAAGCAGGATATAATCGCCTCCTCTGGGATGATGGAGGATTTGAATATGGGGATACAAAGGGTGATTGAGCACCACTTAAATACTGTTGACCGAGAGAATATTAACTCACTCAACCTTCTTCTCCAAAACTTCAGCCGAACAAAGAAAATTCCAGTCATAGACCAAAAGGGCAAGATAATTGACACCTGGCAGAGGGGACAGCTTATATCTGCCTGGGAGGGAGAAGAGGAGACAAAATACCCTGATTTATTTGATAAACTCTTGGTTGGTGTGGTCGTGACTGATGCCTCTGGAAAGATAGCCTATCTCAACCCCGCGGCTGCCTCTATGGCGACTGAAAAAGGAAAAAAGAAGGGAAGGAATCTCTCTGAGGTCTTCCTTGTAAATTTAGAGTCAGAGCCTGTCTTAAATAAGAGAGTAAGCGGTCTAATATTTGATGCCGCACCTATGGTGGATGGTGTCATATACATTATCAGAAAGGCTGAATGAAGAATATGTGTTTATTTGTTTATAAAGGAAAGAGAACACGAATTATACGAATGTTCGAATATCACGAATAACTATATCAAAACTGAAAACTATGCTTGCCAAACAAACAATAAATACTTAAACTGAAGGTTATAAGGTTATTATGATAACAAAGCTATTTATTCACAATTTCAAACGGCTCAGGGATGCGGAAATCCCTTTGGGTAAAACAGTTGTGTTTATCGGTCCCAATAATTCTGGAAAAACTACGGCGTTACAGGCGCTAACACTCTGGGATGTAGGCATACGCGCGTGGAATGCCAAACGCAAGGGAAAGTCCTCACCTGCAAAACGGCCCGGAGTTACCATTAACCGCCGGGATCTGATCTCAACATCAGTGCCTGTGGCTAATTTGTTATGGTATGGGTTAGACACCCGACGTAGCGTAAAACTTGGCATGCAAAACATCCGCATTGACATTTCTGTTTCTGGAGTGACTAAAGGCAAAGAGTGGAATTGTGGTTTAGAATTTGATTTTACTAACGACGAATCGTTTGTCTGTCGTCCCTTGCGCTTGCCAGAATTCAAGGATGTTCCTGTAACGAAAGCGGAGTTCTCCGAGATTCCAGTCGAAGCGTCAAACATCCGATTCGCCTTTTTACCCCCTATGTCAGGGTTGACAGATAGGGAGTTTGTCAAGGAACCTGGTGAGATCGGAGTGCTTATCGGTCAGGGGCAAACAGCCCAGGTTCTACGGAATCTCTGTCACCTAATCTATAAGAATAAGGATTCAGCACACTGGGTTAATCTGGTGAAGCACATCCATAGCTTATTTGGTGTGGAGCTTTTGGAACCACAATATATCGCCGAGCGCAGCGAAATCACTATGGCTTACAAGGATGAGCAAGAAAAGAAGCTTGACCTTTCTTCATCAGGCCGAGGACTGCAACAGACATTGCTCTTGCTCGCCCACCTTTATGCCAATCCTGGGGCAGTGCTACTCTTAGACGAGCCGGATGCCCACCTGGAGATTCTGCGCCAGCGACAAATTTACAACCTCCTGATTCAAGTTGCCAAGCAGCAAGGCTCACAGATTATCGCAGCCAGTCATTCGGAGGTTGTCCTCAACGAAGCTGCTGATAGGGATGTGGTCATTGCCTTTGTTGGCAAACCTCATCGTATTGATGATCGTGGTTCTCAAGTTTTGAAGGCACTGCAGGAGATTGGCTTTGACCAGTACTATCAGGCGGAACAAACTGGTTGGGTGCTCTATCTGGAAAACTCCACAGACCTGGCCATTCTTCAGGCATTTGCTAAATCTCTTGGTCACGATGCACAGCCATACCTTGAGCGTCCCTTTGTGAAGTATATTGAAACCAATCTGCCCCAAAAAGCCCGCGACCATTTTTTCGGTTTACAGGAAGCCAAGAATGATCTTATAGGCATCGCTATTTTTGACCACCTTGACAAGGAGCTTCAGTCTGACAGAGGACTTACCGAGACAATGTGGCGGCGTAAGGAAATAGAAAACTATTTTTGTATGGAAGATGTGCTATTCGCCTATGCCAGATACGATTTGCCAGATGATTTGTTCGGAAATGTCGAGAGCCAACATAGAGAAGAGACAATGCGTAATGCCATTACTGAAGTGACGAAGGCGATGAAGACTCTCGACAAGCCTGATCCCTGGTCTTCGGAAGTCAAGGCAACAGATGAGTTTCTTGACCCGCTTTTTAAGAATTACTTCCATAAACTCGGACTGCCGTTGCAACTACGAAAATCCGATTATCACATCCTTGCCGGTTTGGTGCCGAAGGAAAAATTAGACACGGAGATCACGGAGAAACTTGACACCATCGTGGCTATAGCTGAGAAAGCAAAGCCGAGGACGGAGTAATCATATGGTTTCGTTTAGCAATTAACTTACAATGAAAATATGGAAAAGTTTATCAGGAAAAATAGAAGGGAGTGTTATCACCTCCGGGATATTTGACGGCATTCATATTGGCCATCAAACCTTGATAAAGAAGACTGTAAAATCTGCCAAAAAAAGGGGTATTCCCTCTATCCTTCTCACCTTCCATCCACATCCAAGGTCTGCTCTCTTTATCCTTGCCGAAAAGGAGAGAGAAAGGCTTATTGAAGAGCTTGGGATAGACATAATGCTCTACTTAGACTTTAATGAGATAAAAGACCTTCAGCCAGAGAGGTTTGTCCAAGAGATTCTTATAGAAACCCTTGGTATGAAAGAGATATGGATAGGCTCCGACCATAGGTTTGGAAAAGCTCAGGAGGGAGATGTAGGGCTACTCCGTAAGCTCTCTGGCAGATATGATTTTGAGGTTTTCTGTATGAGTGATGTCATTTTAGAGAATGAAAGGGTGAGCAGCTCTAAGGTAAAAGAGCTTTTGGCTTCTGGCAGGATACAAGAAGCAGAAAGGCTTTTGGGAAGACCATACACTGTGAATCTTCCGGTAATAAAGGGTGCAGGCAGGGGAAAGGGAATGGGTGCCAAGACAGTAAATATGGACTGGCCAGACATTTTTCTCCCAAGGCTTGGGGTCTATGGTGTGAAGGTGAAAATAGTCCACAGTCAACAGTCCACAGTCCACAGTGAAGAGGCAAAAATAGTCAATAGTCAACAGTCAATAGTCAATAGACAGCAGAATACAGAATACAGAATACAGAATACAGAATACAGTAAAGAAGAGAGTCAACAGTCAACGGTCAACAGTCCACAGTCAACGGTCAATAGTAAAGAAAAGGAGACTATGGACAATGGACTATGGACTATGGACAATTTTGATGGAGCTGAGCTTGATGGGATAGGAAACCTTGGAAGAAGACCCACATTCTCTGAAAACGAGCTCCTCTTTGAGGTTCATATCTTCGGGTTTTCTGGAAATCTTTATGGAAAAAACCTTTCTGTCCAATTTTTAGAGTGGATACGGGATGAGATAAGGTTTTCCAGCAAAGAAGCCCTCTCTGCCCAGATCAAGAAGGATATAGAAAAACTTGCCAGAAGAAGGGGTGATATAGTATCCTATGGGGGTTGCGCCTGTGGCTCAATGGAAGAGCAACGGACTTCTAATCCGTAGGTTGACCGTTCGAGTCGGTCCAGGCGTACCATTAGATAACACCTGTTTTAGACATGGAAGAGCTAATCTATACCTATATATTCAACCTGGGTAATGGTAAAGAGAAGGAATTTCGTGTTAGACTGGATTCTGAAACCTTAAATTGCATCCAGCCAAAAGAGACAGTAAACCCTGAATGGACAAGATTAGAATATGCCAAATGCAGAAACTGCCCTTTAACTTCTTCCCAAAATGAGTTTTGCCCTATTGCGGTAAATCTTGTTGGCCCAATTACTTTTTTTAAGGATTCAATTTCATACGAGAAGGCTGATGTCTTAGTCAAGACAAAAGAAAGGGATATCTTTGCAAAGACTACCATCCAAAAGGGCTTAAGTTGTTTGATTGGAATATATATGACAACCAGTGGATGCCCGATTATGGAGAAGCTGAAGCCTATGGTCTATCAACACCTGCCATTTGCCTCTCCAGAGGAGACAATCTACAGAGCAACATCTATGTATCTACTTGGGCAGTACTTTCTGAATAAAGAGGGAAAAACCCCAGATTGGGAGCTTAAGGGTTTGGTTAAAATATATGAGGAGATACGGATAGTGAATCAGGATATCTGTAAAAGGTTAAGGGATGCTGCCAACGAGGATGCCAGTGTTAATGCTGTGGTTATCCTGAATGTCTTTGCAGATATGCTACCTTTTTCCATAGAAAGAGGTTTGAATAGATTGAAGCATCTATTTTCCCCGTATTTCTAAATTAGAATTGCTGGTAACCGTTCAGGTAGTGTAAGAAAAGAGAATATGTAAGGGGATATTATAGAGAGATAAGGAGATATTATTCTAATTCAAATCCTTCATCTCCATATCCCCATTATCTCCGTATCCCCCCTCTTACACTCTTTGATGAATAGGCTGAGTGATTACAATTGCTAACAGGAAAGCCACTTAGCCACATCTTTAGCAAAGTAGGTGATGATTATATCAGCACCTGCCCTCTTTATGCAGGTTAGAACCTCCAGGACAACCCTCTTTTCATCAAGAAATCCTGAAGAGCCCGCAGCCTTAATCATAGAATACTCACCACTCACTGAATAGGCGGCAACTGGATAGCCAGTCTCTTCTTTTACCCTGAGAATGAGATCAAGATAGGCTAAGGCAGGCTTCACCATCACAATATCCACACCCTCAGCTATATCCAGCCGTATCTCCCTTAAAGCCTCGTCGCTGTTGGCAATGTCTAATTGATACGAACTCCTGTCTGAAAAGCGTGGAGCACAGTCTGCCGCCTCCCTGAAGGGTGAATAGAAAGAGGAGGCATATTTGGCTGAATATGACATAATGGCCGTATCAGAAAAGCCTGCTTCATCCAAACACTTTCTGATAGCAGCGACCCTTCCATCCATCATATCAGAGGGAGCAACCATATCAGCTCCAGAGGCTGCCTGGGATAGGGCTATCTTTGCCAGAAGCTCTAAACTTTCGTCATTTGCAACCTTGCCATTTCTTACTATCCCACAATGACCAGAAGTTGTATACTCACAGAGGCATGTATCAGTAATCACTATCATATCTGGCACATTAGCCTTAATCTCAGCCACTGCCATCTGGATTATCCCATCCTTGGCGTAGCTTTCAGACCCCATCTCATCCTTTATCTTTGGTATCCCAAAAAGAAGAATGGCTGGAATGCCAAGAGTCTTTGCCTCCCTCACCTCTTCTATAAGCGTATCTATAGAGAAATGAAAGATGCCCGGCATAGACCTTACCTCTTTTCTTATGCCTTTGCCGTGGACAACAAAGTATGGCATAACAAGGTTATCTATAGAAAGCCTTGTTTCCCTTATCATTCTTCTCAAAGCCTCAGATTTACGCAACCTTCTTGGTCTATAGATAGGAAAATACATCTTTACCTCCCATATGCAATCTGATAGATAGCTCGATATAAATAGAACACGGATAACGCTGATGAAATGGATAAACACGGATTTTTATATTTTAATCTGTGTAAATTCGTAGTATCCGTGTCATCTGCGTGCTATTATCTCTTATTGAAATGCTAAATTTGCAATTTACAATGAATTTCCTCTGCCTTTACGGCGCATCTAAACACATACCATTCTCTATATAACAACAAGGGTCCTCTGCCCAGATATCTTTATTAGAAAACCCTGCTCTAACCCGACAGCCACCACATATATCTTTATATTTACACTCGCCACATCTTCCAGTAAGATAGTGTTCCTTTTCTCTGAGTTTAACTAAGAATTCATTTTCATTCCAGATTTGACTAAATCCTTTTTCTCGGATATTCCCTAAGCTTTCTCTCCAGAACTGGCAGGGATAGAGATCCCCTTTTGGGTCAATACAGACCAATTTCTTACCTGCAGAGCATCCACTATACATCAGCAAGTGCTTTCTTGTCCGCTCTTTTTCCTCTTGAGGCACATAATTTAATAGACTTACGCCATCTGCTGGGTTGCAGACAGTGAGTATCTCTAATCTATCGGAAAGCTCTTCTGCCTTTTTTAGAAGATACTCAATATACTCACCCCTCTCAGAATTGTCAAGGTCATACTCCGTAATATCCCTTCCCCTTCCAGTATAAACAAGGTTATAGATACATAGCCTCTTAATCCCTTCCGATAGCACAAGCTCAATTATCCCGGGAAGCTCTTTTAGGTTTAGCTTGGTAATGGTAAGCCTCACCCCTGCCTTTATTCCTTCTTTTTTTAAGAGCCGTAAGCCCTCTAAGGCTTTATCAAAAGCACCCTCTACCCTTCTAAACTTATTATGTGTCTCCCTAAGTCCATCAAGGCTTATGCCGACATAAGAAAAACCTGAGTCTTTAATCTTCTTTGCCACATCAAAAGTGATTAAAGAGCCATTGGATGAAATAGCCGTCTCTATCCCCCTTTCTTTAGCCAGGGCACCCAACTCAAAGATGTCTGGTCGCAGAAGAGGTTCTCCTCCAGAAAGGAGAAGCAGGGAGACCCCCATATTAGCTAAATCATCAATTAAGCCTTTTGCTTCCTGGGTAGATAGCTCATTCTGATACTCTTTGTCAGAGGCAGAGATATAGCAGTGGCAACAACTAAGATTGCATCTATTGGTAATATTCCAGGCTACTATTGGCTTGCTCATTGCAGAGCTTGCCGACTCTCCCTTTAATAACTTAGTAATTCTAATCATAATTTGTAAAATTATATATGTAATCCGATATAGATAACTTAACATAAATAGCACACGGATAACGCTGATGAAACGGATATTCACGGATTTTTATATTTCATCTGTGTCCATCCATAGTATCCGTGTCATCCAAAGTGCTATTCTATTTTAAGCCATCATTGAAGTTGACATAAATAGCACACGGATAACGCTGATGAAACGGATATTCACGGATTTTTATATTTCATCTGTGTCCATCCATAGTATCCGTGTCATCTGCGTGCTATTATCTCTTATTATCCTAATCTATACTGCCTACTGTTCCACTGCCTCCTGCCTCCGAACCTTTTATCCCATAGAGAACAATCATCCTTTCTGCAATCTCACGAAATACGGGTGCGGCAATTGTTCCTCCATATCTTACCCCTGCTTGTGGCTCATCTATCATCACCAGTATAGCTACCTTTGGATCTTCTGCTGGAAACCACCCGACAAAGGAGGCAACAACCTTATCCTTGTCATATCCGTGAGGGGAAGCCTTCTCTGCTGTTCCTGTCTTTCCACAAATCTTGTATCCCGCAATTTTAGCTGAAACACCTGTTCCTTTCTCAACAACATCAATCATTATATCAGATACCTGCTTTGCCACCTCGCAAGAAATAACCCTTCTCTTCACAGAGGGATAATACTCCTTCACTATGTAATCCTTTCCCTCTGAGACCCGAGAGACCAGGACAGGTTTGACAAGTAAGCCTTGATTGGCAATAGTGCTGATAGCCATCAATACCTGAAGGGGTGTAACGCCAATCCCATAGCCAAAGGAGAGATTAGACTTTGCAAGCTCAGAGGGTTTGTTTCTTGGCAAAATTCCTTTCTCTTCCTCAGCAAGACCAATTCCTACTTTATCTCCAAATCCAAACTGCTTGAGATAATCAACTAAAATTTTGCCGTCTAATCTCTGGACAGCCTGAGTCATGCCCACATTACAAGAGTTTATCAAGACATCCCTGAAGGTCTGGTCTCCGTGTTTATGGACGCAGGAGATTTTTCTCCCTCCTACCTCCATACTTCCTGGACAGAAGAATTTATCACCCTCCTTCACCACCCCTTCCTGTAATAATATGGCACAGACAACAGCCTTGAGAAGTGAGCCTGGTTCTGTAATCCAAGAGATGGCTCTATTTTTTAAGCTATCTTTTTCAACCTTTTTCCACTCAGACGGGTTCCAGTCAGAATAGACATTTGGATCAAAAGATGGCCAGCTACAACTGGCAAGAATCTCACCAGTCCCAACTGCCATCACAATTACAACCCCTCCCTTTGCCTGATATTTCAAGCAGGTTTCTTTCAACCTCTTATAGGCAAGGTATTGGATGTTTGAAGAGATAGAAAGAGAAAGGTTATATCCACAAAGCTTCTCTGGAAATCTCTCTTTGGTATAGGTAATAGAGCCTACGCCATCTTTTTCTATCACTATCTTCTGGCTTCTGCCTGCAAGATACTTATTCCATGCCCCTTCAATCCCACAAAGCCCTTGAATCTTCTCGGCATCATCCTCAAATTTTACAAAACCGAGAAAGCTGCCTATGGGTTCACCTAAGGGGTAAAACCTCTTACATTCAGGAAGAAAGTTGATATTAGGAATCTTTTCTCTTTCTATCTTTTCTGCCAGACTCCTTGGAATTCTCCGAACAATCCAACCCACCTTTTTGGGGGAGGCTCCACACAGCCTGGCTATTTTAGATAAATCTTTGCTTTGCATTCTTTTGGGAGAATAAATAGACCAGGTCTCATTACTCATAGCTAAAATTTCATTATCCCTATCAAATATTGTGCCGCGTGGCATGACATAAGTTCTATCTCTTTTCTGTATCCTGTTTGCCTTCTTGACAAACTCACCCCTTTTTATTACCTGAATATCAAATAAACGGACAACAACCACAAGAAAGACAAGGACTGTTATCGCCCAAACAATGATTATTCTTTTTTGATATGGTCTCATGATAGTTTAGAGTGTATAGTTTAGAGTGTATAGTTTAGAGTGTATAGTTTAGAGTGTATAGTTTAGAGTGTATAGTTTAGAGTGTATAGTTTAGAGTGTATAGTTTAGAGTGTATAGTTTAGAGTGTATAGTTTAGAGTGTATA
>JAZDOR010000205.1:0-3103 GCA_043798435.1 bacterium
CTTTTTTATCGCCTCATCAGAGACCGAAAGATGTGGCAACCCAGAGCCTGCAGTTGTTTTTGGAATCAAGAATTTTTTAGCAATCTGGAGCTTTTCCTCTTGTGTATAAGACGGAAACTCTATTATCTCCATTCTGTCTAAGAGGGCAGAAGGGATAGAGTGAAGGGTATTGGCTGTGGTGATAAAGAGGACATCTGAGAGGTCAAAGGGAATATCTATTTAGCATTCTATTTGAGAAAATCTTATGTTTTCATCTTTTGCATTTAATATTAAAGAAAAGCGAAGTTTACCGGGTAACCAAAGTGCCCTTCCAACAAATGCGTTTCTAAGAGGACTTGCGTCTATAAAAGGCGAATTTTGCCAATTTAAGATAAACAATACATCAAATTCAGCACAACAAAATCTTTTATCGTCTTTACTATCGCATAGACCAATTTTAACCTTATTTACATAGTAATCATAATTATATTTATCTCTTTCGAATGTATATTTAATCTCTCTTCTTCGTTTTAATCCAGCTAAGATTTTTAATAAACCTTCACGATATTCATCCTTAAAAGCTAAAATATAAGGATTTCCTGTATCAAAATCAGCTACAATTAATCTATCTTGTCTGATTATATCTTTGTATTCTTCATCTTGTTTGCCAAGATAAATTGGAATTGTAGGATATGGATTTACAGGAATTTGAGGGATAAAGCTCCAATCGCTCTTTTCTATGCATTTGCCCTCTTCTATAATATCCCAACCTATAACATAGCATACCTTACCTCTTTCCTTTTGTATTTTTTCTAATTCATCATCTGAAGGATAATAAGGACTATCTGACTTTCCCGCAACTTCTATCCTCCCATCATCTTTATATATTACAAGGGTTCTTGCTTTGGTCTCTCTAAACCTCTGATTTATCTGCTCACCGTATTTTTCTTCAAGTTTTTTATATAACTTATCATAAGTCTCAAAATCAAGTCCGCCCACTAAAGTAGTTGGAGGAAGATTGAATGGATCGGCTATAGATACCTCTTCATTGCTTATCATTATTCGCGGTTCTGCAGGCGGTTTTGGTTGCGATGTTTCTTTAATCCCTATTTTCTCAGGTGAAAAACGGATTGTCACATTATCAGGTGCAATTTGGTCGATTAAAGGTAGTTCTCTTCCAGATATGCAATATACCATTAAATGCGGCTGTTTGGAATTAGGCAAGCGACTAAAGCAATGCTTTATAATCTCTATATCTATCCATTGGTTTATCCATCCCATTCCTAAAAAGTATGTTGTTTCAAACCTATTTATTATAGTCTTCTTCATGAGCTTTTACCACACACCCATATTGACTAGGTCAAGGTTCATTTTAACCTCTGGGATGCAACCTTCTATAACTGTCCATCTCGCGACCTTCTAATAATATAGTAGAGCCATATCGCCTTACATAAAATCGGCTTGTATCAAGATAATACCAGTCTAATCCCTTTGGCACTTCGATCAAACAGAGGTCCACACCCATATATTGTTGTTTTTGAATTCGAATAGAAGCTGATACCTCTTTGCTTATATAGTTCTGAACAAGGTTAGTTAATCGTAGAGAAAATCCATCCCAACCTTTTTGGGCGTCATATTCATGTTCGATTCCAAAGATTATACGGTTGTCTATCTTTTCTAAATTACGCAGAAGGTTATCTGAATCTTGTAAAACATCAATATATTTCTGCACCTCCAGAACACCAATGAGGATTTTACCGCCTTCTGAGTTTAAGAATCCAACAATAGATTTCAGAACCCCTTCTTTTGCAATTTTATCTTTATCTTTTGCAATTTTATCCTCTCGAAAATCGCCTTTATATTCTTTGTCTCGCAGGAAGCAATCTACATTAAAGGATAAAGACCCTTTAGCCTCAAATTCTTCATCTTCCTCGTGTTTAAGATAATAAGTGATATTGTGTTCCTCAAGAGCCTTTGAAGGCAAAGATATTTTTTCCTGTTCTATATAATCCGCAAGGTCAGTGCCATCAACAAGATGGGTATATGTTCGAATATTAAATCCCATTATTCCAACCTCATTGATTTTTTCCACAAGCTTCTTTATTGCATCATATTTTGTAAATTCGACCTTCCCTTTTATGAGAAACCAGGCGAATCCTTGACCAAGATATATTGATGGTTCTTTAATATCCTTATTCTCCACTAAAAGATTTACTAATTGTTTTTGGAAACTTTCTCTTAACTGATTAGTGAGGGTTTCTCCAAAAACAGGTGGTGTAATCATTACAAAAAACTTGATTCCTTTCTCAGGGTCATATTTCTCTATGGTATGTTGAGCTTTTAATTCTGCCAGTTCAGGCGGCTCACATTCATCATCCTGAATCTCATCTATCTTCTTCTGAACTTTCTTAACAGTATCTTCTGATAATTTATTAATGTCGGGTGGAAACAAGGGTTTTTCTTTGTCCCGCCATTTCCAATTATAAGGATTTTCTTCCACATAGAAAGGAATCTCTTTAACACAACCAAGGTCTTTCAATCCTTCGTATAACCTTTTTCTAAATTCTGCTGGGTTTTTGCCTAAAGGAATCCATATACGCAACAACAGATCACAATAGCCAAACATTTCATATATACAATAAGAAGATATTTTTTCTTTTTCTATAAACCCCCGGAGGAAATCAAAAATTTGCTCTTTTTTATACACTGGCAAGAAAGAAAGCATAATATATAAAAGGTCTTCTCCAAACTTTTTATGAACATTATAATGCCACAAATAACGAAGTTTCTTCTCCATAATTTATATTATACTAAAAAATTAAGTTTAAGTCAAAATCTCTTTTCTAATTACGAATTTCCTATTTTCACAAGCCCCACTTCCTTCATAACCCCATCCATATCAGAGAAGGCAAGGATAGAAAGGACTTTTCTCACATTCTTTGGGATATCCAGGATATCCTTCTCATTCTCCTTTGGAATGATGACCTTTGATACGCCAGCTCTGTGTGCAGCAAGAACCTTCTCTTTTATTCCACTCACTGGCAGGATTTGACCTGTTAATGTAATCTCGCCAGTCATAGCCACGCCACTTTCGATAGGGGTATTTGTCAGGGATGAGACCATA
>JAZDOR010000206.1:0-18654 GCA_043798435.1 bacterium
CTTTTTTATCGCCTCATCAGAGACCGAAAGATGTGGCAACCCAGAGCCTGCAGTTGTTTTTGGAATCAAGAATTTTTTAGCAATCTGGAGCTTTTCCTCTTGTGTATAAGACGGAAACTCTATTATCTCCATTCTGTCTAAAAGGGCTCCCGGGATAGAGTGAAGGGTATTGGCTGTGGTGATAAAGAGGACATCTGAGAGGTCAAAGGGAATATCTATATAGTGGTCCAAAAAGTGTGAATTCTGCTCAGGGTCAAGGAGCTCTAAGAAAGAAGATAAGAGATTCGTACTTACCTTATCAATCTCATCCAAAAGAAAGACGGGATTTTTATGCTGAATCCTTCTCATCATCTGGAGGATTTTTCCTGGCATAGCCGCCACATAAGTCATCCTGTGCCCCTTTATCTCTGCTTCATCCCGCAGTCCCCCTAATGAAAACCTTGTAAAACCCCTTCCAAGTGCCTTGGCAATGGACTGAGCCACAGAGCTCTTTCCTACCCCTGGCGGACCAACAAAACAGAGGATAGAGCCAGGAAGCCTTCCGGCTAACTTACTCACAGCCAAAAATTCAAGAACTCTCTCCTTTACTTTGGAAAGCCCAAGATGATTCTCCTCTAATATCCTTTTTGCACAAGCTATGTCTATCTTCTTGTCGCTCTTTTTATTCCAGGGAAGGCTGATAAGCCAGTCTATGTAGTTTCTGATAATAGTCCTTTCAGCCATCATTTCTGGCATCTTTCGTAGACGCGAAACCTCTTTTTCTGCCCTCTCTTTTGCTTCCTTTGGTAATCCTGCCTTCTCTATCTCAGAGAAAATCTCTTCTGTTTCATCATAATCTTCTTTTCCCAATTCATCCTGCATAGCCTTTATCTTTTCGCTGAGAAGGTATTCCTTCTTAGTCTTTTCCATCTGCTTTGCCACCTTCTTCTGAATATCTTTCTCTAATTTTAACATCTCTATCTCAGAAGAAAGAATAAAAGAGAGTGCGGTGAGCCTCTTTTCTGGCTCCGGTTCTGCGAAGAGCTTCTCTTTCTTTTCTAATGAGATTTGAAGAAAGGAGGCAACCTGATCTGAAAACTGGTCAGGTTCCTGTATCTCTAAAATATCACTCACATTAAGACCATCCCCCTTAAGATCAGCATATTCTGCAAAATCTTTGCCTAATACCCGTATCAAAGCCTCTGCTCTCTTTGTTTTTTTGGGATAAGATTTCAGTCTTTCTGCTTTGGCAGAGAAGAAGGGTTCTCTCTTTATATCGCTTAAGTTAGCCCTGAAAAGTCCCTCTAAAAGAACCTTTACCTTTCCATCAGGAAGCTTTAAGACTTGAAGAATTTCAGCCACAGTGCCTATAGGATACAGGTCTTCTTCCTCTGGTTCATCTGCATCTTTGTTTTTTTGGCAGACAGCAATAATCAATTTATCTTTGGCTACTGCCTCTTCTAAGGAGAGGATGGACTTTTTGCGTCCAATAAATAAAGGAATGACCATATAAGGAAAGAGAAATGTTCCTCGTAAGGGAAGAAGAGGAATGTTTTTCATAATAACAGTTTACACTATACTTAAGTATAAAAAAGAAGATAAAGAATTAGCAATTAGCAATAATTAGTACTCAGCTACTACAAAGACACTGAGGCACAAAAAAGAATGGAATAGCACACGGATAACGCAGATTAAACGGATGGACACGGATTTTCTCTTTATCTACAGCAAATCCGTAGCATCCGTGTCATCTGCGTGCTATTTATTTATAATATTTATGTCTTTGTACCTTGATAGCTGAGTAGTTACAATAATTCTACCTCCAGCCCATTATCTTATGTATCTGAGGGATGATGCGGACATCAGAGAGATGATTTAGGGCTATATCCTGAAGCTCGTGAAGAAGGGCAATAGGGATATTTGTATCTGCGGGCTGAATGATAGTGGCAATATTCGGGTTTATATTGCTTATCAGCCTGCTTGCATAAGCCAATTCATTCTTGTCTATATCCCCTGAGACCACAATCTTTATAAAGCAATTCTTGCAAAGTTTAAGGAACTCTCTATGTTCATCCCAGAAAGGTTTTTCAGAAGTCACAGATGGAAGTTTAATATCCATAGCTACCATATCTATTGAATCTGCTATATCAGAAAAGAGATGGGGAAGGGTTCCGTTTGTCTCAAGATAGACAACCCATTCTTTAGAAGCCAAAAATTCTTTGATAAAATCCAAAGAGAGCAAAGGCTCGCCCCCTGTGAGGGAGATTGAATGAAAGGTCTTTCCTTTGAGTGCAGAGATAAGCCCATCTACTGAGACTGGATTTTCTATCTCTTCGGAAAAGAGGTGGCAGATTTTACTTTCTGCCTGAGCAAATCTTGTATCACAAAACTTACACCTTAGATTACAGGCACAAAACCTGACAAAGGCCTGTTTCCTTCCCACCCAGGGACCCTCTCCCTGAATAGAAAGAAATGCCTCGTAAATATTAGCCTTCATAATATATCGAAAAGAGATTAGTTTACCAAAATAGGTTTAAGGTTCTATGTTCTATGTTCAAGGTTCACGGTTAATCCTCTTATTCTCTAACCTTGAACCGTGAACCTCAGAACCATAAACGAACACAATTTTTGCAAACCTGATTTGTTTGGGTATACATTTTATAATTCCTTCTAAATACCTTGACTAAAAGTCTCCACTAAAACTATACTACACAAAGCTATCTTGCGACAAGTTTTCTTCTGATAGCTATATTTGAGATGAAAAAAGAAGAGAAGGTATTGGTAGAAGGGAAGGTAACAGATGTGCTTCCAAATGCTCAGTTTCGGGTTGAGCTTCCCGGAGGACACAAGATTCTTGCCCATGTCAGCGGCAAGATGAGGATGCATTATATTAAGATTCTTACGGGCGATAAGGTGACAATTGAAATGACCCCTTATGACCTGACCAAAGGAAGGGTGATTTATAGACAAAAATGAAGGTATCAGCATCTGTAAAGAAGATTTGTGAAAAGTGCAAGATTATCAAGAGGAAGAAGGTAGTTCGGGTAATCTGCACAAATCCAAAGCATAAGCAAAGACAAGGATAATGGCTGACTTACTTTTGCGAGCATTCCTGGCTCATATTGTGGGAGATATACTCCTCCAGCCAGATTGGCTTTCCAAAAAGAAGAGAAAAATAAGGCTTTTTATCTTGCTTCATGGGGCTATACTTTTTTCTATCTTTTTGTTCTTTGGCTGGGGGGTTTTCTCTTTACAATGGGTTATTTTCTGCATTCTTGTCTCTGGATTTCATATTTTAGTTGACTGGACAAAAATAAGAATAGGCAGGGAAGGAATACTCATAGGCATCATTGACCAGAGCCTTCATCTTGGCTCAATTGTCCTCTTTGCCTATATTCTCTTTCAGCTTATTTAAGAAATATAAACCACTCAAGACACAGAGTTCACTTAAGAAAAAGAAACACGAAAAATAGAAAACACTAAAAAATATTTTTGACACAGATAAACACTGATAAACACTGATAAAACTTAAAAATTATCTGTGTTCATCTGTGTAGATCAGTGTCTAATTTTTTATTTCTCTAAAGTCCTCTGTGATGAATAGTTATTATTTTATTATCCCAATTTTTCCATAGCCCCTGTTTCCATCTGGGTCTTCTGCCACAAAGATATAGAGACCACTGGCTATATCGCCTGGCTTCCAAAAGAGCTTTCCAATGAATCTTTCGTCTTTTGCCTCTCCGACAAGCTCTCCGGCAACATTGTATATCTTTATCAGACTTTTTGGAGGTGCATCAAAGAAACAGAGAGGATTCCTCGCAAGATAAAGAGGATTAGGGTATGCCTTGACACTAAGCACAGAAGGAAGGATAATCTCAAAGGTGAGTCCTGGAGCAAAAGTTACCCTTGTTCTATCTGTTGAGCCTGGATATGGATCCCCTGAGTCTCCAAGCCCATCCCATTCATTATCCGCAGGAAGTATAGTTATTTCCCATCCTCCTTGGTATTTAATACGATAGATAAGAAATCCCTCCCCTGGGATAAAAGAGTCAAATCCCTTCTTCTCCCTCCATTCTACAAGGAAATACTCTGTGCCTGAACCAAACTTATACACAGTAGGTGTTGGCTTTAATGGAAGAACAAGATTATCTGTTTGGGTTGAAGCAATCCAGCCATTCAAATACAACTTAGAATAGGCATCTAAGTGAGCAGGATAATTTCCATTACCGTTATAGCACCCCACACCCATTAAGGACCAGTATCCAAATGGAAGATTGATAGGAATTCCAAGATAATGGCCAAACTCATGGCACCAGACACCAAGCGGAGATATATTATAGGCTTCCATCTCCGGGATAATAGAATCCTGCCCAGTACACTGAGAGAGTATATCCTCATCTATGTTAGAGGTCTCTGAACCACAACCTGCATGTAGAATCATCACATGGTTATAGTTAAAAAAGGTTGTATCTGTGGCTATAGCTCTGGCATCAGTTATAAGCTCTCCTATCCTTTCAGTACCTGCTCCATAATAACCCATAGTCTGGTTCAGGGTATAGGTCTTTGAAAATGTAGCTACAATACTTAACTTTCCATCAGAGACTTCTTGATAATAATCAACAAACCTTGAGATTAAATCTTCAAAACAGGCATCTGGTTGAAACTTCACATCCTTGAATTCAACACAGAGGAACAGAACGTTTGCTATACCAGTAGTAACAGCTTTGGTGGTTGTTGAGGCATATTCGTATGAGATAGATTTGGACGGATTATATATGGGTGGTGCAGCCAGGCATATTGAAGGAATAAACAGGGCACAGAGCACAGCACAGATAAGAGAAGATATTCTGTATTCTGTATTCTGTATTCTGTATTCTGATTTAAGCATTTTCTATCTTTGGCAATGCCGAGATATCAGGCAGACCAAGCAAAGACAAAAATTTCTTTGTTGTCCTGTAAAGGAAAGGATTACCTGGTGCCTTCTTCTGACCCGCTATCTCAACAAGCATAAGCTTCATCAGATGTTCTATTGGACCCTCACTACTTACCCCACGGATAACCTCTATCTCTGCCTTTGTAACGGGTTGCTTATAGGCAATGATGGATAGGGTGATGAGGCTTGGCTTGGTAAGATTTATTTTCTTGGCTGGTTTCAGCTTCTTTATCCACTCAGAAAATTCTGGTCTTGTCTGGAGCCTCCAGCCTCCAGCTACGAAGATAAGCTCTATGCCACGAAGAATAAGGTCATTCTGCAGACCAAAGATAGCTTCTTTGACAGTAGCCTCCTTCTCCTCAAGAATATCTGTTATTTTCTTTACCGTAACAGGCTCAGGAGATGCAAAGACCAGAGCCTCTATAATTGCCTTTATCTTCTGATTATCCATATAGGAGCAAAGGGTTTATACTGAACAGCCCTGAGAAAGCCTCTTTTCACAAGCTCAAGAAGGGCAAGAAAGGTGACAACCAATTCTATTCTGTCTCTCAGATTAGCAATGAGGTTAATAAAGCTTATCCTTCTAATCTCCTCAAGTTTCCTTATTATCTCCTCTATCTTCTCTGAGACCCGTATCTCATCAATCACAATCTCCCCTTTTTCTTCCTTTGATAAGAAGATTTCAGTTACATGAAGAATAAGGTTGGATAGGGATACCTCTACCTCCCGTTCTTGCTCATCATCTATTGTGGCAGGTAGATTAAAGAATATATTATCTGCTTGGGAAAGCTTATCGGAAAACCATAGGCTGGCATCTTTATAGAGCCTATAATCCTCTATATTCTGAAAGGAAGTATCCTCTTCTTCTTCGACCTCAGTCTCTCCAAAAAGGAGCCTTTGGGATTTCAGGAAGCAAAGCATGCTTACTATCACCAAAAACTGAGGGATTTCATCTATATTCCTTTCGCTTTCAAGGTAATTTTGTGTTATCTCTGAAAGCCGTATCTTTAAGATATCAACCCCATTCTTCCGTGAAAGGTCAAGTAGCCCGGTGACCGGACCAACAAAGGCAGGTTGATGAACATACATTGCTTTTGGACTTTAGAAAACTTCGATTTTAAGGATTTTGAACATAAATTCAGACACTGATTAACATAAATATTTTTAGACACTGATCTACACTGATACTCACAGATAATTTTTTAATTCTTATCAGTGTCCATCTGTGTTAATCTGTGTCAAAAGAATAAGTGTAAATCTAAAGTCCCATTAGCTTAATAGAACCGCAACCTTTTTGGCTAACTTTGACTTATAGCGAGCAGACTTATTTGGATGGAGTATCCCTTTCTTTGCTGCCTTGTCAAGTTTCTTCTGGGAAAGTCCTAAAAGCTCCTCTGCCTTTTCTTTTTCCTTGTCAAGAACAGCTTCGACTGTCTTCTTAATATAGGTCTTTATCTCAGACTTTATGGACTTATTCCTTGACGCCCTCTTTATATTCTGCCTATTTGCCTTGAGAACAGAAAGACTTCTCTTTGCCATAATTTACCTCCATAAATTAGTTTATAGTTGATAGTTGATAGTCTATAGTCTATAGTTGATGGTTGATAGACTATAAACCATAAACTATAGACTATCAACTATTTTATTCCCTTCAAGGTCAAAAACTGTGCAAGTAATCTCTTTATCGACAATAGCGACAATCCCAAAGGTTGCAGACCTTCCTTTGGTCATTATCTCCTGAAGGTGTCCGGGGTTAAAACAGAGAACCCCTCCTTCCTTTTTTATTTCATAAAGATGGGTGTGGCCAAAAAGCACCAAATCCACCTCTTTATTTCTTATTACATCCTCTGGAACTAAATCTTCCTTCTGGTCGTTCTTATGGGATGAAAGGGTATGGGTGATAAGGATCTTTATCCCAGAAATCTCTTCTCGTATCCTATTTTTAATGGTCTCATTAAAGTATTCAGGACAGAAGACCCCAGGAACCCGAAAGCACATTAGCGGGTATTCCCTCAAAATCTCAGCATCCTGATAATCATCTCCCAAATGGATAATGTATTCTGCACCCTTTTCTATTATAAGTTCAACAGCTTTTCTAAGATAGGCTAAGTTTTTGTGAGAATCGCTCACTACACCTATTTTCATTTATAACGCTCCAGTTCCCGAAAAAGAGGTAACTATTTACCCATCTGAAGTAAAATTAACCTTTAGAGAAATAAAATATAATCACGAAACCCCGAAAAAACGAAAACCAGAAAAAAATATTTTTAACCACAAAGAACACGAAGAAACTTTAATCGTGATTCGTGTCCGTTTAGCGTGTCCGTAAAAAGGTAAAGGAAATACGGTCACGAAGGATGGTTTATATTCTTTGTGCTCTTTGTGGTTCAATCCATTTTCTCTCTTTCGGAATTTCATTGTTTCGGGCTTTCGTGTTTCTTTTTCTATTTTATTTTTGAGTCTCCTCTCCGCCTGTCAGGACTGCGGTAAGCTCAGAGACATCCGTTGCCTTAGCTATGGCCTCCTCTGGTCTGATAATCCCTTCTTTTGAGAGGTCAATAAGAGATTGGTTCAGGGAGATCATCCCCTGCCTCCTTCCAACCTGTAAGAATGATGGAATTTGAAATGTCCTTCCCTCCCGGATAAGATTTCGGACAGCAGGGACAGCAATAAGCACCTCAAATGCTGCCACCCGACCATTTCCATCAGCCCTCTTTACCAGAATTTGGGATAGTATTCCCTGAAGGTTTGCTGAGACCTGAATTCTGATCTGCTGTTGTTGATATGGAGGAAAGACATCAATAATTCTATCAATCGTCTGGGTGGCATCAGGGGTATGGAGTGTGCCAAAGACAAGGTGCCCTGTCTCTGCGGCTGTGATTGCTGTTTGGATTGTCTCTAAGTCTCTCATCTCTCCAATCAAGATTATATCTGGATCCTGGCGAAAGACATGCTTTAATGCCTCTTTGAAACCTAAGGTATCAGAGCCTATCTGCCTTTGATTAATAAGCGATTTCTTGCAGGGATGGATGAATTCTATTGGGTCTTCAATGGTAATAATATGAGAACCAGTATTTTCATTAATAAAGTTTACGAGGCTGGCCAAAGTGGTTGACTTTCCAGAAGAGGCTGGCCCTGTTACCAAAATTAAGCCCCTTGGTCTTGTGCAGAGGCTCTTCACAGATGCAGGAACATTGAGCTGGTCTACTGTCCGAATCTCATAGGGAATAGCCCGAAAGACTGAAGATACAGCCCTTTGCTGGAAGAATAGATGTGTTCGGAACCTGGCTAAGCCTGGTATATCTACGCAGAGGTCAAGTGCCATCTCTTCTCTAAACCTTTTTTTCTGGGCATCTGTTAAGAGAGAGAGGGAGAGCTTTTCTGCCTCATCAATAGTCAAAGGCCGTATCTCCTTTAATTGGAGAAGGTCTCCGTGTAGCCTTATTAAGGGTGGTGAACCAGACTTTATATGAAGGTCCGAAGCCCCCTTCTTTAGCATTACCTCTAAAAGTTTTTCAATAGCCATTTTTAATCGTCAATCGCGAATCGTTAATCGCGAATCTTTAATTTATTAAATTTGCAATTCTATTTTTCAATTCGCGATCCGCAATTCGTAATTCGCGATTCATAACGACACTCCCATCCTTTGTGCCCTTTGCTCAAATTCTGTGGGGTTTGATGTTTTCTGAATAGCTTCAGCATAACCGACTACACCCCTTTTGCACAAAGAGAGCAAGGATTGGTCCAGGGTATGCATGCCAAACTTTGCTCCACCCTGAATGATGGAGTAAATCTGGTGGCTCTTGCCTGTCCGTATCAAGCTTCTTACTCCAGTGTTAGCTATCAGCAGCTCTGTGGCAACAGCCCTTCCCTTTCCATCTGCTTTGATGAGTAGTGTTTGAGAGAGAACAGCCTGAATAGTCATTGAAAGTTGTGCCCGTATCTGGGTCTGCTGGTCAGGGGGATAGACATCTATTATTCTATCTATTGTCTGGACAGCATCTGTGGTGTGTAGGGTTGTAAGGACTAACTGCCCGGTCTCAGCCGCAGTGACTGCCGCACCTATTGTCTCCAAATCCCTTAACTCACCCACTAAGACAATATCAGGATCTTCTCTGGTCACATGCTTTAAGGCTTCAGCAAAAGACCTTGTGTCTACACCCAATTCCCTCTGGTTTATAGAGGCAAGGTCATCTTTATAGATAAACTCTACCGGGTCCTCAATAGTGATAATGTTGCACCTTCTGGTCTGATTTATGTGATTGACAATGGCAGCCAGGGTAGTTGACTTTCCAGAACCAGTTGGACCTGTAACCAGAATCATACCACGGGATTTTAAGGCAACATCCTTCAAGATAATGGGAAGCTCAAGCTCTTCAACTGTGGGAATCTTAAGCGGAATGGCTCTAATTGCTGCTCCAACACTATTCTGTTGCCAATAAATATTGACTCTAAACCTTGTCTCCCAACCTTGCGGCGTATAGGCAACATCCAATTCCCTTGTTTCTGTAAAAATTTTCTTTCTCTCTTCATTGAGTATTTCAAAGAGGACATTCTTTGTATCGTCACTTGAGAGGATTGGCAACTGAGCCTTTGTGAGTCTTCCATTAACCCTCAGGATAGGAGGCTCGCCTACCCTAATATGAAGGTCTGAGCCCTTCTTATCCAACAATTCTTTTAGATACTCATCAATCTTTGCCATTATTCAGTTTCCTATAAATATTGCACTCTGTGCAGTCAGTCTGCCTTTTACAACAAGGAATTTCAGCCTCTATTTCAAAGCAGTTCTTTCCTTCTTTGTAAGCATCGCAAGTTAAATAATAGCTTGCCGGACACCCTCGGACATCACAACATTTCTTTTCCATAATTTGTATAAATATATCACCATTTTCTAAATATGTCAAGAAAATGTATTATTACTCCAAAAAACAAGGAAATTGACAAAGAGAAAGAAATGTGATAAACTAAATATCAGAATATTTCTTGCTACTTGAAAGAAATATCTCATTACGAAAATGTCAATTAAAGAAAAAAAATATATAAAAGACCTTTTGCTTGAGATTGGAACAGAGGAGCTTCCTGCCTCTTATATAGAACCAGCACTCTCTCAGCTGAAGATAGAGGCAGAAAGGTTGTTTTCTGAAAATGCAATAGAATTTAGCTTTTCGGAGGTCTATGGCACACCAAGAAGGCTCAGCCTTATCCTCTTTTCTGTGAAGGAGGCTGAAACAAAAGACCAAGAGATAGTAGGTCCTCCAGCCACAACCTCTCCAGATGGATTTGCCAGGAAACATTCTGTCTTGCCAAAGGATTTGGTTAAAATAGAGAAAAAAGGCGGGGAATACTGGTGTCTGATAAAGAAGAAGGAGAGAAGACCAATAGAAGATATTGTCCAAAAGGTTCTTCCTCAGCTTATAAAATCCCTATCCTTTCCAAAGTCTATGAGGTGGAAACGGGATTTTACCTTTGCCAGACCTATCAGATGGTTAGTGGCACTTTTGGGAGATAAACTCATTCCCTTTGAGATTGAAGATGTCCAAACACAGAGAGAGTCTTTGGGTCTGCGAGGAAGACCACCCATCTTTATAACCTCTCCAGCATCTTACCTTTCTTGTCTCAGAGAAAATGGGGTGATGGCAGACCAGAAGGAGAGAAAGGAATACATCCTTTCTAAGCTCAAAGATGAAGCAAAAAGTGTTGAAGCTGAACTCCTGGCATCTTCCGCACTTTTGGATGAGGTAGTTAATATGGTTGAAGACCCGGTGATAATCAGGGGTGAATTCAACAAGAAATACTTAAAGATACCAAAGGATGTGGTTATTGCCTCTATGGTCTCTCATCAGAGATACTTTCCTCTTCTAAAAGATGGTGAATTGGCTCCCTGGTTTTTGGCTGTCTCAAATTCTAAAAAGGGTGTTTTGATAAGAAAAGGGTATGAAAGGGTTCTGTCGGCAAGGCTGGCTGATGCAGATTTCTTCTGGAAAGAGGATAAGAGGGTTCCGCTTGAAACTTTTGCAGGAAGACTGAAGGGTGTTACATGGCAGGAAGGGTTAGGGTCTGTCCATGAGAAGACCTTGAGATGTGTGAGATTAGCCACATCTTTAAGCCTGCGACTGCTTGAGCCAAAAGATATTAGATATGTGGAAAGAACGGCGTATTTAGCTAAGGCTGATTTAATGACTCAGATGACAGGTGAGTTTCCAAAGCTCCAGGGTATTATGGGGTATCATTATGCTAAGGCTGGTGGCATAGAAGAAGAGATAGCTGAGGCAATAAGGGAGCATTATGAACCCTTGCCAGACTCTTCTATTGCTAAGGTTGTGAACCTGGCTGATAGGATAGATACATTGGTTGGATATTTTGCTCTGGGTTATATTCCCAAAGGCTCTGAGGACCCACAGGGCTTACGAAGGGCTGGAAATTCTGTTATCCAGATTATCTTAGAGGCAGATTTTAAGACAAGGGTTCTTCTTGCCTCTATTATCAGTGAAGCCTGCAAGGGTTATGAGCGGATGGATGAAAAAAAGATAATGGAGAGCCTCCTTCCTTTCCTCAGGCAGAGGCTTTTCTTTGTGCTCTCTTCTTCCTTTGGTAGGGGTGTTATAGAGGCGGTCTTATCAGCAGGTTTTAACGACCCAAAAAATTGCCGCCAGAGGGCAGAGGCTCTATCAAACTTTATGAAACAAGAGGGATTTTCCGACCTTACGGTGAGTATAAAAAGGGTGATGAATATACTAAAGGGTGCAGAGAGAAAGGGGTTTGATGAAAGCCTTCTCGCAGAACCAGCAGAAAAGGAGCTATATTCTATCCTGACAAAAACAGAGTTTGATCTTCAATCAGTTTGTAAAAGGAAGGATTATGATGAGGCGTTTCTCTTACTCTCAAAACTGCGACCAGGCATAGATAAATTTTTTGATGAGGTCCTGGTGCAGGCTAATGACCAAAAGATACGAGAGAACAGACAGGCTCTTTTATTTCACATCTCAGACCTATTTCTTAAGTTAGCTGACCTATCAGCGATGTGATGTAATGATGTATAATTCGTAACCATTCAGGCTATACATCAAGAGTGTAAGAAAGGGGATAAGGAGATATAGGGGATATGGAGATTATTCATTTTTAATTCTTAATTTTTAATTCAAAATTTTATCCCCTTAATCTCCATATCTCCTTTGCTTACACTACCTGAATGCTTACTGTAAACCTCATATTTTTTGCTCCTTGCAAAAAAATATCTTGACAAGACAATAAGTATGTAGATATATTTTCTTTAGCAAAAGGTAGAAATTTTGCCAAAGTAATGAAAAGGAGGTGAAAGAATGAAACGCTTCATATTAAATCTGAGTATTTGTCTGGTAATAGCTATGTGTTCCATCGCTATGATTGGTTGTTTTGGAAAGACAGAAACACCTGTTGAGACAACAACAGAAGAGACACCGGCACCAACTGAAGAGGAAACAGCAGCACCAGTAGAAGAAGGGACAGAAACTGCTACTGAAGCACCAGCAGCGGGAGAAGAGGGGTAAGCTGAAAACTTAGGGATTGAAGAAAGAGAGGGAAAAGAGATATTCTTTTCCCTCTTTGTTTTTTTAATGAAAGGGGATAAGGAGATATAGGAGATATGGAGATTTTAAAGGTATAATTCTAAAGTCCCTTAAGGAAAAATGGAAAAGCGGAGAAATATGTTACATCATAATATCTCCTTATCTGAAATAATCCCCATATCCCCTTTTCTTACACTGCCTAAACGCTTACAATTTTTTTGGAAACCTGATTCATTTGGGTATAATCTGTGTAATCTGTAGATTTATTCCTTTACTTCTGAATTATGGTGAGAATATACTTCATTTCGCTTGACTCGGTTTGATTTGCGTTGCTTACTTTAAGACAAAATATTCCCATTCCTTGCCAGGTGAGAGTGGCAGACTCCCTTCCTTTTACAAAAGCAATCCGCTTATTTTGTTTGTTAAAAAGCTCTAAGCTTGGCATCATCTTTGATTTCTCTTCTTTTGGCTTTACCTCAATCTCAAAAGTAGAGAACTTTTTCATCTCAAATTTATACCAGTCAACATCTATCGGCTTAATAACCTTTCCATCCCAGATAGAAGCCTCAAGCCTGTCTTCTTTAATTTCGTAAGCAGACTCAGAGTCATCATTTGGCTCATAAGGGTCAGGAGGAGAAGGGGGAGGACCCTTTCTGTAGATATAGGTGAGCCAGCAAGAATCCTTATTGACAGAAATAGTTGGAGCCTCCAAATATGCTGGCCTGGTGAGCTTTACGGTAAGCTCGGTCCCTTCTTCCATCATACTGACATAATAATCCATCACAGCTATTCCACCCCTTTGCCTTGCTGAGTCTATAAGATGAATGGTTTCAGACCGAATGGGCGCAGTCATTTTAGTTGTCAAATTGGAGTAAGAGATGGACAGGGTTGGTGTGTATGGAGAGGGCCAGACCTCTGTGCTTAGGCCATTTTGTTTAACACCGCAGGAGATGTTTACCCTGACAAATGGGCTTCCTAAACCAGACATCTCATCAAGAGAAGCATCTTTTGGAATGACAAACTTCCAGACTGCCCACATATCTTTATCCTTCTCAAGGGAATATCCTCCACCTACAACTCTTCCATCAGATTTGAAGGTTACGGCATCTAAGCTCATCACCCGACAAGAGCCATTACTACACACGACCCCATTCTGACATGCCCAAAGACCTGCTCCCCAAAAAAGAGCTGCTATTAGTATTTTTTTCATCTTTTTGGTCTCCTAAAATTACTATCCATTAAGAGTGTAAGAAGGGGGATAAGGAGATATAGGGGATATGAAGATTATTCATTTTTAATTCTTAATTTTTAATTCAAAATCTTATCCCCTTATCTCCTTTATCTCCACATCCCCTTTTCTTACACTACCGCAGCGCTTACTTTTATAGGCTTTTATTTAAGTGCTCGCTTCATTTGTGCACGCAAATTGCTGTCCAGCTCAGCCGTGTTTTCTTTTACTATAAGTTCAACTTTGCCATAGACAAACATGTTATCCTCAATATCCTGGCCCACAATAATACCTGCACCTATGAAGCAATTATTGCCTATTTTTATTCCCGGCATAAAACTGGTATTGATGCCACAGCGGACATTATCACCCATAATCAACCCCAGTTTATTTCTGCCCGAATCTATTTTATTGTCAGAAATATTTACACTGATGTTTTTCTCATCAATCCGCAGGTTTCCTGTCACTGCCCCGGAGCCAAATGAACAGTTATTTCCGATTATACTGTCTCCGATATAATTGGCATGGGTCCAGACATTATTGCCTAAAAAACTGCGGGCTATTTCCGTGCTGAATCCTACTACGCAGTCTTCGCCCACATAAGAATCTCGCACCAGAGCATTATTTGCCACCACTGTGTTTTTACCTAAGTAGGCAGGCCCTCTGATAATCGCATTTTCAAAAACCTTTACTCCGTCTTCTATTATGACATCACCCTTGATGATGGCTTTATCGGAGATATGTGCGTTTTTGGAAATATACTTTTTCCCTTTGCTAAAGTAATAGGCGGCAACATCAAAAACATGCCATGGATATTTAATTGGATACCATGGGCCTTCATAAGGGACTACCTTAATTTTAGCTCCTGCCTTGATCATTTTATCTATTGTCGTTTCATACAGGCTGTCTGAGTCTGATTTGGTCTGCCTTAAATTTTCAATCAGCTTTGTGCCGTCTGCGTGGTAGTGCACTACCAGGTTAATGACATCGCTCGGTTCGTTACCTTCACCAGGCTTTTCTATTATACTCTCAAGCAAACCCTTTTCATCTACCTTCAGGTAACCGCCAGGAAAATAGGATGTAACTTTTTTGCCTATAAGACAGCCGTCTAAGCTCGTATCCTTTGAAATCCTGATGATATCCCTGTAGGCAGTCTCATCAACTACATCATTAGCGCTGATTACCAGCACCGGGTCATGCTTAAGAAATTTTTCTGTGCTAAGGACTGCCCCAGCCATACCAGCATTTAGGTCTTTTTGTTCAGTTACGATAATTTTATTGGAAAGATTATTGGTCAGTTCCTGCAGCACTTCAATATTATGTGCGCCGCCGACAATTATCACATCTGCCAGACCTACTTCACTTAACTGGTTCAACTGGTGTTCTATAAGGGTCTTGCCCAGAAAACTTAGCAGGACTTTATCGCTCAAGGGCTTTAATCTCTTGCTACGGCCTGCAGCCAAAACGATAACTTTCATAAAATAGGCTACAATTTCTTTAGAGGATGAAGAACCTTATTTTGGATCTCATCCTCTTTCCTTTTCCTGCGGCAAAGATAACCCAATCTATCATTTCCCTTGTCTTTTTCTCATAGCCTTCATTCTCTTTCTCAGCTTTTTATACTTATGTTTGGTTATCTTTTTTCTCCGCTTCTTTTTGACATTAGCCACTCTATCACCCCCTTTTATATTTTATAGTTTATAGTTTATCGTTTATAGTTTATGGTTTATGGTTTATGGTTTATGGTTTATAGTTTATAGTTTATAGTTTATAGTTTATAGAATACAGGTATTTTTGTCAACATCATAAGAGTTAAGTTCATAGTATAGGAATTTCCTTTTTTTGGACTTTAGATGAACTTTAGATTTTTAAGATTTATAAAATATTGTCCTGTAAATCTGCGAAAATCTGCGTCCCATTAACTTGTACTATTTTCACCACTTGTTTAATCTCATCCGACCTATCCTTTCCAGCTATAAGCACCTTGTTGCCCACCTGGACTATGACCAAATCTGAGACGCCAACAGTGATAACCTGACCATTTTCTGAGTAAATGATACATTCGGTTGTATTACTCTTTTCTACCTTTCCAATAATCAGGTTCCCTTTTTCGTCTGTATTGCTCTCTTCTGCCTTTCCAATAATCAGGTTCCCTTTCTCGTCTGTATTGCTCTTTTCTACCTTTCCAATAATCAGGTTCCCTTTCTCGTCTGTTTGGTGAACCCTAAGGAGAGATTCCCATGTTCCCACATCATCCCAGGAAAAGTCTGCCTCTATCATTACCACAGAATCTGTTTTTTCTAAAACACCATAGTCTATAGAGAGCTTCTTTAGCCCCTTAAAGACCCCTTCTTTTTCTTTGCCATTTCCTATCTGGCAAAGTCCTTCCCAGAGCTCTGGCATAAACCTTGCCAATAACCCTTGAATTCTTTCCTTCTTCCAGATGAACATCCCTGAGTTCCAGGAGTAGTTTTGGTCTGCAAGATAAAGCTCAGCTTTTTCTTTGTTGGGTTTTTCGCAAAACCCCTTTACCCTCCGTATCCGTATCCCATCTATCTCAGTCAGCACCTCATCTGCCTCAAGATAACCATAGCCTGTCTCAGGTCTTGTTGGCTTTATACCAAAGAGAAGAAGCATCTCCTGGTCTTCTTCTATAAACTTTATCCCGGCAGAGATAGCCTTTCTGAACCTATCTTCATCTGGAATATAGTGATCTCCTGAGAGAACCACCATAGTTGAGCCTGAAGGTAAGCATAAGGAAGCCAGACCAATAGCTGCCGCAGTATCCTTTGGTTCTGGCTCTATGATGTAGTTTTTCTCGGTGAATTCAGGAAAGAGCTCCTCTGCCAATTTTTTATGCTCTTCTTGCAAGACAAACAGTATCCTTTCCTTTGGAAATATGGGTTTTATCCTTTCAGTAACCTCTTTTATTAAAGGTAGTCTTCCTGTCAGTGGCAAAAACGGCTTTGGCCTCTTCTTAGTGCTTGCTGGCCAGAGCCTCTCTCCTGGTCCCCCGACCATAATCACGCAATAAACATTATCTTCCATAGTCATCCTTAATCCTTACTAAGTCATCCTCAGAGCATTCCCCATTCTGAACCTCAATGACGATGAGGTCATCAGTGGTTTTATTCTCAAGCCGATGAACTGCCTCTTTTGGAATAAAGATATGCTCACCCTCTTTAAGGTTGATAACCCTTTCGGAAACAGTAACTCTTGCCTCACCCCTTGCCACAACCCAGTTTTCTGACCGATGATGATGAAACTGAAGGCTCAGCCGCTTTCCTGGTTTGACAGTAAGACTCTTTACTTTGAAGCCCTCTCCTTCATCCAATATATCCCATCTACCCCAGGGTCTTTCGTCGTGCTGCATATTCAAAGATGTAAATACTTGTGTAAAAAAGGAGAAAAGGGGAAGATGGGGAAATGGAGAAGGTCAATAGGAGTCAGAATACAGAATTCAGAAGTCAGAATATTCTGGATTCTGGATTCTGAATTCTGAATTCTCCCCAATTCTCCATCTCTCCATCTTACACATTTGTGAATTATACCTATATTTCATATATCTAAAAGATGGCCGAGCTTCTCCTTTTTTGTTTTAAGATAACGAATATTCTCCTGCGTCGGCTCAATAGCTAATGGTATTCTCTCAGTAACCTCAAGGCCATAGCCCTCAAGACCTATAATCTTTCTGGGGTTGTTGGTGAGGAGCCTGATGGTAGATAAGCCAAGGTCTACCAATATCTGGGCACCTGTGCCATACTCCCGAAGGTCTGCAGAAAAGCCCAGTTCCTCATTCGCTTCCACTGTATCAAGCCCTTTGTCCTGAAGCTCATAAGCCCTGAGCTTATTGATAAGGCCTATTCCCCTACCCTCTTGAAGGAGATAGAGAAGCACACCACAGCCCTCTTCTTCTATCTTTTTTAAGGCAGACTCAAGCTGGTCACCACAATCACACCTCTTTGAGGAAAACAGGTCACCGGTGAGGCATTGGGAATGGACCCTGACCAAGACACTCTCTTTACCCGCCACATCCCCTTTGACTAAGGCAAGGTGTATGGCTTTGTCTATCAAAGACTCATAAGCTATTGCCTTAAACTCACCTTGCTTTGTTGGCAGGATAGTCTCGGCACATCGTTTTATCAACCTCTCCTTCTTTCTTCTATAATCTATCAAAGAGGCTATGGTGATGATAAGAAGATTGTGTTTTTTGGCAAATTCACAGAGTTCAGGGAGCCTGGCCATATGACCATCCTCAGCCATAATCTCACAGATAACGCCTGCAGGATATAGACCAGATAAGGCAGACAGGTCGCAGGCTGCCTCTGTATGACCTGCTCTCACTAAGACACCTCCAGCCTTTGCCTTCAGGGGAAAGATATGGCCAGGCATGGCAAAATCCTCTAACCTTGTCTTTGAATCGGTAAGTGCAGAGATTGTCCTTGCCCTATCATGAGCAGATATACCTGTTGTGGTTCCCAGCTTTACATCCACAGAGACAGTAAAGGCTGTCTCTCGTGGGTCTGTGGGGTGCTTGACCATAGGTTCAAGCCCAAGCTCAGCCAGCCTCTCCTCTTTCAAGGGCACACAGATAAGCCCCCGTCCATACATAGCCATAAAGTTTATGTCTTCAGGCGTAACCTTCTCTGCAGACATTACCAGGTCGCCCTCATTCTCCCTGTTCTCATCATCAACCACGATGATTATTCTGCCCTTCTGTATCTCTTCTATTGCTTCAGGAATGGAACTAAACATTAAATCCCTCCTTTTGTAATATTTTAATCATTTAAAGTAAAAATAAAAACAAATAATTTATAGTTACAAAAACTGTAACACTTTACTCATCTGAAGTAAAGACTAACCACAGAGACACGGAGACACAGAGAATTCAATGTAAAATTATCAATTATCAATGCAAAATTATCATTGTAAAATGCTAATTGCTAATTTTGCATTTTGCAATTAATTCT
>JAZDOR010000151.1:0-27470 GCA_043798435.1 bacterium
AGGTAGCAACCTTTGCCTTTAAGAAAGCACAAGATTACACTGTAAAACTGACTGTAAAGGATACAGCAGGAAATGAAGATGTAGTTACCCATACAATCACTGTAACCGATGGTGAAGCCCCTGTAATCTCTATGATCAACCCACCATTTGGGAATACAATAACAACAACGGGTGAGGAGATAACGATAATAGTGAGTGTAAAGGATAATATAGCACTTGGAACTGACACACTTCCTGTTATCTGGTATGCTCCAGCAGGTGCAATGAGTAAGAAGTTGATACTTTCACTTGCCTCTGTAAATATGTATTTGATTGCAACAAACACTGATCAGGCTACCTATTCAGCCACTTTGGCTACCTATTCAGTCACTCTTAAGATAAGTGGAAATTATGCAGGTGGGATAGATTACTATATCCAAGCAAAGGATAGGGCTGGTAATGAGACCAGAAGTCCAAAGGATGGAAACTATACCATCTCGGTTAGCGACAATGATAAGCCAGAGGTTTCACAAGTTAGAGCAGGAACCTATACTGAAGGAACTGCCACTGCTTACAATAGCCAGGGCAATATTCAAGTATCTGCAAAGGTGGTAGATAACATTCCTGGTGTAAAGTCATATCTCTGTTGGTACAATCTTGATGGGGTTTCTAATAAGGTAACGATGGAAATAAATAGTCAATATACGGGTACTCAAACAGGTGGGACAGCAACAGCTGCTATCCCAATTCCTAATAATAAAGTAGGTTCTATCACCTACTGGATTGAGGCAGAGGATGCAGCAGGAGATGCAGCAAGAAATGGCACAAGGACACAGGATTATAAGATAAGCGTGGTTGATGATGTGAAGCCAGAAGGTGAGGTGGTGATAAATAGTGGGACAGCTACGACAGGCACAACAAGTATAAGAAATGTGAGGCTTTGGATTTCAGCAAGCGATAATATTGGCGTTAATAAGATGAGGATTAAAGATAGTCTTGGTGACACATGGAGTAATTGGCAGGGTTATGTTGCAGGCGAGGTAGACTGGATATTGGGAGGCAGTGGTGCCACAGAGACAACCGTTACTGTAACCGTTGAGTTTAAGGATAAAGCAGGAAACATCGGCTCTGACACCGACACCATCTTCCTTGACACCAAGGGTCCAACTGAAATATCTGTTTTGATAAACGATGATGCCTATAGTCTTTCTATGCGAACTTGGGCGTTTGAGTATAAGTCAATACCTTCGTCACAGGGTGCTACTACTTTGACCTTGACACATAATCCTGTTCTATGGGTGAGAGGTGTTTGGAGTAGCGAGAAGAGCGAAGAGAAGAACGAAAGAAATTATTACACAGATATAGAGACAAAAACAACTGGTTTTCTCTCTGTCTCTGCATCAGTAATTTCTGTAGAGGAGAATATCATTCAGAGGTCAGGGGATGTGATAAGGGTATATAAACCATCAGATCCTTCCAAGAGCTACTATTCGTCTCATAATGCAAAACAGGGCAAGATTTATCTTTCTGAACCAATCTCTGGAACATACACAGTAGATTATGTTTATGATGGTTTCTCCAAGGTAAAAACTTGCACAGAACCCATAAATTTATCAGCAGGGAGTAAGACTTTTTATACAAGTCACGCTACTATTCTTAAGGTTACAAAAGTTTCTACTGCCACTGGTTCTGTTGATTACTATAAGGGTGGTTCTTATGATGTAAAAACAGGAGAGGTGACTTTGTCTACGGTTGTGCCTTCTACTGATATTTACTATATTACCTATGATTACTTCGGGTTGTCTTATAATAGCCAATCTAATGTGGTGAACTTAGGGACACCTATTCCTGAAACAAGCACTTACTATATATCTTATGTCTGTGGGAATCCAGATTCTGCTTATGTGGTAAGTGTAAAATTAGGGGCAGAGGATGCGGCTACATATCAGATAATGAGCGATAATGGGTTTAGCGAAAATAATAAATGGATACCATTTGTAGGAACAAAAACCATGGATAGTACATTCACGCTTACCATTGGCGATGAAGTAAAAGAGGTTTATGCGAGGTTTAGGGATAAGAATGGAAATATTTCAGAGATCAAGAGCGACAAGATTAGGCTTGATACCCTTGCTCCAGACCCTCAGATAACCATAAATGAGAATAAGGAGATTACTAATGAAGCTACAGTTACCCTGAGTTTGTTGGCAGATATTACTGCGAGGTATATCTTTATTGCTAATTGGAAGGGTGAGGAAGTAGATCCTTTTGCAGAAAATGTGAAAGTTGGTTTTATTAAAGGCTTTGATGAAGGGTGGGTTCTTTATAAGCCAGAGATTGATGGAATAAAGAAGGTTCAAGCTAAATTCTGGGATATGAATCTGAATGAGTCGGTTGTGGTTCAAGATACTATCATCTACCGCAGAAATCCAGAAGTAAGCACAAGAACAATTGTTGGCAGTGGAACAATTGGATATACGGATATTGGAAGCAGGAGTTTGGTATGCAGGCTTGATATTCCAGCAGGTGTTGTATCTGGAACATTCACAGGGACAGTTACCCCTGTTGCTTCTTTGGGCTTTGGAGTGGAGTTTACCGGATGGGATATTACACCAAGTCCTATGCCATTCAATAGCCCCTGCACACTTACGATTGGCTATTCTGATTTGAATAATGATGGCTATGTTGATGGGACGGATATTACAGAGGCAGAGCTTGTCGTATCCTGGTATGACGAGAGTAGGGAGGGATGGGTGAATCTTGGAGGGAAAGTTGATACTGTAAGAAACTGTGTAACTGTTCAAATCACACATCTTTCAAGGTTTGTCTTGGCTTCAAAGAATGCTTCTTCTCTCCCCAGTATTGCTTCTTCTGTGTTGTTGGGCAATCTGATGTTGGAATATAACCCTTATGACCCAGTGGATGATAGGGATAACCCATTGGGGAACCCATTCCAGTTTGACCTTGGAAGGCCTGCCAATGTGACCATAAAGGTCTATGACACAGTAGGTGACCTTGTGAGTACTGTTGCTGACGAAAAGTATTGTGCAGGAAATGCAAGGGAGAGTATCGGCTGGAATGGCAAGACCAATGGTGGAAGCTACTTAAAGCCTGGTCTCTATGTTTTTCAAATTCAGGTCAAGGCTCAAGATAATGGGGAGACCCGACTAAAGACAGGCGGTATCTGTATTGTGAGATAGTTTCAAGCAAAAGGAAGTGCAAGAATGGGTGTTTATGAGGATTTCAAAAAGGCGTTTCAGGATATTGTTGCTCCAGAGATAAAGGCTATCTATGGGGAGATAAAGACGCTTCATATAGAGATAAAGCGACTGGATGAGAAGATAGATTTAGTTCGCAGTGAACTCAGTCAGAAGATAGACGCGGTAGATAAAAAGATAGATCTGGTTAAAAGTGAGCTTAGTCAGAGGATAATTTCAGTAGATGAGAAGATAGATTTGGTTAGAAATGAGCTTATTGCAGAGATTAGAAGGTCAGACGGTATTGTGGAAGTTGAGCTACGGAGAATAGACAATGAGTTAGCTTTATCAAGGGAATTAAGAGATTCAATAAACAAATTAAAGGAAAGGATCTTTGTCTTAGAGGCAAAGGCAGCGTAAAGTAAAAAAGGAGGAAAAGATGAAAAGGAAGGTTTTGGTCTTAGGAATAGGGGTATTGTTGGCAGGTTCAGTATATGCCAACTTTCAGCTTGAGGGTGTTGGGGTAAAGGCATTGGGAATGGGAGGGGCATTTACTGCTATAGCAGATGATTCATCCTGTCTCTATTACAACCCGGCAGGGCTTGCCAGGATAAAGGAGAGGGAGAATATGTATATATATAGCCATAAACTGAATGAAATCACCTATCAGTATGTAGGACTTGTCTGGGAAAAGACTGGTTTTTCTTACATCAATCAGTCAATAGACCTCCAGAAGGCAGATAATATGTGGGGAAAAGAGGCAAGTGAATCTGTGTATGGTGTTTCCTATGCCAATATGGTGAGCGAAAGGTTGGCTGCAGGCGGAAGCATGAAGATACTCTCTCTTTCAAACAATAGAAAATCTGGCACAGGCTTTGCTCTTGACGGCGGGCTTCTTTACAAACCGAATATACCTCAGGATATAAATGTTGGTTTTGCAGTAAGGAATTTGGGGGCAAAGGTTCAAGATGTAAGTTATGATATGGGATGGGCATTGGGAGTAGCAAAAAAACAGAATCTGAAGCTTTTCAAAAAAGAAGGAGGCTACAATATATTGATGGCTCTTGACCTTTATAACAAGAGGGATGATCAGGACAAGATGAAGATTAAGTATAATCTTGGGGCAGAGACTCAGGTTTTTGATATCATCTTTCTCAGGATGGGTCTAAATGGAGGAGATTTTACTACAGGCGTAGGTCTAAAGAATGAGAAATGGAACCTTGATTGTGCCTATATCGCTAAGGATTTGATATATAGTGCTGATAAATATTTTGTCTCAGTCTCAATGAGATTTTAAGAGATTCTAAAATCAGAATTTCTAAAATCGGTGTAATCATTTTTGAAATCTGTGTAATCAAGTAAGGAGGAGTATAAATGAAGAGGATATTAAGTCTTGTTTTGGTTATAGTTTTTGGGTTTGCTTCACTCTCTTTTGGCAAGATTGCCCAAAAGGAGCTGAAGGAAGGAGAGTATGAGATTATTATTATTCAAAAGGGTGATACACTGTGGGATTTAGCTGGAAAGTATGTAGGCAAATGTTGGCAGTGGCCAAGCCTTGAGGATTATAATAAGTTTACGGACCCTCATTGGATATATCCTGGTGAAAAAGTGGCTATTGGCATTAAAGATGGAAGATTGGTGGTAAGAAAGCCCGCAGAGTTAGAAGAAGACCTGAAAACACAGTTAGCCAAAACACAAGCAGAGTTAGCTAAAAAAGAGGCAGAGCTGGCCAAAATGAAAGAAGAGATGGAGAGAATGAAGGTTCTTTCAAAGGAAGAGAAGGCGAGGTTGCTTGCTGATAAGGAGGCAGAGCTTGCTAAACTTTCCAAAGAGAAGGGTGTATCAACTGAGTTGATTGATCAACTAAAGAAAGAGATTGACCAGCTTAAAGGAAAACCCGCAGATGTGAAACCTGTAGAGGTGAAAGAGGTAGTAAAAGAGGTTATTAAGGAAGTAATCTCGCCAGAAGAGAAGGCAAGGAGGGAAAGGCTGGAATCAGATGTATCTTCTCTGAAGGAAGAGAGTGAGCTTCTGAAAAAAGGGATGGAGGAGCTTGCCAGAAAGCTTTCTGCATCAGAAGATAGGCTTGGTAGAACAGAGGGAGAGCTAAGTACAACTGAAGGAAGACTTATTGAAACGCAGCAGGTAGTCGTGGCAAAAGACAAGGAGATTACTAAGGTAACAGGAGAGAAAGAGGTAATAGCTAAAGAAGAGAAGGTTCAGAGAAGATATAAAGAAGTGGTGGCAGTCGGTATATTCTTGGGAATTGTCTTGATGAACTCCTTAAAATAATCATATAGAAAATATGGAGATAGCAGAAAGCATTAAAAAGGTTATTCAGGAGCTTATCCTCCCTGAGTTTGGAAGAATGAAGGCTGAGAATGAGGAGATTAAGTCAATACTTCAGCTTATCAATAAACGGATTGATGATACCAATAAACGAATTGACGATATAAACACCCATCTTGTTGACCAGAGCAGAAGGATAGATGGGATAACTGGTCGGATAGACAGACTTTATGATGTAATTGTCAGGCGGGAAGAACATCAGGTGCTGGAAATGAGGGTGATAAAGGCAGAGCATGAGATATGCACGATAAAGGAGGAATTGCTGAGATTAGCTGCATGAAAGTTATATTTTTTTGTAACTGTATTTTGTGTCATTCGTTTATTTGTGCTTTAGAATACTAAACACATACTCTTTTTTTCTACCCAAAACTAACCCTGCCTTTTTATATCCTTTCTTATTTTTGCGACAAGTCCAATGAAGACACTTTTAATTTTGCTCCTGGTTACCTCTATTTCTGATATTGAAGAAGGGAAAAAGAATCTTTCAAATGTCTCTGAGGAGCTAAAGAAAACAACAGATGCTCTGAAAAAGGCAGAAGAGAAGAAGAGTAATCTTGCTAAGCAGATAGAGACATCCCTTTTCAAAGAAAAAAAGAATGAGAAGAAGGCAATAGAGGCTGAAAAACACCTGAAAGAGACAGGGAAAAACCTGAAAAAGACAGAGAAGAAGATTACCTCTATTTCTGAGGAGTTGGGGCAAGAAAAGGATAACCTTGCTACTCTTGTCAAAAGAGCCTGGCTTTCTAAACCACCTGATAATATTTCTTATCTCCTGCTTTCGCAAAGAGACCAGAGACCCAATCTTTTTTTCTTAATAGACAGCAATAAATGCAGGATAGAGGAGTCTGAGACGGAGAAAGAGAGAACATTTATAGAGAAGAATAAACTTGAAAATTTTTATGATCATTCAAAGAAGACTAAGGAAGATGTAAGTCTTAATATAAAGATGGAGAAAGAGAAAAGGACGATAATTGCAAAAAACTTAGATGATACACAAAAAGAAGCAGAAAAACAGAAGAAGAAGATAGCTGTCCTGAAAGAGGAACAAAAGAAACTTGAGGGTCTTATTGCTGAACTTTCTGCAAAGAGAAAGCCGGCAAAGAAGGAAGGAGAGGCTTACAAACTAAAAGGTGGGCTTGTTTGGCCTATTTCTGGTGGAAGGATTACAAGGGAATTTGGCAGATACACACATCCAGAGACAAAGGCAGTAATGATAAATAAAGGTATTGATATTTCCGCTTCACAAGGCACAGAGGTTTGTTCAATAGGTGCAGGAGAGGTTGTCTATGCTGATTGGTTTGTGGGTTATGGAAAGCTGATTATGATAGACCATGGCAGCGGGCTTTATAGTCTCTATGCCTATCTTAATAAGATATCAGTCAAACAAGGAGAGGCTATAGCAACAGGCTCTGCCATAGGAACGGTTGGAAGTACAGGCTCTATTGAAACTCCTACCCTTCACTTTGAGATCAGGGTGAATGGTCAGCCTCAGGATCCCTTAGATTGGGTAAAGTAAAGTGTATAGTCTATAGTCTATAGTTTATAGTTGATAGTTGATAGACCATAAACTATAGACTATAAACTATAGACCATAAACTATAAACTAATAAATGATAGCCATTGTTGATTGTGGGGTTGGAAACCTTCACTCTATAAAAAAAGGGCTGGAGAGGTTTGCTGAGGTGAAGATAACAAGGTCGCCGCTTGAGTTGATGGAAGCAGAAAAAATAGTGCTGCCTGGTGTTGGTGCGTTCTCTGATGCTGTTTCTAACTTGAAAGAAGCCTCCATCTTTAGCCTTCTTCAGGAATTGGCAAAGACAAAACCAATTTTGGGGATATGCCTTGGAATGCAACTCCTTTTCCCTACGAGCACAGAGGGTGGAAGGATTTCTGGCTTAGATCTTATCAAGGGGACGGTCAGAAGATTTGAAGGCAAGATGAAGATTCCTCATATCGGCTGGAATACAATAGAATTTACTGATTCTCCCCTTTTTTCTGGAATCCCAAACAGGAGCTACTTTTACTTTGTCCATTCATACTATGCAGATTGCCAGGAGGATGTGGCTATTGCCAGGACATCGTATTCTGATTTTTTATTTAATTCAGTTGTAGCCAAAGGCAATATCTTTGGATGTCAATTCCATCCAGAAAAGAGCGGGAGTCTTGGCGTAAAACTTTTGAAAAACTTTGCAAATATTTAACCACAGAGGTCGCAGAGGGCACAGAGACTTTAACAGAATTCTTAAACACAAATATTCTTTTGACACAGATTGACACAGATACACACTGATAAAAATTAAAAATTATCTGTTAGTATCAGTATAAATCAGTGTCTAATAATCTGATTTATTCTCTGTGACCTCGGTGTTCTCTGTGGCAAGATTTATTTTTATTTCTCTGTGGTAAAAGCTAAACACTATGCTAATTATACCAGCAATAGATATTCGTGAGGGTAAGGTAGTCAGGCTCAAGAAGGGTGAGTTTTCTGAGCAAACAACCTACCTTGAAGAGCCTGTATCTGTTGCCTTAAAATGGCAAGAACTGGGCGCCAAAATGATTCATGTAGTTGACTTAGATGGAGCATTCTTCGGTCAGCCTGGAAATTTAGATGTGATAGAGGAGATATGTAATAATGTCAGCATTCCCATTCAGATGGGAGGAGGATTACGAAACCTTGAGTTGATTAAAGAGGTGATGGATTTTGGGGTCAGCAGGGTTGTTCTTGGAAGCGTGGCTATTATCAAACCAGAGATATTAGAAGAGGCTCTATTTAGATTTTCCGCAAAAAGGGTAGTTGTTGGCCTTGATATCAAAGAGGGAAAAATTGCTATCTCTGGTTGGCAGAAGGTTTCCGATCATAAGGTAGATGAATTCATAATAGGCTTACGAAAGATTGGTCTTGGCGAGATAATTGTCACAGATATTGAGACTGATGGGATGCTTTCTGGACCAAACATTCCTCTTTTGGAAGAGCTTGGAAAGAAGACAATGGGTTTACGGATAATTGCCTCAGGTGGCGTATCCTGTTTGCCAGATATTATTTCCTTAAAAAAGCTTGCTGAATATGGGGTTTATGGTGTCATTATCGGAAAGTCGCTTTATGACGGAAAGATAACCCTGAAGGATGCATTAGAGGTGGCTAAGTGGTAGAGTAAGCATTCAGGTATCAGTTGTCAGCTTTCAGCCTGAGTCCTTCCCTCATATTTACTGACTGCTGATAGCTGACTGCTGAACGCTTACTATTTCGTTCTATGTTTAGATGAATAACGAGAGGCTCTGAGGAAAGTCTGGAAAGGAGATATTGACACACTCTGGGTTTGTTACCTTGATATCAGGAACAACAAGTGCTAAGACTGAGAAAGCCATAGCTATTCTGTGGTCGTTGTAGGATGAGACCTCTGCCCCTTTAAGTTTTGCACCTCCTTCAATCACCATTCCATCTGGAAGCTCCTCTATGTTTGCTTCAAGCTTCCTGAGCTCATTAACCATAGCCTTTATCCTGTCAGTCTCCTTTACCCGAAGCTCCTCTGCACCCCGTATCACTGTTCTGCCATTAGCAAAGAGAGCTGCAATAGCTAAAATTGGAATCTCATCAATCATCAGAGGGACTATCTCAGGAGAAAGCTCAATCCCTGAAAGGTGGCCACCCTTAGTAATAATATCAGCAACAGGCTCTCCAAACTCACACCTTTCATTCTTTATCTCAATCTCTGCACCCATTTTCCTGAGCACATCTAATAAACCTGTCCTTGTCGGGTTTATCCCTACATTAGCAATCTCAACCGGTTTTCCTGTAATAATAGAGGCGACAATGAAGAATGCTGCTGAGGAGAAGTCCCCTGGAATAGTTATAGTCTCTCCTCCCAAGAGTTCAACATGACCCTCAACCTCTGTCTTTGACTCCTTCTTTCTTATAGGTGCACCAAGGACAGTTATAGTCTCTTCTCCCAAAAGTTCAACAGTCCCCTTAATCTCTGTTTTTAGCCCCTCCTTTTTTATAGGTGCACCGAGGGCGAGAAGCATTCTTTCTGTATGGTCGCGGCAGATACCAGGCTCTACCACAGTTGTCTTCCCGTTTGCAAATAGCCCTGCCAAAAGGATAGCAGACTTTATCTGAGCACTGGGGACAGGAAGTTCGTAGGAAATAGGAGAGAGGCTTCCTCCAATAACGGTTACAGGGGAATGACCTCCATCAGTGGCTATCCTTGCTCCCATTTCTCTGAGAGGTTTTGCCACCCTCTCCATAGGCCTTTTACTCAGAGAGGTATCGCCTGTTAAGGTTGTTTTGAAGGTAGCCCCTGAGAGCAGTCCCATCAAAAGCCGCATCGTTGTCCCTGAATTTCCGCAGTAAAGTGGTGCTTTAGCTTCCTTTAGCCCTTCTCCTTTAATAAGGATATCTCCATTACACTCTTCTATCAATATACCAAGCTCTTTCAGGCAGGACAGGGTTGACAGGGTATCCTCTGCCCTAAGATAGTTCTGTATCCTCAGCCCCTTTTTGCAGATAGCACCAATGATTGCCGCCCTATGGGATATTGATTTGTCTGCTGGAACGGTTATCTTTATCATTTTTTCCCAAATATAATCCAGCCCGCAACCTCACCCTTAAACTGAATTCTGTCTTCATCCATAAAGTAAAGGATAGAGCTGGCGGTAAATGTGCCAGTAGAGTCAATAGCCTTGCAACTGCCTGTAAAAGTAACTATATTTTTTTCTCCGTCATACCTGGCAGAGTCTGCCCAGATCTTCCTTCCTGAAAACTCAACCTCAACATCCTTTTCTGCAGATGCCCTTTTCTCTTTCAAGAATGCCTCTATCTTTTTTGCCTTTATCCTTGCATCCCTTCCTTTATCTAAAACCGAAACGCCTTCAGAAGCAATCAAAACCTTTGGGTTATTCATCTCACCCGTGAGCTTGACCAAGGGTGACTTCAATGTGATTGAACCCTTTACTAAACAGACATTTCCCTCTAAATACAAAACCCCTTCTTGCTTCTTATAGGAAGCAGAATCTGCCTTCACTGTCATCTGTTCAGAGTAGAGAGGCTGAACCGAAAATATAACTGCAAATATAGTCAATATTAGACATAACACCCACATCTTTATATAAGAAGCAGAATCTGCCTTCACTGTCATCTGCTCAGAGTAGAGAGGCTGAACTGAAAAGACTGCCAAGATGAATACTATGGTTAATCGCATAAATTTTTTATATAGGAATTTCCTTTTTGAAAATCTGTGAAATCTGTGGATTTTTGCCTCTTAATTTATTACAATAAGCTGTAACCTAAAACATAGAACTTAGAACATAGAACTTTTTCTATCAAGCCAGGTTTGAAGGATAATCTGGGCAGCAAGTTTGTCAATAACCCCTCTATGCTTTTTGCCGCTTCCCAATACTCTCTCTACCTGCTTTGTAGATAACCTCTCATCAAGGGTAGCAATGGGAATATCCAGCTTTTCTTTCAGTTTACCAATAAAAGCCAAAACATCCTCTGCTTGTGTTCCTGTCTGGCCATCCATCTTAAGGGGCAGCCCACAGACAATCTTTGCTACTTGATACTCCAAAGAAAGCTCAGCTATCTTTTCTATTGCTCTTTCTCTTTCCACCACAAGAAGGGGAAAAGCAAGCATTTCGTCTGGGTCTGATATAGCCACCCCGATCCTCTTTGTCCCAACATCAAGCCCAAGTATTCTCATTTGTAAGCGTTCAGGTGTCAGCTATCAGCATTCAGCCAAAACCAGGAAAATTGAGGGGAAAGTAAACTCCACAATTGGACACCTTCTTCATTTTGTGGTCTAATCCCTTTAGAAACTGATAGCCGATGGCTGATGGCTTACTCTCATTTCAGGCTCCAGGTATTCTATTGACCTGACACCTTCTTCAATAGGTTTCAGGCATCAGGTATCAGGCTCCAGGTATTCTATTGACCTGATACCTGACACCTGACACCTTCCTTTCACTCCTTTTCCTTCGTATAGTTACAATCCACACAAAAGATTCTCTCCTTATACTTAATCAGGTTTTTTGCACAGTGAGGGCAGGTCTCCTCTAAAAACTCACCCCTGGTGGTGTAGTCGCAGGTAGGGTACTTACTGCAACCATAGAAACTACCCCTCTTTGAGTTTCTAAAGATTAAAATCCCCTCTTTGCACCTTGGGCAGGGAATCTTTAGTATAGGCTCTGTATATTTGCATTTTGGATAGCCTTTGCAGGCAAGAAACCTGCCTGTCCTCCCTGTTCTGATGACAAGCATAGAGCTACATTTTGGACAAATCTTATCGGTCTCTTCTGGCGGCGCTCTTTTCTCCCCTTCTAACGGCCTTGTATTCCTGCACTTGGGAAAGTTTGGGCAGGCAAGAAACTCCCCAAACCTGCCTGGTTTCACCACCATATTTGCTCCACACTTATCACAGATTATATCTGTAGGCTTCTCTTGTTCTTTCTTGATATTCCGCATCTTTACCTTTGCCTCTAAAAGTGAATTGGAGAAGGGTCCCCAGAATTGGTCTAATATCTTAAGCCACTCCACCTCTCCCTCCTCTATCTTATCAAGGTCTTCTTCCATCCTTGCTGTAAACTTCACCTCAAATAGCTCTGAAAAGCTCTCTGAAAGTAGCCCCCAGACAGTCTTACCAAGCTCTGTTGGCTTAATTTTTCCCTCCTCTTTCTCCACATACGAGCGGTTAAAGATTACAGAGACAATAGCCGCATAAGTTGATGGCCTGCCTATGCCGTTCTCTTCCAGACACTTTATCAATGTGCCTTCTGTATATCTTGGTGGTGGTTGGGTGAAGTTTTGTTTCGGAGAAAGCTCTTTTAAGTTCAAAATATCCTTTTCCAAAAGTACTGGAATAACCTTATCCTTCTCTAAATCATACTCCCAGACCCTGAGGTATCCATCAAAAAGGAGTGTAGAGCCACCTCCAGAGAATGTATAATCTCCACAAGCTATCTCCACATCTGTCGCCTCTATCTTTGCATCTGCCATTTGTGAGGAGACAAACCTTTTGAAGATAAGGTTATAGAGCTTAAATTGGTCGGAAGTAAGATGGCTCTTTATCCCTTCAGGATTCCTGTCGCAAGATGTGGGTCGGATTGCTTCATGGGCATCTTGAGCCTTGCTCTTATTGGTAAATACCCGTGGTCTCTCTGAAAGATATTGTGCAGAAAACCCCTTTTCAATCCATCTTCTTGTTTCAGCCACAGCCTCATCAGAGCATCTTACTGAATCTGTCCTCATATAGGTGATTAAGCCAACAGGGCCCTCACCAACATCTATTCCTTCATAGAGCTGTTGGGCAACAGACATTGTCTTCTTGGAGGCGAATCCCAATTTGGAGAAAGCCTCCTGCTGGAGTTTTGAGGTGATGAATGGCGAAGAAGGGCTTCTTTTCTTCAGTTTTTTCGTAACCTTTTGCACCACAAAATCCTTGCCTGAAAGCTCAGAAAGAATAGCATCAGCCTCTTCTTTATTCTGTATCTTTATCTTCTTCCCATTCTTTTCTGTAAGCTTTGCGGAAAGTTCTTTGCCATTTTTTGAGAGTAAAGCGGTAATTGTCCAATACTCCTCAGGAACAAACGCCTCTATCTCAAGCTCCCGCTCTACTATTATCCTGAGTGCCACGCTTTGAACCCTTCCAGCAGATAGCCCTTTTTGCACATTCTTTCCTAAGAGGGGTGAGACCTTATAGCCAACAAGCCTATCTAAGAGCCTCCTTGCCTGCTGGGCATCTACCTTTTTTGTGTCAATCTCTGTGGGATGAGAGAGAGCCTCCTCAATCTTCTCCTTGGTTATTTCGTGAAAGAGGAGTCTGGACATCTTCTTTTTTCCAAGCTCCATAGCTATATGCCAGCATATTGCCTCTCCCTCCCTGTCTGAGTCTGCGGCTAAGAATATGGTCTCTGTCTGGTTTGCCGCCAGTTTTAAGCCTGGCAATATCTTCTTTCCCTTTTCAGTGACGACATACTTTGGCTTAAAAGAGTTTTCAACATCTACCCCCAGCTCCTTTTCTGGCAGGTCCCTGATATGACCCATAGAGGCCATCACCTTAAACCTGCTGCCAAAATACTTGCTTATAGTCTTTGCCTTTGTTGGAGATTCAACGATTATAAGACCCTTCATAGCTTTATCACTTGTTTCATTGATGGATGGATTTTTCTTCATGCTTCAGATTATAGCTCAAAAGCTCTTTTAGAGTCAACCAATACTTGTAAAACCTATAGATAAAAGATTCGGGTGTCAGGGATTCATACAAAGCTTGCTTCAAAATGATAACAAGGTGGCAAGGATAAGCCGTGACGAAGCCAATTTTAATTAGCGTTTGAATGCGAATTGGTATCATACGAAGCTTGCTTCAAAATGATAACAAGGCTGCTAAGGAGGAGGCGTGAAAACATACTAAACAGTATGTTGAAGGAACCGTGACGAAGCCAACCTTAGGAAGTGAGTAAAAATAACTTCCATATATTGCGTAGGATTTTGTTTCGTATTCAAGGCGTGCCAAAGGGCGCATAGCAACGCTATGTAACCTTTGGCATAACGCAGAAGACGGAGCAAAAGACAAGCAAGATGTGGAAGTTATTTTTACTTACTGACTTAGTTAGCGTTTGAAGGCGACTTCGTATTATTCCTCTAAAAGCTTGATGAGAAATGCTTTGAGCTTTTCTATTTTTTGATGGGAGTTTTCTTTCATCTCTTCTAATGTTAAGGGCTCATCTATTATTCCATTGCAGTAGTTATCAATTGAACATAGGGAGCCATAAGGTATGTCAAGCTCCTGGGAAATGGTGGCTTCATCTGCCATAGTCATTCCCACAACATCACCCAAGGTCTTGAGAAATTTTACCTCTGCCTTTGTCTCAAACCGAGGACCCTTTGTCTGGACATAGACCCCTCCATCTATTGGATTGAGTCCTGCCTTTCTGGCTACATCTATAATTGTTCTTTTGATGCCTCTATCTAACTCTGGAACGATATGAACTATTTTATCATCATAAAATGTCTTTGGAAAGAGGCAGAAATAGTCATCAGGGACAAGAAAATCCTGTGGGGTGATAGCAGTCTTCAGACTGCCTGTTGAGTTTATTGAGAATATAGCAGTTACGCCAAGCTCCTTTAGACCGGATATATTTGCCGCCTGATTTATCCTGTGTGGCGATATGGTTTTATCTGGACCGTGTCTTGGCAAAAATACCCAGGAATCTTTCACAAAGACAATTGCTTTGCCCCTTTCTGTTTCTATCCTTTCCTCTCTGAAATCTGAGAATATTGGAAGTGCATCTAAAGAAAATCCAGCAATAATAGCCTTCATTTTACAAAGTAAATTCCTATACTATCAAGTTATGGAATATCAGCAAATTTTTTAAACTCCTTTTCTGTGATGAGCTTCATCTCACTTCCATCTGGAGCTGGCATCTTTCCATACTTCTGGAGTTTAAGGGCAGCGGTTCTTGGATATGGGACTTTTTGTCCCAGGGCAGAGGGAGCAGGCTTTATCACCTTTGTTAGCGTCTTTTTACCCTTTTGGGGAAGTATTGTCTCCTTTTTCTTTTTTTCAACAGGCGAAACCCCTTTGGCACTAACAAAAGATATGCCCAGACCAATAACGAATATCAAACAGACACAGAATCCACACAGTTTTTTCATTTTTTCCTCCTAATATGTTAAATGGGTTATATTCTTTTCGCAGATATGACATTTTATTATGCCTTCTTCTCCCCAGTTCATGACTTGTGCCTCCTGGCTTGGTGTTTTAATAAACACAGTCTTAAGTACATCACCCTCACTCATCTGAACCAATAACTGTTTACTTCCCACATCAATGATTGGTCGAGAGGGTGCACCTTTTCCAAGAAAGATCGAGGTCATCATCTCTGCACCAATTATTATCTCCTCCTCTATCTTTCCTGTCAGGTAGCCCATGGCATGGATATAGCCATATCCCCCTGCTTCACAGGGCTGCGTATTTGGAACAACAGAGGTGAAGAAGACAATGCCGCCATAGACAAGGGCTGGCTCTGGTGCCCTCTCGGTCTGACCATCACAGCCTACATAGGTAAAGTCTAAGAACCAACCTTTTGGGTCAACAACCGTTACTTTCACATATGTTGACCTTGTCCCATAAGGAATAAAGGTGTTCCCTTTATCTCCTGCCACACATTCTGGCGCTCCATGATCTATAAACCCTATCTCATCTAAGTTGCTTCTTTCAAGAATATCAGAAGCTACTTTAGGAAGCTCCCAGGGCTTTTTATCTATAACGGCATAGAAGCTCTGGGTCTGGGTTGAAACAGCGTCACTTTTAGTAAGATACCTTCCAGAACCAAAGAATAGGGTTGGATAATAGTCATTATTAAAGGCTATAGAGATAGAGACAACGATTGGTTGGGGTTTATCATTTGAGTCTTTTGCCCTAAAGAAGATCCGCGGCTCCCAACAAGGATGTAGAGGATTTGTAGTAGAGCCAACCTTCATTTTCCAAAGGTTTCCACCTGCATCTCCAAAGTAGAGCACATCTATGACATCATCAAACCCCCTTCCTCCAGATTCTTTAGTTGCAAAATCTAAGGCTGAGCAGGAGGTCAGGGGAGATGTGGCATATTCTGAAGTAAGGCTATCCTTCACTATAATAGGTGTACCATAAGGAGTGCCATTTGTAATATCTAAGGGAATAATGTAAGGAAGAGTGCTTGTGGCCTGGGGTCCTGTGGTTAGAAATGCCAACCACTTTTCTCCACTTGCATCTTTTATCCTTCCTCCCTCAGGGTAGGAGTAGCTATCCCCTAACATCTCCCTGTTGGAATACTCCCATAAGACAGTCTTGGTATTAGGGTAAGTCATACAATCTGGCTGGGTAATATTTAAGCAGAACCATTGACTCCCACCTGCCCGCTCCCCTCCAATCAGTATTGTTCGCCAATTATTAGTTTGACTCATTCCATCATTAAAATAGTCATAACCAGAAGAGTCTGGAAAAAGGACATCATACTTTACAGAGCCAAGGTCAACCATAGAAAAGCGACAGTGATTCTTTTCTGCCTTATACTGAAGTTGGCCAAGGAGATTGGAAGGGATGTAGGCCCAGTTCTCCCAGCCCTCGCAGAAAGGACGATCCACTTTGTCAGGCATCGGTTTTTTCTCACATTTGTCACAGTATTCTTCATCATTTATGAGCTTGAAGCAATGGAGACTGCCGCCGTTATCCCCAACATAGGCCACCCTCTTTCTCTTCTTCATATCCTCTCTCCCTGCAAAGTCTTTTGTATAAGATGTTGTTCCATACCAGGCATTTGGAGCACCCGCAACAACCGGGGTAGAATAGACAATCTCAAAAAGCCTCCAGCCTTTATCCCGTGGCTGAAGCCAGGAATATTTATCAGGGAGAAAGACATTATTTCCTGGGTTAAACCCTGTGCTTGTATTTGTACTATCCACCCAGTATTCGCCCCTTGTCCAACACATAATGGTCTTTATATAGTCATCTGGTAACTGTTCCTCAGTTGATGTTCCTCTAAGAAGATTTTTTAAGGCATTAAAGTTAGTATCTATTGTTGGTATAAACTTCAGTTTATCTCCACCTCCACCGACAGATGTATACATATTTCTATTTTCCTCAGCACTACCCCCCAAATCTCTCCAGCTCCAACTTTCATTATCCTTATGCTCCTTTGTTTCTGTGCCAAGCCTCTCGCCTGCTTCCCATTTATATGGTTGTGTGCATGATGTTTCAGGTGGTTTTATAGCATTTTTCCCTGCACAATATGGCACCTCGTATGCCTGAAAATAGCCCTTCCATCCAACTGGGTCAAACTTTGCCCTGACAATTCTGTCTTCAGCCTGAGATTGTGAGGTGGAGAGGGAGACAGCCACAGCTACAGACGAGGACATCCTGTCTATAATATCCTGTATGATACTCATCAGCCCTTTTGCCAGCTTCTTTTTAGATGTAGCTGTAAAATACCTGTGTTGATTCTCTTTAAGACCCAAGTAGTTAGTAGATTTATACGAACCATCAGGATAAGTGTCTTCTGCTGCTTCTTTAAGAAATGGCGAGTCATACCCAAAGCCAACAATATAAGTGTTGATACGCTGAAGTTGACTGTATGGATCCCAACTGACTGCATCTGTTTTATAGTAGTACTCAACCACATCATCTAAATAGTGGCTACACCATGAATCATTACTGCCTCCCATCAACCCAAAACACCCAATTCCAGATGTATTCCACTTCTCTCCTGAAGCTTCAGGATTGCGTTCCTGATAGAGTGGAGGTTCTTTGCCATCTCCGTCATAGTCAAAAAAGACATAATCACTTGTAGCATTAAATTCTTGGTTCACTACGAGAGAACCAAGTTTCTTTAAGGGCGGAACCTCTGTATCATGGGTAGGATAGCCATCTGTGATAAGTAGAATATTGCTGTCCTGACACCACCACTGGATAGGAGACACATAGGTTGTTCCTGTCCCTTTTATTATTTTACGCTGTGTAGGCGGAGGGGTTACAGGTGGCTCTCCTGTGCCCCTGGCGACACAAAAATATGTATCTGTTCCTGTGTAGTAAGCACCAGCCTCATAGACTGCTTCTCCAAGCTGGGTAAGCCACATTGCCTCTATAGTTGCTATATGGCTTTGAAGATCATCAAGGTGTGTTTTGGTAAGCGTTCCATTTGGCACCAGAAGCTCTCCGCCCCTGGCCACCCATTGAGATGTATCAGTTCCCTCAGCTGTAGCCCAAGGGGGCCAATATATAAGCTGTTTATCATCGTGGTAATTACGGAAGGTCATCAGACCATAGCAAAACTTAAATTCCCAAGCAGGGTCAATCTTCTTCAGGTCTGTTCTGAGAAGCTCACATAAAGCATATCTGGCAACATTCATTCTACTTGCTGGCTTATCATACCAGTAATTATACCAGGGTTCTCCTTGAATCGTGTCATCTGAAAGATAGAAGTCAAGCCATGTGCGATTTGGAGTTGCTTGGTTTTGAGTCTGCAAGAATGCGAGTCCTTCCTCATCTGTCAAATCACGAACAAATCTGGGTATCCCTTTTATATACCCAGCATTTACCCTTTTTAACTCTATTCTATAGAATTTATCAGTTCCATAATCTGCAAATGCAACAGTCTCCAAATGTGCTTTCTTTAACAACCAGTTAAGGTAGTTAGCTTCATAAATTCCTCCATAGTTACCACTATGGTCATTATTTACGAAATAGGCAAAGATCCATACCCCCGGGCTCCTTTCTCCAATCACTTTCCATCCATCGGAAGTCACCTGCAGCTCCTTCGTAAATGGTGTTGAGTAGGTTTTGCTTGAGTCATAGATATATTCCTCTTCTATTCCAGTCGTACATGTATACCCATTTTCCACTGTAGGTTGGGCAATAATATTCATACTGGCTGAGTTATCCAAGATAATAAGGAGGTTTGGGTCAACCTCAAAGGCAGAAAGATAGACTATCTTGGCATCATCGCAGTCTCCTTCCCTGCACCACCCTGCAGATGAAAGAAAAAAAGCACCAGCAATCAAGAATAACAAAATCTTTTTCATTATTACCACTCCCTTGGATAAACCCTTACTACAGTAAAATGGATTTTTCTCTCAGCACCTCCCTTTGTGCCAGTAGATGTTCCATGATAATAAAATCCCTCAAAACTTGATCCAGCTAAATGCTTTGGACTAATCTGATACCCTGGTAAAGGATGCCGATCAAACCACCTTACTCCGACTTTACACCCTTTTTCATCAATGGCTTGAACAAGAGCTTCGTTATGCACCCTGTATGTTCTAAACCTGGCCATTACCTTCTCTATCCCTGTCTCGGCATTAGCAAACGCCTCTGTTCTAAACTTCAAGGAGGTAGCTAACTGCAATTGCCTTCTTGCCAGAACAACCAATATTATGCCCACAAAAAGCAGAATAAAGACAGCAGCTATGGCTAAAACCAAAGCCACACCCCTTTTTTTTCTATCTTTTTTCATAGCCTGCTCCTCCTTAAATTAAAAGAAACACAAAAGCCCGAAAGTATGAAACCCGAAAGTTACTGCACGAGAAAAAACGATTGAACCACAAAGGCACAAAAATTTATTAGCCACTGATTTACACAGATGTTCACTGATTAAATATTTCCTCTATTTATAATCTCTCTTTATCAGTGTCTATCAGTGTGAATCTGTGTCTAAATATTTGTCTTTTAGTTTTTTTCTCCTGTTTCGTCTTTTCCAAAGTTTCGTGATTATATTCTTCAATCAAAATTATAAGTGTTCCTAAAATAGACAGATGTACTAAGTCTTGTGGTCAATGTCTTTGCTTCACCCTTCACTGGATAGGCAAAATCAACGGCTATGTCTATTCTCCTTATTGTTGTTGCACTTGCTGGAATATCAACAGGAGGTATCTCTTGCTCCTTTTTATTAAAGTATTTAAACTTTATATCCTGAACATTATTAGCAACCATTTCCCAATTTGCCTGTTGATGTACCCGCCGCCCAAGAATATTGTTGTCATTCAAGCGATAACTGATTATCTCATCGTCTAATACTGTTCCACTTTCATTAAGGTCTGCAGAGAATGTGAGTGTTCCTGCATCAGAATTTGTTCCCACCCTGTTCACTACTTTTGCAAAAACATAAGGATTACCTCCTTTTTCCATATTATCATAATACCTATACCCGGCATGCCGTATTTCATAAAGCATAAGGTCCATCGCCTCCCTGATATTATACTCAGCCTCTGCCCTGACACCTGTGTGGATTTGTATCCTCTCTGTGGTGACAATCAACTGGTAGACAACACCCATCATTACCGTCATACAAAGAAGGGCAACCATTAACTCGACTAAGGTCATGCCTCTCTTCTTCATTCTGACTCCTTAGGTGGGTACCAGGCAACATACATTGGAAACATTGTATTAACCTTCCTTCCCTCTTCCATCCATGTTGATATGAAAGTAAATGTCCCTCCGATTATTTTATTTGAATAAGTATCAATATCCAGTATTAGCTTATAGGGAACAGCCCCTGTTGTTGTAGCAGTTGATACTTTGTTACTTTCGCTTAAATCCAACAGGTTTATCTCCCATATCTTAGCTTCTATCTTATCGGAATTAGGTATTGTAAGGGTAATTGTCCCTGGACTCGTTTCATATTCAATCGCTTCTATTTTTTTGGTAACTGTTCCCATCACATTCAAAACCAAATCTCCATTGCTTGTCATTGTTCCCCAATCACTATTCTTTACCTGCTCTATCCTTTCTTGTAAAATGAATACGACCTGCTGTTTATGCTTAGCAAAGATAATAGCCCTTTGCGAATAAATAAAGGCTCCTATTAGAGAAACAACAGCTGTTACAAAGATCGTCATAGCCACCAGCACCTCCACTAAGGTAAACCCCGTTAGAATTTTACAAGGGGTATTTACCCCTCGTGAAAAAGTAGATAACATTTGAATATCATCCCCATCTTTTCCCACGGGGTATTCTAACGGGGTAAACCCTCTCATTTTACCTCCACCTTACTTTTGACTTTCACTTTACCTCCCTTACCTGACCAAGAGTGGCAACTCTCACAGTGCGAGTCCCATTTCTATAAAAAAGTGTAATTATTGTCTCAGTACCAGCACTGACAAAGGCTGTTCTTGTAGCAAATTCAATCGTCTCTGTTCCTGGTTTAAGACCAAAATTCTTCATCTCATTGCGTTTCTCCTCTGTCTGCTCTTGCCATAAAGGGTTTATAACGAGGCTACCATCTCCTCTCCTCACCGTATATGTACCTGCCCATCCTCCAGTCACTGTGCCAAAGGTAACTCTTACAGATTGCGTTCCCATACTCTTTGCTTCCTCTTGGGCAAATTGAAGGTCACTAATAATGTCTTGAGTTGCCTTTTTAAGCCTCATTTTTTCAATATTTTTTTTTGTGGAAAGGACAATAATAGAAAGGGTCACACCTACAATCAGCACCACAACCAATAATTCAATCAAAGTAAATCCCCTTTTCACATAACAAGTTTACCTTTAATTTAAGTCTTTGTCAAAAAAAATAAAAATTTGACTTTTTCTTTCTATCAGCTTAATTTATAGGGGTGAAAAGAATTTGTATCTTTCTTTTGGCAAGCCAAACTGCTTTTTGCCAGTGGAGGAATCTTGATTTTATAGGAGAATCTCCTTCTTGTTTAAGGCAGTCTGGCGAAAATATCCTTGTTGGAACAGAAAAAGGGCTGTTTTTGTTTGAAGACAGATGGTCGCAAGTTTTACATGGAAAGAAGGTTTTGGGCTTAGCTCCAAATGGCAGCAGAACCTTTGTCGGCACAGATGATGGACTTTACATAGTGGATGAAGAGGGTATCAGAAAGATAGCTGAGGGCAGTGTCTGCTCCATCCTTATTCAGGAAGATAGCCTTTTTTATGGAGGAAGTAACGGCTTATTTGAAAGTAAGGACAGAGGAAAAAGCTGGAACAAACTATTTTCTGAAGAGGTTTTAGATATTGCTTTTTCAGATAAGCTGGTAATAGCCACAAAATCTGGATGCTGGATGAGAGATGGGGGGTGGAAAAGGATATTTTTTACCTCTTGTAATGATGATGAAGAAGAAGATGAAGAAGAACCTTGCTTAAATGTAGCCTGTGATAAAGAGAAAATCTTCTTCTCTAAAGGAGAGAGGCTTTTTGTCACAGAGAATAGGGGTGCAAACTGGGACAGGGTCTGGCTTCCCCTATCTCCCATCAAACAACTTATCGTATCTTCCGATTCTCTTTACATAGCTTCCGAAGGAGGGATTTACAAACTCACAAAAGAGGGTTTATTAAGGCTTCCTGGTTTAACCTATAGGGTAATAGACTTTAGCCTTCATCACTCCTCATTATTAGTAGCCACAAAGGAAGGGATCTTTGAGTTCCAAGCCGAGAGCAATGAAAAAGAAGTTTCTGGGCAGCAGGATGAGATAGATTACCTTTCTGTCCAGCAAATGGCGATAAGATACGCAGAGGTAAGCCCAGAAAAGATAACCGAGTGGAGAAAGCAGGCAAAATGCAAGGCACTACTTCCTGATTTCTCCCTGAACTATTCTAAGACCATCAGCAGTTACCAATCTACGACCAAAGACTATGTCATAGGACCAAATGACTGGAGTGTATCCCTTGGCTGGAATCTTGGCGACCTTATCTATAGCGGTGACCAGACCACAATAGATAGTCGTTCAAAGCTGATGGTTGACCTGCGAAACGACATCTTAGATGAGGTGAACAGAATTTACTTTGAAAGAAAGAGGCTTTTGGCAGAACTTCCGTTTGAAAAAGATGACTCAAAAAGGCTGACTAAGGAGTTGCTGGTTGAAGAACTTGCTGCCAGACTTGATGGTTTTACAGGAGGGGGTTTTTCTCGGGCAAAAAGACCTGCAACAAAATAAAAAGAGGGTGTGAAAAAAACATTGCAAATTTAACATTGCAAATTTGAAATTTGAAATGATAAATGCTAAATTTGCAATTTGCAATGAATAATTTCCCTTCTTACTATAGCCCAAACAGTCAATTTGAGGTATAACCTTGACCACTATACACTATACACCATACACTATACACTATACACTATGAAGAAGGACTACTATGAGGTCTTAGGGGTGGCTAAAAGTGCCTCTCTTGATGAGATAAAGAGTGCCTACAGAAAACTCGCCAAGAAATATCATCCAGATATAGCTGGACAAAACAAAGAGGCAGAAGAAAAATTCAAGGAGCTTTCAGAGGCTTATGAGGTTCTCTCTGACCAAAAGAAGAGGGGCCAGTATGACCAGTTTGGCCATGAAGGATTAAAGAATACCTTTGGAACAGAAGGGTTTGGCTGGTCCGATTTTACCCATTTCACAGATATTGAAGATATCCTGGGTAATGTCTTTGGTGGAGGGATATTTGAGACAATCTTTGGCAGGAAGGGTGGCCAGAGGGTATCCCGTGGAGCAGACCTGAGGTATGACCTTGAGATTGAACTTTCCGATGTTGCCTCTGGGATAGAAAGGCAGATTATGGTGGGTAGGAGAGAGACCTGTCCTGCCTGCTCTGGGGATGGCTCTGAGAGGGGAAGCGGTAGAAAGACCTGCTCCTCTTGTAATGGCAGGGGTGAAACAATCCAGTCTGCAGGGTTTTTCTCTCTCAGAAGGACTTGCGGCCAATGTGGAGGGGTGGGAACGATAATCTCTAATCCTTGCAGAAGCTGCAGGGGTTCTGGGGCAGTAGAGAAGAAGAGGCAGATAGCGGTAAAGATTCCAGCCGGGATAGAGGATGGAATGAGGATACGAATGACTGGAGAGGGAGATGGCGGAGAGAAAGGCGGTCCCCCTGGTGACCTCTATGTGGTGGTCAGGGTAAGACCACACAAGCTCTTTCTCAGGGAAGGAGATAATCTTATCTGCAATCAACCAATAAGCTTTATTCAGGCATCATTAGGCGGAGAGACAGAAGTCCCTTTAATTGATGGAAAGAAGGCTCATCTTAAGATTCCACAGGGAACTCAGACCCATACGGTTTTTAGGCTAAGAGGAAATGGGCTTTACCATTTGCATAGTTCTGGGAAAGGTGATATGCTGGTAAGGGTGATTGTGGTTACACCCACAAAGATTACCCAGGAAGAGAAGGAGCTTCTTACTAAGTTTGAAAAGCTGCACGGTGGCAAAGAGGAAAAAGGGATTATGGACAGGCTCAAGGAGTCTTTTGGATTATAAAAGGGAAAAGGGGTTGCGATGATAAGAGATAAAATAGCACGCAGATGACACGGATACTACGGATGGACTATAGATAAAGAAAAAATTCGTGTAAATCCGTCTCATCAGTGTCATCCGTGTGCTATTGTAAATCTATCTGTCCAGCGGTAGCTAAGGCTTTGGCGCTTATACTCAGCACTTTCAAAAATCCTTCTGAATCCTGGTGATCAAATTCACCTATTTTTTCCATTGAAGCCCTTTGGTCAGAGTATAAAGAATGGGGAATATCCTTTGCCTGGTCAAAGATTATTCGGCCCTTATAAAGCCCGACAACAATAGTTCCGCTTATTAACCGTGTAATTGGTGCTAAAGATGCCCTCATCATTTGACTGGCTGTGTCAAACCAATAACCTTGATATATCTGTTTGGCAATCTGCTTGGAGATATAGTCAAAAAACTCTCTTGCTCTTCTGTCCAAAATTAACTGGAGAAGGTATTCATAGCATTGACCCAAAAGCTCCATACCAGGCGATTCATAGACGCCGCGACTCTTGATACCCACAAACCGATTCTCCACTGTATGCAGATTAATACCAACCCCATTCCTTCCAGCTATTTCGTTAGCTTCTTGAAAAATCTCCACCAATGTCCTCATCCCTAATCCCTCATCCCTCATCCCTATACACAAAGGAACACCCTCAGAAAAACTCACCTGAACTACATCCTCCTCATCTTTTGCATCCTTAGGAAGAACGCCCATTTCTGGTCTTACAAAATCAGCTGGTGTTGAAAGCAGTTCTAATTTACCTGCTTCATGGGTCAGGCCCAGCAGATTGGCATCGGTTGAATAAGGTTTTTCAAGGGTTGCCTTTATTGGCAGATTATTTTTTTCACAATATTCGATCATCTCCTTGCGACCACCAAAGGCAGAGAGAAAAGCTGGGTCGCGCCAGGGTGCATAGACCTCAATTTGTGGAGCCAGCATATTTGTTGCCAATTGAAAGCGAACCTGATCATTGCCCCGTCCAGTTGCTCCATGAGAAAAGATAGGTATCTTTCTGGAAGCAAGCTCTGGCAGAAGCACCTGGACAGTAATATGACGAGCAATGCCTGTGGTATTCCAATACCCACCCTCATATCTTGCTTGAGCTTGAATTACCTCTAAGCCTGCCTCAGCAATCTGGCTTTTAGCATCAACAATTGTTACCTCTAATGCCCCACAATCAAGCATCCGTTGCCGCACTACCTCTAACTGCTCATCCTGTTGACCCAGGTCAGCCACCAAACAGACCACCTTAGCACCATTATTGGCTAACCAATGAGTAATAGTGCAGCTATCCAGTCCTCCAGAGACAGCCAGGCCTACTTTTTTACCTTTTAAGTCTTTTGCTTTCATTCTTTTTGTATTTTACTTTGTATGCCCAAGTATACCTAATGAAAATGTGATTTAGCAAAAAAAATATGTGATAAAAGGGGTCCAGGATTCAAAGGTTCCAGTTTTTCAAGTGTTTAATAATTTTACGAGACAATTTTACCATCTACCAATTGAATAACCCGCTTTGCCAGCTCCATAACCTTATAATCATGGGTAGCGAAGATAAAGGTGACTTTATCTTTTAAACTGAACTTTTGCGTTTTTTAGAGAGTTGTCAACTTTGGATTCGATGGGCTTTCTCATTTTTCCCTGTTGCCAATTCCAGATTAAAGAGCCCTAAAGAAAAATAGTTGTCTTGCCCTGTCCCACAGGTCTGACCGATAGTCTTATGAGAACCATTAAAGGAACTCTTCAGGTTAATCAGGATGAGGAGAATGTAAACGGTAAACTTTGAGTGCCAGTGTTTAATGATACCTCTTAGTTTCCGCATCTGATACTGCCACAATCCTTAATCCTAAGTACTGTTTAGAGTGCCAGATAGAAGTTCTCCATAAGACCACGAAAGAGATAGACAGAGAGATTCTTCGTTATCTTCCCAATCAAGACAAGTGCTGATGATATAATCAGGTTCCTTTCCAATCAAATTTTTCATCTTTTCATTATTGTTTCATCTCCTTGTTCTGTCCCCAAACAGACTTCACCAATCTTTGGGATTTCTACTATAAGAGAGGCAAGAGAAAATCTTTTTTCTTTGATCTCCATAGACTGCCTTGATTAACTCTCTTCTTTTTTGTCGAAGTTTTTTGTTTAACCAAGGAGACTGAAGTTAAAAAACGATTCAAGGAACTCTGGTCTTTTTTTCGCAATTGATCAAAAGATGTCTTTGATATTACGAGCCTCAAGGCAAAGAATTAACCCCAGGATATAGAAGCAGAAGTTCTTAAACTGAGGATTGTTTCTAAAGCATGGCCTAAATATACTTAGGCTACTTAAAAGAATATCTGGGGACAGAAATAATAGGCATTTTCATCCCCTCCTAATAATATATCGGCAGAATAATATATCGGCAGAAGATGAAAAAAGCTTAAGTAAAATCTATCATTTAGAGAAAAACGCAAAAGTTCAGCTCTTATAATAAATCTTAAAATGCTAAATTTGAAATGCTAAATGCTAATTTTGCAATTTGCAATGAATATTTTTCTCCTATTCCCCATCTTCTCCTTTCCCCCCTAAAACTTCAACTCCCTTCTCATAACCATATCATAAAGCACTCGCTCTGGTCTTTCCTTTATACCTAATCGAACGCGGGCAGCATCAATCCATTTGACAAGTATTTCTGCCTGTTTGACTGGGTCAGGCTCAACTGCCCAACAAGCATTATACTCATCACAGTATTCCTTGAATAATAAATTACTCATGCCAGAACCGGTAACCGGGAAGCCTACACCAAATAATACCGGTGCCCCGGAGGCAACAAAGTACTGTCCAATGGCAATGGCCTTCTCACTCATCCATTCAGGGGCACACCCGCAAGCAGGAAGCCCTCCAATATCATCACTCAATCCGCCTATATTAGCTACCTCACTTAAGGCAATCAGCAGCCTTGAGTTATCCACACAGCTCCCGCAATGAAGTACCGGCGGAATACCAACCGTTTCACATATTTCAGAAAGTCCGGGACCTGCATATTTTGCTGCCTCTGGAACCAGCAAGCCTGCCTTTCCAAAAGCCATTGCCGCACAACCTGTTGAAACAACAAGCACATCTTGAGCAATCAATTCCTTAGCCAGGGTAATATGAATATCGTCGTGCCTTACCCTTGGATTATTGCACCCAACGATACCTACTACCCCGCGAATTCTGCCATCAATGATAGCATCATTTA
>JAZDOR010000154.1:0-2499 GCA_043798435.1 bacterium
GGGAATTATTCACCGCAGAGAACTTTAGAGTTCGCTGAGATAATTATGGATAAGGTTAAATTCAAAGTAGATATTTTATTTCTCTGTGCCCTCTGCGCCCCTAAAGGTTAATCTTTTCTTCAGATGAGTAAAGTGTTACTATCAGGAACGAGAAATGCCCCGGTAAAGCTATTGCACGACATCTCGATTCGTTTATCATCACCCCGCAAGGAACGATCATCTATTTGTAAATCTTATAAGCCAGTGTTTCCAATTGAAGATAGTTAGGAGAACTATCGCCGATTTCCCAAGCAATTACTGTATCGGCAGTGATGCTTTTCCTGTCAAGTTTATGAACCACTTCCTCAACGGAAAAACCAGATGTTTACGCGCCCATTGCAGAATTGCAGGGTTTACAGGAATTGACTGACTCATATTTTCACCTTTATATATTATGAGAAATTTTCTGAGTGCTGTCAAGCAAGAACTTCTAACTTTCTTATCATCTAATCTTTGCCTGACTTTAGAGCCGCTAAGAAGACATTCTCTTTGCTGACACAAGTTTCTGGAAGGTCAGGAAGAGGGGATGTGCCAGATAGGGTTATTATCCAGACATATAGTCAACAGGTGAGGTTGAGTTGATAAGGGATATTGACCCGGTTGGGGTGGTATGATAAAAAGATTGACATTGACACAATAACCAGATTTTGCGTATCCTTTTCACAATGGATATTGAGGAATTGACTTGTCCGTATTGTGCAGGAAGGCTAAAGCCCTGGGATATTGAGTGGGGAGATGGCTTGTTTGAGTGTTCCTGTAACCTCTGGCCATTCTTATCCGGGATATTAGTTCTGAAGAGAGAAAAGGCAACAGAAAAGGCAGTTCATCTGATAAAGAAGGGAAAGGCAAGGTCTGCGGCATTCAATCTGCTGATGAAAGAGTCCTGGAGCCCATTCTTTGCCTGGGCGGCTCTGCACAGGATAAGCTTCTATAAGATAATGGGGCTCTGGGGTTTCAGGTTCTGGACAGAGTATTCAAGGTTCAGGTTTTCAGCCCCATCATTCCTATCCTTTCTGCCTTTAGTTTCAGCTATCAGAGAAAAAGGCAGCCTTTTAGATTTTGGCTGTGGCAACGGACACACAGCCTTTATCCTGTCTAAGTGGATTGACCCAAAAAATATTACCCTTTGTGATAAAAACTTTGCCAATCTCTATCTTGCCAGGAAGCTCTTTGCTAAAGAGACAGGCTTCTTCTGCCTTGATGGAAATTTTCCTCTTCCATTCAAAGATAAAAATTTTTCCTCTATCCTCTGCTCGGATTCTTTTCATTTTGTTGAGGCAAAGGCAGGATTGTCCCTTGAGTTTATGCGGGTATTGGATGAACAGGGAGCAATCTTTCTCTCTCATTTGCATAACAAGGGTAAGGAAAACCCAATCACAGGATACCCATTAGCCTTGCAAGACTATCTCAGGCTCTTTGGCAAAATGGAACATAAAACTTACACAGAGCTTAAACTGAGGGAGTCTTTATCAATAGGAAAGTTAAACCTGAAGGATACTGATGATATTAAAAATAGCTCAGCCTTCTCTCTTATCCTCTCAAGGACACAGGAGATATTTAAGGAGTATGACACAAGCAAGATCCTTACAGAGAACCTGAAGAACCCTATCATCAACCCAATCTATAAGATAAAGAAGCTGAAGGCAGGTTATATTATTAAGAGGAGAAAATTGAGCAAACTTTACAAAAGAGAGTATCCTGAGGTAGAGCAGTATATCAAGAAAGCTGGATTTATCTATAAAAAGGATGTGGCAAACAGGAATGAAGCCCTCTTACGAAGCCTGATCCTGATTGATGCTCCAGAGGGATATGTATGAAGTTATACCGAAAAGAATCTTGAATGTAATCTTCATTTCTCTTTCTTTGTAACCGTTCAGGTAGTGTAAGAAAAGGGGATGTGGAGATTATGGAGATAAGGGGATAAAATTTTGAATTAAAAATTAAGAATTAAAAATGAATAATCTCCATATCCCCTTTATCTCCTTATCCCCCTTCTTACACTCTTTGATAGATAAGCTGAACGCTTACCTTTCTTTTCAACCTTTATCCTCACATCTACGGACTGACCTGGCTTGAATAAGCCCTTTTCTTTCAACCCTATCTTTACTTGAATAACCTTCATATCTAAGTTTTTGGCTGGGTCATTGGGTCTTATCCCTCTTCCTCCTATTGTGTCTGAGACCCTCTCTACCCATCCTTCAAAGACCTTTTCTGGGTAGGCATCTGACCGTATCTCAACAGGTGTAGAAACCTTGATTTTTCCTACATCTGTCTCATCTGCCTCAGCATTTATCCATATCTTGCTGAGGTCAGCAATAGCCACCAAAGAGACCTCCTTGCTCACCATTTCTCCCCTTTGCAGGTATTTGTGGATAACCTTGCCAGAGATGGGAGAGTAAATAAGGGTCTTCTCCAAAAGGGTTTTATAATAATCAAGGCTTGCCTCTGCCCTCTTGACCG
>JAZDOR010000155.1:0-16553 GCA_043798435.1 bacterium
GGGAATTATTCACCGCAGAGAACTTTAGAGTTCGCTGAGATAATTATGGATAAGGTTAAATTCAAAGTAGATATTTTATTTCTCTGTGCCCTCTGCGCCCCTAAAGGTTAATCTTTTCTTCAGATGAGTAAAGTGTTACTAAAATTGTTTATTGGTTTATTTTTTTGGAGAAGAACCGAATTTTTTCTTGAATTATCTCTTTCTTCTTCATACACTATATATATTAAAAATCGCGAATCTGAGGAAAAAATATGGAGATAGAAAAGAAAGAGAAAGAAGGCTGTAAAATAGCGTTAAGGGTAAGGGTAGAGAAGGAAGTTGTAGAAGAGGAGTTCAATAAGAGTTTTGAGAGGCTGAGTAAGTCTGCCAGAACAAAGGGCTTCAGAAAAGGAAAAGTTCCAAGGGGTCTCATAGAAAGCAGGTTTTCAAAGAATGCAGAAGATGAGACGCTTGATAATCTTTTACGAAAGGCTGTCATGGAGGCTTTGGAAAAAGAAGGTATTTCGCCAATTGCTGGTCCTTGGGTAAGCAAAGAAAATATAGATTTTGGCAAGGGAAAGCCTCTTACATTTTCGGTAGAGTTAGAGGTGGAACCAGAATTTGAGATACCTGACTGGAGGAATATCAAGATTTCCAGAAAGAATGTAGAGATAAAGGATAAGGATGTAGAAAATACCTTAATGGAGATCGCTGAGGAAAAAGTAACCTTGTTTGAGAAAATAGGTCGTGTAGAGAAAGAAGATATTGCTGTGATTGACTATGTTGCGTATCCTGAGGGTAGCGAAAAAAAGGAGGGGTTTGGTGTATATGTGGAGGTTGGAAAGAAGCTCTTTCCTGAGAAGTTAGAAAAGGAGTTGATAGGGATGAGGGTGAATGAGAAGAAGTCTTTTAAGGTGAAGATGTCAAAGGAGACAAGGGACACCTCTCTATCTGGAAAGGAGGTAGAGTTTTCTATCCATCTTCTCGGGATAAAAGAGAAACACATTCCAGAGTTTTCTGATGAGTTTGCTAAAGAGATGGGCTGTTCGAGTATGGAAGAACTGAGGAGAAATGTGGAGGAGAATCTGAAGAAAACCGCAGAGAATATTATGAGAACCTCATTGAAAGACCAAATGGAGGAAGAGCTCTTAAAGAGGTGCAGTTTTCCCCTTCCGTCAACAATAGTCTCTGCCCAGGCTCAAAGTATTTTTAACACCCTTCTTTATAACCTGAAAAAGAAAGAAAAGAGTTTAGAAGACTATCTTGCTTCTCAGAAAAAACAGGAAGAAGACCTCAAAAAAGAGATTACCGAAGAAGCAGTAAAGACGATAAATCTATTTTATATCCTTAATAGAATAGGAGGAATAGAAGGAATTGAGTGCACAGATGCTGAATTAGAGACATGGGCAAGAGCGAATTTAGCCCAAAAATACTTAAAAGAGACCCTATCCAATAAAGAGCGAACAAGAAAGCTGAAGGATGAGCTCAGGATAGAGAAAATATTAGACTATATTATTGAGAATTCAAAATAATCCCATAATACCGAGAATGAAGATGTCCTAACACATAGAATTTTGTAAACCAATTTCTTTTTGGTGTTATCCTCCTAAAGCTACCATTTGCCTGCCTTGTAGATTTTTTATATTAAACTGATGGGCTTTGGGCTTATTTTTGATGCCTTGCAGGATACACTCTTTTAGCTCTTCATCTGATACACCCTTTCGGATAAGATTTTTCAAGTTTATCTCCTTTTCATTTCCAAGGCAAGGTCGCAACTTGCCGTCTGGAGTAAGCCTGACTCGATTACACTTTGTGCAAAAGTGGTTGCTTATCGGAGAGATAAAACCAATCACGCCCTTTGCCCCTTTTATCTGATAATATTCTGCAGGACCATTTCCAGTAGCCTCATCAAAGGGGATAAGGGGAAAAGAGTTGTTCAGTCTTTCTTTTATAACACGGTTGGGCAGATACCTTTCTGCCCAAAAATCCCTATGGTGACTGATGGGCATAAATTCAATGAACCTCACCCACAGGAACCTATCTATGGTCAGTCGTGCAAACCCTTCTACCTCATTCTCATTTACCCCTTTCATTGCTACTGCATTTATCTTTACTGGAGTCAAATCGCTTCTTATTGCCTCTTCAATACCCATCAGCACCTCGTTCAGCTCACCCCCTCCTGTAATTTGGGAGTATGTAGTTTTATCTAAGGAATCTAAGCTAATATTGACCCGAGAAAGCCCTGCCTCTTTCAGCGAAGAGGAAAATTCAGTTAACTTGGTGCCGTTAGTGGTCAGGGTTATTTCGGAGAATAATCTCATCTGGCTAATCTTTTCAACAAGAGAGACCACATCTTTTCTAATCAAAGGCTCTCCTCCAGTAATGCGGACTTTTCTGATTCCAAGCTCTCCCATTATGTGTGCAATCCTGATAATCTCTTCATATCTCAGAATCTCCCTCTGGCTTTTCTTCTCCATCCTTCTGCAGTAAAGGCAGCGCAGATTGCACATATCTGTAATGGAGAGCCTTAAGTAATCAATTTGGCGATGATAATTATCTATGAGCATATTAAAGTAACAAAATACAGAATATATACCCAAACAAATCAGGTTTGCAAAAATTGTGTTCGTTTATGGTTCTGAGGTTCACGGTTAGAGAATAAGAGGATTAACCGTGAACCTTGAACCTGATTCGTTTATAGTTCTGAGGTTCAAAGTTCAAGGTTAGAAAATAAAAGGATTAACCGTGAACCGTGAACCTTGAACCCTTTAATTCTTGAACCTGAGTAGTTACCTTTTTTGTAAACCAATTTCTTTTCGGTATATGTATCTTCTACAAAAAGTCTCCCTGCCTTCAAAAGTTAATTTTTACTTCAGGAGCTGGAGTGTTACAAATAATCTAATTTCTAATTATTTGCTAAATCACGTTTTCATTGGGTATAAATTGGTCATCAATCATCTTACCTCGCAAGTAAAGCTGACTGTGCCTGAGGATGCTGGGGCAACCTCAGGGATTACCCACTTTATCTTTGTAGCAGATGAGCTGATGGTTTCCTGCCAACTGTTGTTATACCAATAACTTATCTTTACATCTTCCGATTCGCAATTCGCAATTCGCAATTCGCAATTTTCTGGTAGCACCTCAATAATGGTAACATCCGTTGCTGTTCCTGAGCCTTCATTGATGTAGGTGATGGTGTAGATTACAGTCTGACAGATTAGTTTCTATTTTTTCTCCATAGATTCTAAGGCATCATTCACCAGCTGTTCTAATTCTCCCTGTGTCTGTAATTTCCCATTTTTCAATTTTAACAATTCATTTTTTGACGCTTCATTACCAATTTCACCAAAAGTAAAGATAGCATACTTATATAAAATTTCATCACTGCCATTTATCCAATTTACAGCCTCTTCAAAACCAGCTTCTTTATCTATTCCGAACATCCTTTTATACCTGCCAATGCAATAGAGGTCAATTGCCTTCCACAAAGGGTCTTCTGTCGGGTTTTTCTCCATAATTTCAGCCTGCTCCTTAAAAAATTTAGGGAACTGTAGGCTGGCATCTATGTATATCTTGCCGTTCCATTTATACACAACTGGACAGTACAATTGATTATACACAAGACACGCATTGCTTATTATTTCTTCTATCCCATCATTATCAAGGTCTTTAAGGTATGTCCCATCACAAGATGAATTTTCTGTTTGAAATGTAATCTCAAATTCATCGCCAACCTTCCCAATCAAATAGGCAAAAGAGCCACCGGCTCCATTCCCGCCACAGGTTATGATAAGTAATTCCTTTATTCCATCATTATTCAGGTCTTTATCCTGGGCTACCTCACTCATCCAAATTGCATCAAACTCCTTCCATTTGGCATATCCCTTATCATCTTTATAGAGCAACAACAGATAGTCACCAGGGTCTATCACCATTTCATTCTCTCCATCATTGTCTATATCACCTTGCCAGATTCGCTCCTCACAAATAAGCCCAATGTTTATTATCTCTTTCACTGCCTTCTTAAAATTAAGCCTCGGATTATCCTTAATCTGCAATTTTATCAGGTCTCCTGCATCATAGGTATTATGTTCGGACTCTCTTTCTTTTAAGAACTGGTAGCCATTATAGGCATATTCCTCATCCCATTTTTCTATCGTCTTTTTATAGAGGCGTGTATAAATTTTATCCCACTTAATATTCATCCTTAGCCACCCTGTTTTCTTATCGAAAGAAAAGGATATTTTTGCTTCTTTGAGGTAATCTAACCCATCTTGTTTAGAAAATGAAATTAGATTAATCAAATTATTTTCGTTGAAACCGTATATATCCACTTTCTCTTCCTCGCTGGAGTTATATTGGATGACCTTTATTATAAGTTCTTTTCCCTTTCTCTTCTTGCTTTTTATTGTATTGACATAAGCATCTCCTTTATACAAACATTCATCAAGATTTATGATTTCCTTATACCTCCCTTCAACCTTATCAATCACCCTAACTATCTCTTCTTTCATGTCCATTGCTATCCCGAATCTAATCAATATCTCCTTCTCTCCATCATTATCTATGTCTATGTATTTAACCCTTGTAAATTTTTCCAAGTCTTGCAATATCTCTTTTTTACTGGTTTTGACTGAGGCGATATATCCGCCCCCAACCCGAACTCGTATTTTTTTCTTCACCTGCGTGCTTCTGCACTTTTATTAACATCTCCTGAAAGATATTTGAGATTGTTGTCTTAAAAAACGGGTCTTCAGCCTCCGCAAAATTTCTCTTAAATTCTTTATAATAAACATACCCTTCTTCAGGATAGATTGGCTTGGTCCAATTATCCAAGACAGTCCCAGAATAATCTCCAGCCCAAAGGACTTCTGAAATGAAGATTATAAAAGTTAATGCCATACAAAACCAAATTTTCTTATTCATCTTATTCTGGTTCATTAAACATCTTTATTATCTAAAAAGCCTCTTTGCAAACTCCTTCAAGAAAGGGATATCCCGTATATCTCGTTCCCTCTTTGCGGCTTCTTTGCTTTTGATGATATCTGAGATTGAGGCTACTGGAATCTTTTCTACCCAAACAGCCCTTTTCTTCACCCCTTCATAATCTTCTAATCCATAACTGAATGCCTTTTGATTATTCATAACTTCTGTACCTCAAAAAGATGGGAAGATTTTTGTTACACCATTGGCGATACTCCTTTGTGGAGTTAAAGACTCTTGATGGAACATCATCCAGAACAGGTTTATAGGTATAGACAAAGCCATAATCCATCCGCTCTTTTAATGACCGTTTTAATTGACGCTTACATCTCAAATCCCACTCCTCCATCTCATCTTTTTCTATCATCATTTCATCTCACCTCCACAGTAAAGCTAACTGAACCTGAGGATGCTGGAACAACCTGTGGGATGAGCCATTTAATCTTTGTGGCAGATTCAGTGAAATCTTCCTTCCATCCGTTATACCAATACCTGACCCCTGACCCCTTTTAACACGCAGTGCTCCGGCAACACCTCAATGATACTCACATCCGTCGCTGTTCCTTCGCCTTCGTTGGTGTAGGTGATGGTATAGGTCAGGGTTCCTCCTTGGGCAACATACTTCTTATCGGAGGTCTTTTTGAGGGTTATCCTGGGTTTTGGAGCTTTTGTAACCTTATAGACATGCCGCTCATAGCCTTTATAGTTGTCAGTGAAGATGCCATTTGTTGCTGTTACTGTCCTCGTCTCAAATAGCACCATCAGGGTCTTTGTGCCTATCCCAAGGTCAGAGAGTCTCCATGTAACACCGGTCTGGGTGGTAGAGCCGGCATTGAGGGTGATGAGATACCTGTCGCCATTTGTCTTTTGCTTGTAGATACAGTGCATCTTCTGGGTTGTGGTGGTGGCTATATTCTTTTCTCCCATAATATCAAGGATAATGGATGGGGGAAGTAAGGGGACAGTTTACGCAATCCCTTTTACCACATTAATCCACTGATCTTTTTCTTAATATTTTCCCGATACCCATTGATCTTAACCATGACTTCATTTAAGGTTTCTTTCGTTACCGACACCTCTGACTCCTTCTTTGATGCCCTCGAGCTTGTTTTATCATAATTTACTTCTGTTATTTTCTCAATAAAAATTGTGATACCCGCAACTATTGCTGAAATCAATCCTCCTAAAAATAATCCTTTGAGTGCACCGCCAATCATAACTCTAAAGCGATTATCACCAAATAGTGCAGGTAATAGGCTAATTACAAAATAGACTGGCCATATTAGACCCATTATTAAGCGTTCAAGTAGCGTTCCAGATAATGGTGAATCGAATTTATCGCTGCATGCCGCTTCCATTAAAAAATAATCTGCCAAAATATACATCAAGGGATATGCCAAGCACCCAAAGAGAAAGGAATTATCTGTACCAAGAGGTTTAGTAGTTATTTTGCTCTTTAGTTCTTCATGTTCTTCTTCCTCATTTTTCAACTTTTTTTCTAATTCATGTTTTTTTCTGCAAAGTAGGATTATTTGACTAATTTGCAGACTTGGTTCTTTTAATGTGCCTATATTTGTTTGGCATTTCAAGCAATCAGAGTAGGATGGTCTTTCTAATACCTCATATGATTTTTTTAGGTGCCCTTGTAGAGAATTTACAATGCTTGAATATTCAGGGTGTTGCTCCTTTGCTTCTATGTCCGAAAGAGCTTTGTGTACTTCACCAATTTCCTGTTTAGCTTTACCTAATGCCTCTTGAGAAAGCTGAGATAATAAGGCGAGAATATCTTGCTGTATAATCTTAAGATCCGGTTCAACAGATGCAGTTACAAATAAAGCTGGATTGCGAATGATTGCGCTTTTTATTCTCTCTGTCGCCACAGAATTTTTACCAGCCAACGCAGCATAAACGCCCGATGCAAAAATCCATTTTGGATCCCTCCATTCATTCTCTTTCAGGGCTTGGTCTGCAAAAGAAAAAGCTCTATCGTAATCTCTTTCAGTATAGTACAAGCGACCTATGGTCCATAAAGTTCGAGATTTGGATGTGGAATCTAAGTTATCTGGAAGAGACAGTGCTTTTCTAAAGAAGGTATGTGCGTTAGAAGCATTGTCCTTGTGAATTTCAATATAGCCAATGTTCATCAACACCTGATAATCGGTGGTGTCAGACTTAAGTGCTTCCCTAAATCGTTCTTCGGCTTCCTCATATTCTTCGTTTACATAATGACGAACCCCTTGTCGTACTAATTGTCTTGCCTCATTGTTCCTGTTTTGATGGAGGACTTCTAATATCTCTTCCATGATTTTATTTTGCTGAGATAGCTCCCATCTAATTTCAACCAATTCTACGCATATATGGTCACCAACAATCTCTATAATATTGGAAATCTGGTCAGCAGCATCCGATATTTCTTCCGATATTTGGTTTCCTATCCTGTGAATATTACTATTTAATACCGCTGACTGTTGTGCGATTTCAGCAGATATTATTTGGGCACCGGCAATATTGCTCCTTACGATTTCACGACTAATGTTATGTTGGGCTTCAAGCTGACGTTTTGCCAAACTAATTATTTCGCGTTCTCTTCTTGGGCTTTCATAAACGATTTCTGCCTCTAGACTAGATATGGAAGACCAATCAGAATTCCCATAAGTGTAACGGTTTATTAAAGAATGAGCCATAAACTACCTCCTCAAGAAGGTAAGCAAGGGAACAGTTTTACGCAATCCCTTTAATATCAAGCAGTAACAAATAAAATATTTCTTCTTTACTTCCAAGGTCTACCTTTGCGACTTAAGCATATCCCGATATTTAATTTGCAATTGATGTTTCCTTGCGTAGCGTGCCATAATTCATGGTTTAATACAATACGATATTATTGTCAATATTTTTCTTGCAATTAGTTGAATTTACTGAAGTTATGTAAACTGTCTCCCTTTCTTTCTTTCATCAAGGCTTATGGCCGGAGCAAAGAGCTTCTCCCCCAATTTCTTTTTCCAGACAACAGTGCCTTTTGTCTCCTCATCCCTCACACAGAAAAGCCATCCATCTGTAGTGGCACCATAGATACGCCCATTTGAGTCAATGATTGGGGTATAGAGGTTTCCTCCAGAATAGTAGCTCCAGCGATTTGCTCCGTATGGGGTTAAGGCATAGAGCTTATCATTCCCAATGTAGATTCTGTTACCTGTCCCAATGGTTACATAGCAACCACCAGCACCTAATTGCTTTTTCCACTTAAGCTTTGAGTTATCAGGACCCGGGTATTGGCTCCTGCCTGTATGCTGCCCGTCGTGCTGATATTGTGGCCAGGGAGGGGTAGCAGCCCAGCCCAAAGCTCCTCCCCAGAGCATCAAAGCTCCTATCAGAATCAGACATCTCTTCATTTTTTGCCTCCTTAAATTTCAGTAATCTTTGATGTAACCGCTTAGTTCATTCAATTGTTGACTCAAACCTCCTTAACAATAATTCCTGGCATTGGATAATGTCTGATATTGGCTGTCAGCAAAACTGCTCTATGAACAAGAGCTACTGCTCCAATAATTGCATCAGCCAGACTCAATGTTATCCCCTTTTTTGCATATTCATTCTGATATTCACCAGCCATCTTAGCTATCTTAGAGCTAACCTCAAAATAGTAAAGATGGTCTATCAACTTGTCAGCTGATGCCATCTCTTTTTCCTTTAAGCCACGATAAACCTCAGCGACATTTATGCAACAACACCCGAGAATAGCACCTTCCTCCGCAAGGCCCTTTATCCTGCTTACTACATCCTTGCATCCCTTTAAGTAATCAATGAGAACTGTGGTATCAAGAAGGTATCTCATCCTCTTCTTGCTTCCTCATCCCTTTCTCTAATCCCCCTCACCCAGGAGAATGTATCTTTTCTGGTTCTCCATTCAGGATGCTCCTCTTGTTGTATCACTCCTGCTGTTTCATCCAATGCCTTAAGTAGAGCTATATTAACCATTTTCTCTTTGGCTGCCTCTGCTAAAAATGCGCTCCTTTTTCTTTTGCCCACAATTCTATCTATTTCGGATAGAAGTCTGGCAGGCAACAGGACATGTGTCCTGGCTATTGCTTCCATAAGATCACCTCCTTAAATCACATTTATTATAACATAACTATGGGATTTAGTCAATAGATTCACCTCACCTCGCAAGTGAAGCTGACTGTGCCTGAGGATGCTGGGGAGACCTGGGAGATGAGCCACTTTATCTTTGTAGCAGAGGGGCTGGGGGTAGATTGCCAGTTGCTATTTACATAGTAGGAAGGATTGCCTGTAGCATTCTGGAGAAGAGTATTTTCTGGTAGGACTTCAATAATACTAACATTCATCGCTGTGCCTGAGCCTTCATTGGTGTAGGTTATGGTGTAGGTCAGGGTTCCTTCTTTGGCAACATACTTTTTATCGGAGGTCTTTTTGAGGGTTATCTTGGGTTTTGGGGCTTCTGTAATCTTGTAGACATGCCGCTCGTAGCCTTTGTATGTGTCTGTGAATGTGCCGTTGATTGCTGTTACTGTCCTTGTTTCAAATAGCACTACCAGGGTCTTTGAGGCTGTTCCAGCAAGGTCAGAGAGCTTCCAACTGACATTATTCTGGGTGGTAGAGCCGGCATTAAGGGTGATGAGATACTTGTCGCCATTCTGCTTTTGCTTGTAGATACAGTGCATATTCTGGGTTGTGGTGGTGGCCATACCCTTTTCCCCCATAATATCAAGGGTGATGGATGGGGGAAGGATGACATCAGCAAGTTTGTCTGGTGCTTTGAGGAGTTCATAGCCTCCTTGCTTGACACCATCCCAGACATCCTTTAGTCCGCCATACTGGTCATATTGTTGGTCTGCAGGATGGGCAAATGCAAAGTATAAGAAGCCAACTGCACCATGGGTAATAGAGGTATATACCTGGGCAATTATTTCATCTTTAGTGTATATTCGTCCTAATAGCGGTGGGTAGCCAGGAAACTCACCGGTCATAATCAATGGTCTTGTATTACCAACAGCCTTTCGCATCTCATCCAATCTCTGAGCTTGCATAGCCAATCCCTTCTCTACATTCTTATAATCAGAGGGGTATTGATCGCAGGATAGGACATCTGCATCCTCAGCCATAATCTTCCATTCTGTAAGTCCCATAAAGCCCATACCCAATAAGAAGCCAGGTCTATTTGGGTCAGCCAATCTCTGCCTTTGTGAGACCTGATGGACAAAGAGATGTGGAGAACCAAAGGTATCATACTCGTGGTCCCATTCATCCTTAAGCCACCAGAAGAGGATATTTGGGTCATCCTTATGGTCATACATCACCTGCTGTAAATAGTCTAAGCAAGCCTCTTCACTGCCATGTCTATATGCAATCTGACCTGAACGGGTATCATCAAGGAAGTCGGGTATTATCTTCAGGTTATGAGCCTTTGCCATACTCAAGTGTTCATCAAAGCCTGCCTCAGTCCATATTCCTGGGTCATCCCAGGTATACTGTGAAGGGTATTCACTCCAGGCACTATACCAGTTCAGATAGAAAGTGCCACCTAAAACTCTGCAGTTCAAATTATTATCTTCAATTATCTGGTAATCATCCTTTGTGCCTGTCCCATTGTCGTAGATGAGCTGTGGGCCACTATCCATTCCATAAGGAAAGAATGCACCCTCTCCCGGGATATACTCGCAGGTGGAAGATAGATTGGAAAATTTAGAGTCCGGGCTTTCAGACCAGAAACCATCTGCATCTTCCTCAAACTCTAAGGTATCAGAGCCTGTGGATAGCTTGACTTTATCTATGGGAAGTTCTCCAAGAATATAGTCAGAATAATACCAGTAACCAATCTTGAATTTGAAGATATTCTTTTTATCATCAAAATCAGTAGCCATAATTGTATTTGTGGCTATCTCAAACTGGATTGTCTTCCATTTGTGGTCAAAGCTGCCACCTATATTACCCTTGCAATACACTTGTAGGATTGGAATATAATGGAATACCTGGAGTATGTATGTCTGGAGATATCTCCTCCGGGGAACGGACATCATCCTTGTATCTTATGGTGAGGTAGAGTGGAACCGTTGGTTGTTTGTTCCCATCCAATGGGAATAACCCTGCCTTGACATCAATATATCCCTTCTGCCTATACTTTATGGCTCTGGATGTGGTCTTACCATCTGGGACTGTTGGGGTAGTGCACCACCAGAACCTGCCATTATCACCCTCTCCTTCTTCATACCAGGGCCAGCTCCACCAGGTTCCATAACCCAAGGAAATATCAGAACCTGTGTCAATGTCATCTGCATCACCAAAGTCGTTGTATACCCCAGAGATAGCCCTTGCTGTAAAGTCCTGATTATACTTGGTGCCATCAAGAGAGGGATAGATATAGCTTGCTGGAGAGAAGCTATAGTCTGTTTTTGCAGGAATAAGGGTATATTTATCAACAGGTATGTTTGTAAGCAGATAGTAGCCAGAGCTGTTTGTGGTTGTTGTAGCAAAGATAGTGCTTCCTTTCCAGAGGGAGATAGAGACATCAGAGACAGGAGAACCATTATCTTCGATACATCCTGAGATGGAAAAAAGGGAAGGAGAGGTTCCAATAGCATAAACCCTTTGATAGTCTGCTCCGCCGTAGAGGATGCCATCAGAACCTATGGTTAAGGAAGGAAATTCCCAGAAGTAATCAGTAGTATCAAATTTCCACTTAAAGAGACCATTGGAATTGAGGCAGTAGATGCTCTTCGTTCCATTCTCATTTCCCTTAACCCCAAAGTAGAGATTCCCTTTTGAATCTATCACAGGTAGAAATATTCTTGCAGCAAGGCTTCCTGTCCCTGGATAAACCCATTTTGTGTTTCCTGTGACTGGGTCTAAGGCATAGAGGGATTTAGTGCCTCCATAATAATCTGAGCCTATATATAATGTTCCATCAGAGCCAATGGCTGGAGAGGAACTGTAGGTTCTATCGTTTTTCCACTTCCGGCTGCCATTTCCTGGATTTATGGCATGGAGGACTCCATCCCCTGCTTTAAGATAGATAATGCCATCTGTGCCAATGGAAGGTGGACTAGCTACCTGTGTCTCATAGTCATAAGACCACAGGAAGTTACCATCTGAATTCAGGGCATAGAGCTTACCATAACCACTCTTTGGCCAGTTTGCAAAGTAGATGGCACCGGTAGTACCAATGGCCGGGATAGTAAAATATTCAAGGTTAGTGGTATAACTTCCCTTGATATTACCATTAGATGTATTCACAAAATAGAGCCTTCCGTCCTTTGAGCCAACATAGATAGTCCCTTCATCAAGGCTTATGGCTGGAGCAAAGAGCTTCTCCCCCAATTTCTTTTTCCAGACAACAGCACCTTCTGTCTCATCATCCCTCACACAGAAAAGCCATCCATCTACCGTGGCACCATAGATATGTCCATCTGAGCTAATGATTGGGGTATAGAGGTTTCCTCCAGAATAGTAGCTCCAGCGATTTGCTCCGTATGGGGTTAAGGCATAGAGCTTATCATTGCCAACATAGACTTTGTTACCTGTCCCAATGGCTACATAGCAACCACCAGCACCTAATTGCTTTTTCCACTCAAGCTTTGAATTATCAGGACCAGGGTATTGGCTCCTGCCTGTATGCTGCCCGTCGTGCTGATACTGTGGCCAGGGAGGGGTAGCAGCCCAGCCCAAAGCTGCCCAGAGCATCAAAGCCCCTATCAAAATTAGCCATCTCTTCATTTTTGCCTCCATTTCTAAATGAATTTTAAGCTTCTTTCTATCCAAACCTTTTCACATCTTTCATTGGATAGTGTTTCTGATTTAGGGTATAAAGATAGTAGTTATTGATGCAAGCAGCAGCAGCAATCAGGGCATCAGCAATTTCAAGGCTATGGCTTTTTCTAAATTTGGCAAGATACATTCCTGCCATTTGACCTATTTTACCATTTATGGAGAGAAGCTCCATAGTCTGAAATAACTCCTCAGTTTTCTTCTCTTCACCCTTCCTGAGACCAGAATAGATCTCTGCTATTGAGATTGGGGTGCAGGAGATAATGGAGCCTTTATCATGCAACTCCTCTAATCTACCTATAATCTCATTGTTTCCTTTTAAGCATTCAATGATTATATCAGTATCCAACAAAACTCTCATCTACCAAGCTTCTCCAATCTCGAATCTTTTCTTATCCCTCTAATAAACCCTTGGGTATCCTTGAAGTCTTCTCTGTTAGCCCAGATACCTGCTACACCCTGAAGAGCTTTTTTGAAATCAGCACCTTTTTCCTGAATTAAGACCTTGTCTATAGCAGAACGAATTAGTTCAGCTATAGACCTATTCTCTTGTCTACTGACAATATTTATATATCTCCACTGATCCTCAGAAAGATAAATTTGCGTCCTTTTCATTTACCTGCACCTCCTAATATGTATTATGCAACAAAAATAGGGATTTGTCTATGATTTACCTCACCTCCACAGTAAAGCTGACTGTGCCTGACTCTGCTGGGGCAACCTCAGGGATTATCCACTTTATCTTTGTGGCTTCTTGGCTTAATCCTGTCTGCCAATGGTCAATCACCCAATAATTAACTATGGACTGTGGACTATAGACTATGGACTTTCCTATGGACTGTGGACTATGGACTATGGACTTTCCTATGGACTGTGGACTATGGACTATGGACAATTTCACATTTTCCGGCAACACATCAATGATATTGACATCCGTTGCTGTGCCTGAGCCTTCATTGGTGTAAGTGATGGTATAGGTTATTTGTTGACCGGAAAGGATAACTTTTTTATCTGCCTGTTTGTGGAGGATTATATTGGGAGAAAGATTTTCCTCATGAGAGGTATGGGTTGTAAGTAATCGTATGGTATCGAACCAGAACGATTCTACACCTTGTTCCTGGCCTTTAAGATATAGCCTAAGATAGGATGCTGCCTGGGGAGATGTGGCCTCTATTTCATAGCAATCATAAGAGCAGGTTACATCTATCTCTTTTACATTCATACAAATCTCGTTTTTATCTGAATTATACCAGGTGATCTTAAGCCTTGGATTTTCATTGCCTGGCGCTTGCCTTTTAATATAAGCGGAAAAACGATAGCTTTTATTTGGAGTAACTGGTATAAAATTGCTATACATACTACTATTACCTATTATCCTAACAGCACAATTTGGAAAATCAGCACATTTTCCACCCTGAACATGCGAACCATCAGTTGAATATGAAGGGGTCTGGCCTGTATAATACCAGCCATCTGGGAAGCTATTGTTGTCTTCATCCTTCTCAAAGCTATCAAAATAGACCACCTTATATCTTGTATTCCAAAAATGGTCAGCCATTATGGGAAAACCAGATTCATCACCACGCCAAGAGACGCATACTGCGCCTAAGGCCCCAGGCTTGCCAACAACAAACTCACTCCAACTCCTTGTATTCTCTAAATTTCTATAGGGGGCGACAAAATAATCAAATCCCTTTTCTCTAAAAAACCTTGTTGCAGCCTCCATCTGGGCGAGCCAATCATCTGAATACCACCATATGTTCATGATCGCGTCATTGCCTATCATGTCATTTTCAACTGCCTCAGCCATCCTTCCTCTGGCTCCTCCATAGTAAATCTGATAATTCTCTATACCACCATTATGATAAGGGGAAAGCATATCGTTCCACATCACTACTCGACAATCTGGATCAAGAGATTTAACATACCCTTCCACTTTGTTTAACCATTCTGCTATGAGTTCTGCATTACTCATATTCCTTTTCACATTCCTACTATCTCTGTTGAATCCCCTAATTTCGTCTGACTGGAGATTTATTATCTTTGGATTCAAATATGTGGTGATATTGCTGAGGGCTGGATAATATCTCTCTGTGTATAGCCTGGGCTCAGAGACGCAATTTGGCTGATTGTAGTTGTGATCTCTATTCCAGTAAAAGACGCTGTCATAGCTTACAAGGACTGTTTCAGTTGATTTTATCGTGCCAGAGGGAATTCTATGTATCTGGCAGGATTGGAGTTCCTCGTCAAAAATATCGGCTGTCTCTCCATCTACAATCCCATAATCTATGCCATTTGTGTAAGTAATGGTCTTATCAAGATTGGTAATCTCTATATCAGTTCCCTCAGTCCTGATAACATTTTTTAATGAACCATTCAGGCACCAGACCTTAAGATTGTCTATCCAGAATCTTCCATGACCTGGCTCTGCTATGCGAGAATAGATATAGATAGGACCAAGATGCGATGTATTACTTCCTGTTTTTATACATACACCTACTTTTCTCCAGGTGCTTGTTCCATAATCGCCAAAAATACTTTGAATGGTATATGCAGAATTATCATTACACCTGCTATAAAATGTAATCTGTGGTTGGCATCCTCCTATATCGAGAGACTTGATCCATGCTGTTATAAGGTAAATGCTATCTGGCTTAGCACCGTCAATTTGTGTTGCGAGAGTAACATAAGCACTACTCATACTCCCACTACCTAACATATCAGGGGCCTCTAATCTCATAGAATAGCTGCCGTTTATGGATGTGGTATTGTCCCTTGTCCATGTTGCTTGTTCATTATTATAAATTGTCCATCCATCCGGGATACCATTTTCATCTCCATCGATCTCAAAATCACCGTTATATAGGAGATTGGCAAAGGGAATATCAGGAATAGCTATATCATTTTCAAAGGTGAACCTTTCATCTTTTACCCACCAGCCCTCTTTCAAATAGAATGGCCCAGAATTGTATTTGAGCGAGACAACAGATGGAATAATCTCTATAAATCTCTTAGAGCAATAGTCCATGAGATCCCTCCATCCATCTATCCAGAAATAGGTATCACGCAAAAAAGGAGATATTTGATACAAAATCGTATTAATCTTCAGCCTTGATAATCCATCAATAACCTCTTTTTGGATATCTGTCATATGATGTATATATCCAGCAGGATTCATCCTGGACGATGCATAAGCCACCCTATATTCAAAATCAGGATAGTCTTTAATGGATATTCCCTGGATAGTACTTCCTCCACCTATCAACTGTAACAATGTCTGCACCCCATAAAAAATTCCATTCGGGGCATTTGCGGCAATGATTATCTCCTGAATAGGATCATTAAAGACCTCTAAGATGTATCCTTCTTTTTTGATATAGGGTGGGATATCAAGATTCCTTGTTTGAAGAATATCGTTTGTAAAATCGTGCTGGGCTGGATTGCCAAGGATAATCCTCTTGGTCCCTGGGTATTCCGTATTACCATCTGTTATGGTAAGGTTAATAGAAGAGGAGCCGAACACCTTATCTTTAAGCCATGCAGCTGAAAAATTATACTGGCTATCTGAGGTATCAACGACGATCACCCAGGTATTGTCCAATTCCATTTCAAAGTTTTTCATCTCTATATGCTGAGGGAGGGGAATGAGTTCTGCAGGCAGGTCTAAATCAGCATTACTGGGTAAAGAGAGGGGAATGAGTTCTGCAGGCAGGTCTAAATCAGCATTACTGGGTAAAGAGAGGGGAATGAGTTCTGCAGGCAGGTCTAAATCAGCATTACTGGGTAAAGAGAGGGGAATGAGTTCTGCAGGC
>JAZDOR010000156.1:0-12468 GCA_043798435.1 bacterium
ACTGATTTTCACTGATAAAATGTAAAAATTATCTGTGTTCATCTGTGTCTATCAGTGTCTAAATATTTGATTTTTTATTTTTGATTTTTATCCTTAGCTTACTCTTAATTTTTGGAAACCTGATTTATTTGGGTATACCTGCTAATGTCTATATACTGGTTTAACCTTCTTAAAGTCTAAACCTCCTGCCTGATACCTGAATGCTTACATATTATCACTATAGCTAAAATATTTAGTCAAGGAATTTGTAACTATTTCATTAAAGATTAAAAGTGAACCGTATAAAATCAATACCTTGGTCTATGGCATATTGAACTATACCCAAACAAATCAGGTTTGCAAAAATTGTGTTCGTTTATAGTTCTGAGGTTCAAAGTTCAAGGTTAGAGAATAAGAGGATTAACCGTGAACCTTGAACTCTTTAACCCCTGAACCTGAGTAGTTACTTTTTTTGTAAACCAATTTCTTTTCGGTATAAAAACTGTAGACATTTTTTCATAAGAGCGATTAAAATTAGCTAATCTGCTTAATGAAAAATAAAGAGTTATTCGCTGAGGCAAGGAGGTATATCGCCGGTGGTGTAAACAGCCCTGTCAGGGCTTTTAAGGCTGTGGGAGGAGAGCCTATATTTGCAGCAAAGGGTGCAGGCAGTAAGATTTACGATGTAAATGGCAAGGAGTATATAGACTATGTTCTCTCCTGGGGGCCGCTCATTTTGGGTCATAGTCATCCTACGGTAGTCTCTGCTGTAAAAGAGGTGGTAGAAAAGGGTATAACCTTTGGTCTTCCTACGGAGCTTGAAACAAGGTTAGCCAAAGAGATAATCAAGGCAATCTCATCTATAGAGCTGATAAGGTTTGTGAATTCAGGGACAGAGGCAACAATGTCTGCTATCAGGCTTAGCCGTGGATTTACTGGGAAAGATAAGGTTGTCAAGTTCAGTGGATGCTACCATGGTCATTCAGATGACTTGCTTGTTGAGGCAGGCTCAGGCTTGGCAACTTATGGCGTTCCTGATAGTGCTGGCGTTCCAAAGGATTTTGCCAGGAATACAATTGTTCTTCCTTACAATGACTTAGAGGCAGTAGAAACTATAGCCAAGGCTGAGGGAGAAGAGATAGCCTGTATTATTGTAGAACCTGTGGCAGGAAATATGGGCTTGGTCTTACCAAAAGAGGGCTTCTTAAAAGGCTTACGGAAAATTTGCACAGAATATGACATTATTCTCATATTTGACGAGGTAATCACAGGATTCAGGCTGAAATACGGAGGTGCCCAGGATCTCTTTGGTGTAAAGCCTGATCTTACTTGCTTGGGAAAGGTGATCGGCGGAGGGTTTCCAGTAGGTGCTTATGGCGGTAGAGCAGAGATTATGCAGATGTTAAGCCCAGAAGGCCCTGTCTATCAGGCTGGAACACTCTCAGGAAATCCAGTGGCTATGGCAGCAGGTCTTGCCACTCTCAAGGTTTTAGCGGAAGATAGTGGTATCTATCAGGATTTGGAAACAAAGGCAAGAAGGCTTTGTGAAGGATTAAAGGATAATAGCCGGAGGTGTGGAGTAAAAATCTTCTCTACCCAGATAGGCTCTATGTTCTGCATCTTCTTCACAGAGGTTGATGTCATAGACTATAAAACAGCCAAGACCTCTGATGCTTCAAAGTATAGCAAATTCTTCAATGCTATGCTTAAAGAAGGCATCTATCTCCCACCCAGTCAGTTTGAAACATTATTCCTCTCCGTAGCTCACACGAATGAAGATATTGAAAAGACACTAAATGCAAGCTCTTATGCGTTTGAGGTAGCGTGTAACACTTTAGCCAAGTGAAGTAAAGACTATTCACAAAGAATAGTCACTGAACTTTTGCAAAACTTATCTCCCATCTTCCTTTTTTCACAGACGATACAAGCTCCTCTGCCCACTTGGGTGTAGATAGGGAATGGATGTGGGTATAAGATGCCAGGATATTCTTGTGGACTATTCCATCGTGAATTCCATCTATTCCCTGGCCACGAAGGACTTGATAGGCAAAATCTACATTGCCTAAGTTCACCACCTCTGAGTAGTGGAACTCATGACCCTTTATAAGCCTGCCATCCTTTCCTTTAAGCACTACATAGCCGTGACCCTTTGGCTTCTCTCTAATCTCAATATCTGCCGGAATGCTCCCAACCATCATCCTTTTCTCTCCTTTCCATTGGATTGACCTTGAAAGGTAGATAAGACCACCACACTCAGCATAGACAGGCATTCCTTCCTCAACCGCCTTCTGTATTTTTCTTCTCAGGCTCACATTCTCCTCTAAGTTATTCATAAATACCTCTGGAAATCCACCGCCTATATAAAGCCCATCTACATTTGGAAGACTATCTTTCAGTGCATCAAAGAATATAAGCTCAGCCCCTGCCCTTCTAAGGCTCGTCAGGTTCTGAGGATAGTAGAAGCAGAAGGCAGAGTCGCGAGCCACACCAATTTTAATCTTTTCTTTTTGAGCCACCTTTTCCTTTCTTTCTACGATTGACAAGTCCAGGGCAGAATTTGCTATCTCAACTATTCTTGCCAGATCAACAGAATCTGCTACCTTCTCGGAAATTTTGTCAATCAACTCAAGAGTCCTCTCCTCTTCTGCTACTGGAATCAAGCCCAAATGCCTCTGTTTTATTTCAATCTCTGGAAGGTTTGGCAAAGCACCTAAAACCTCTATTCCACAATAATGACCAATAGCCTCCCTCAGCTTCTTTTCATGCCTTGCACCTGAGACCTTATTCAGGATGACACCAGCTATCCTGATGTCAGGTTCAAACCCCAGATAACCCAAGAGTAAAGGGGCTATTCCCCTGGTCATTCTTGTGGCATCAATGACCAAAATGATTGGGCTCTTTAATATTCGAGCTAAATTTGATGTACTTCCCTTTCCATCTAAATCAAACCCATCATAAAGCCCCATATTCCCTTCGATGAGTGTTATCTCTGCCTCTCTTGTTTCTGCATAAAATGAGGAGATGATGGCCTCCTTCTCCATCATAAACAGGTCTAAATTGTGGCAGTCTTTAGAAGAAGCAATAGAAAGCCACATCGGGTCAATGTAATCAGGGCCCTTCTTAAAGGTCTGAACAGAAAACCTTTTCCTGGCTAAAGCCCGTGATAGACCAATGCTTAGGGTGGTTTTTCCAGAGGAGCGGTTTGAAGCAGAAATAAGAATGCGGGGAATATTGAAAATAGCCATCAGGCTATCAATTATATGAAAAATTATAAATATGTCAAATTGAATTTTTTGTAACTACTGTCCTTTCAAGATTGAATCTGTGAGTGCCAAAAATTCTCTGTAAACGAATAGAACGAATTAAACTAAAAAGATAAATAGATTTGTTAAATTCGCTTAATTCGTTTACCCATAAAATCAAAATTGAAGAGGCACTACTCAACTTTGGCAATCTAAACCTAAAGTATTGACACAAAGAGAATCTGGGGCTATACTTAATTTCTATGATGAAAAAAAGCTTACCCATCCTTTCGCAAATCCTCTTCTCGGCACTCCTTTTTGGCTTGCCCCTATTTATGGATACAAGGATAAGCTCAACCTTTGGGGTAAGTAAGACCACGCTTTTACGAGCCATCTCCCTTTTGATTGCTTCCTTGTGGATAACAAGGCTGACCTATTTCAAAGAAAAGTTTGTGAGAACGAGTCTTGATATTCCCATCCTTGCCTACCTTTCTGCCACAATTCTTTCCACAATACTTGGAAGAAGCCCGCTTCTCTCCTTCTTTGGCTCTTATGAGAGGCAGGAAGGTCTTACTACTCTCATAAACTATATATTTCTATTTTATGCCAGCATCCATCTTTTAGAAAAGGAGGCTATTTCAAGGATAATAAATGTGGTTGTTTTGACAGGGGTTCTCTCCGCTGGCCTTGGCATCACCCAACACTATGATATGAACATCCTTAACCTCCAGTGGGGAGGTTTCAGTAAGGATAGGGTTGTCTCCACCTTTGGAAACCCTGTCTTTTTTGGTGCTTATACGATTATGGTATTGCCCTTAGCTCTGGGTTTATTTGTTCTTGCAAAAAAGGGCTGGCAGATTTTGCTATACGGCATCTTTTTCTTTATTATCACACTTGGCTTCATCTTTGCCAATACCCGTGCCTGCTATGTTGGACTATTTTTTGAGGCAGTGCTTATTCTCGCAATCTCCCTGCTGACCCTACGAAAGAATCTTCCAATAAAGAGGCTGGTTATACTCGCTCTCTTTGCTTTAATCCCTTTATTCTGGTATAACTTAAGGGGTGGAGGAACATCAGTGGTGGAAAGGTTTTCTGATGTTTCTGGAAAAAACATAGAAGAAGGTCAGAGGTTCAAAGGCTCCTTTGGTGCAAGGCTGATGATGTGGAAGACAGGTATTGCAATGGTGAAAGATAACCCTATTTTTGGAGTAGGTCCTGAAGCTATAGGCATAACCTACCCCTACTATCTCTACCAGAATTACACAAAGGAGTTTGCCTTTGAGTATGAAGACAGGATGCACAATGAGATATTTGATATGTCGGTAACCCGAGGGCTTCTGGGATTCTTTGCTTACTATGGAATGGTCTTTTCCTTCTTTTTCTTTTCCATCAAGAGAATAGCTAAGGCTAATTTTCCTGAAAGGCTGGTCTTACTCAGCATGTTGGCTGGTTGCCTGGGCTATCTCATCCAGAACCTTTTCAGCTTTGGGCTTTCATCCATCTCCTCGTTATTCTGGGTTATGATGGGGCTTTCCTTCCTTTATACAAAGCCAAATATTTTTTTGCAAGGAGCAAAAAAATATAAGGTTCTGGCAGAGCCAGAACAAAAAAGGAAATTCCTATATAATCAAGTTATTCCTGCTAAAAGATATTATTTCTTGCTTTTGCTTATTCCTATAGCCATCTTAGGGCTTTTGGTAAGAAACACCTACTCTGCGGATATAGCCTTTAGAAAAAATGAGTATGAGAACGCCATTAGGCTCAATCCATTCTGCCGTGATTACAGAGAAAATTATGGAATCTACCTTGTAGAGAGAGGAAAAAACGAGGGTGGTGTTTGGCCGGATAAGATAATTGAGGAGATGAATAAAGCTACAAAGCTCTTTGGGAATGATGGCATTCTGCTCTCTATCCTTGGCATGGGGTATGAAATGAAAGGTGAGATAGACAAGGCACTACCAATCTATGAGGAGTCTGTCCGAATAAACCCATATATGGGGAACACCTATAATAATCTTGGGGCAATCTATGCCAACAAAGGAATGCTTAAGGAGGCGGCTCAAGCCTTTCTCAGAGGATTAAAAGGCTTTGGCGGGGATGAAAGGCTCTTTTCAAATGCAAAGCAGTTAGGTTCTATCTTGCTCGATAAAGGAAAGGAGAAAGAGGCAGAAGAGGTCTTTGATAAGATGGATAAACTCTGCACGAACAAAGACCTGCTTTTGACCCTGCATAGAGAGCTCGCCCAGAAATATTGGACGAATGGAAAGAAAGGAGGGTTTGTCAGGCACACCAGGAAGATTACTGAGCTTGACGAGAAAAACTTTGAAGCCTACAGAAACCTTGGCTCTTTCTATTCTTTAGAAAAGGAGAATAAGTCTGCTCTATTCTATCTCAATAAGGCACAAAACCTGAGACCAGGCAATGAGATACAGAAGATGATAGATGCGATCAAGGGAGAGATGAAATAATCAGGGCATTTTGTAACCGTTCAGGGTAGTGTAAGAAAAGGGGATGTGGAGATAAAGGGGATAGGGGGATAAAATTTTGAATTAAAAATTAAGAATTAAAAAATTAAAAATGAATAATCTCTATATCCCCTATATCTCCTTATCCCCCTTCTTACACTCTTGATGTATAGCCTGAACGCTTACGGCATTTTTTACTTTAGATGTATTCTTTATTTCATCAAGCAATAATTTGACGAAAGCAATGGAAAGGTGTATAATTAACAAAAAAATGATAATATGCTCTCCGTTTTTTACTTGCTATTGGCTATTCCCTATTATTATAGATGCAAAGAATAATTGTCCTCCTCTGTTTTCCAGCTTTGGTCTTTTCCTTCTCTCTAAAGGATTTTTCTAAAAATTTTACAGAAAAGAAGATAATCTCCATTCTTCATAGAGAGATAGAGGGAGAGGAAGATATCTCCTTCTCCTGCCTAAAATACAACTTTCCATCCGAGCTTCTCCTTCTTGGTTTCAAGATGAAGAAAGAGGGTATTACCATATCTGCCGAAAATATCTCTGTCCGCTGGGAGCTAAAGCCTGGGTTTCCAAAAAAAGTAACCTTGACTAAACCTGTTATCTCTATCAAAAAAAAGGCAGAATCCAAGCAAAAGGCTTTTAGCCCGCAGTTTAAGATAATCGTCATAGATGGCATTATAAACCTTGAAGGTGTTGGCCAGGCAAGGAATGTCCAAGGCTTTGTGCAGAAGGATAAATTTCAGTTTTCTGGTAATACTGAAAGTGGCAAGCTCGCCTTTTGGGGAAAAAGGAGTGATTGGAAGCTGTCTATGGGCAAGGTAAGCCTGAAAGAGATACCCTATCTTACAAAAGAAAAGTCTGGTCAGGCTGATATATCTGTCCATTATAAGGATAACAACTGGAGCGCTAAGATAAAGGTAAAGGATGGAAACCTTGAGTCTATTCGGGCTTTTTCTGGAGAGTTTGTCTATGAAAAAAATGGGGCAGTATATGGAAAAGAGGTCTCCTTCATTACAAGGGACACTCCTTTTAAGATAAAGGAGATACGGGGCAACATCGGAAAAGAGTCTATCTCTGGCAAGACGAATGGTAGTCTCTGCTACAAAAAGAAAACCTACCCCTTTGCTTTAGACTTTCTATACAAGGGAGGCAAATTAAGGATAAAGAAGGGCAATATTCTCTCCTGCGCTATCTCTGGAGAGGTATCTGAAGAAAGCCTGAATATAAAGGCAATTTTTGACAAACAAGACTTAGGAATATTTTGCCCGTCCATAAAAGGAGAGATTGGACAAGGCACTGTGGAAGTCTCAGGCAGCCCGGAGAACCCAACCTTTTCTGGCCAAATAGAACTTGTGGAATCGGGGATCGGGGATCGGGGATCGGGGGAGAGAAGATAGTTTTTACCAAGATAGGAGAGAAATACAAGCTCTCAGTCTCAGGGACAGTATCCTTTGAGGCAATTGCAGAAAGAAAGAAGGAGGTTATCCTGATAGAGGCAAAGAGGCTTTTCTATGAGAAGACAATGATAGCCGAAAATGTCAAAGGAGAGGTTATTCCAAAGAAGGACGGCATAGATTTTAGCCTTTTGCTTGATGACTCTATAAATTTGAATGGAGAGATAGACAGTAAGAAAGATGTCAAGTGTTTCGTCCAGCTTAAAGACAGGATAGTAAAGAATGTAAAACTGAACGCAGAAGGGAAGCTCTCTTTTTCTAAAAACTCTGGATTTGCATCTGGCTCTGGAAGCTTTGGGGATATTCCTTTTGAGAAGCTAAACGCAGAATTCTATATAGAAAAAGGGATAAATTTTAAGAAGATAGAGGCTATAGTTGACAAAAAGACAGAGGTCCACGGCTCAGGTAACATAGATAATCTTGGAGTAAACATAGAGATTCTGGCTATCTTGTTTGACCTTTCCCGTGTATCTTCCAGGTTTAAGGGGATTTTTGCCGACTTTCAGGGAAGGATTGTGGGCTCGCTTGATAATCCTACTATCTTTGGTCAACTCTCATCCGTTAGCCCAAAATTCAGGGCAGACTTTGCCCTGATAGGAGATAAGCTCACCCTGAGGAAGGCAAGGTTAGACAACATCTTTCTTGATGCAGATGTAAATATTCCAGAAAAGAGCATAAATGGCCAGATGAGATTTGAGAATGAGGAGGTAAGTAAGATAATCAACTTTTTCTCCCTTCCCCAGACTATTCAAGGAAACTTGAGCGGCACAACAACTATTAGAGGAAGCCTGGCTAATCCAGCCCTTTCTGGAAGCCTTACCCTCTCTTCCATAATCCTATTTTCCGATGTAGAAGCAGGAGATGGGGAATTGGAATTCAGCCTTTCTGAAAAGAGGTTTGAGGCAAAATCTTTTCAATTCCAAAAAGAACCAGGAACTGTGAGCCTTTCAAGGTTTATCATCGATGGAAATAGTGGTGAGATAAAATTAGAGGGCGTTTTAGATTCCTTTTCCATATTTGGTCTTCCGATAAGCTCACATCTTGTTTTCTCTGGTTCTTACACTAAGGAATGCTTAAATGGAGAGGCTCATCTTTCTGATACATCCCTCTTAGAATACAAGATTCCAGACATCTCTAATCTTATCTCTTACATTCCAGAAAAGGGCTGGGAGTTTGGCACATTTTCACAAAAAGCCTGTATCTTGGGTGGAATAGGGATTGAAGAAAAGGATTGGACTGTCGACTTGCGGCTTCTTCTCCCAAAGGAGGCTTTAATCTCTAATGTGGGTAGCCTCTCTCTTTACCTGCTACCTTCTTATGAGGAGGCTTTGGTTTTATCCGGGTCTATCAATCTAAAGGAGAATGTGGGTAGTCTCTCTCTTTGCCTGCCATCTTTTCATTTACAGAGCATTCCTTTTGTTAAAGGATCAGGGAAGATACAGGGTGAGCTCAGGATAGAGGGGGATCTTTCTGACCCTGAGATAAATGGAGGCTTTTCTATAAGGGCTTCCTCCCTCAAGGTTCCTGTAATCTCAGAGGTTTTATCGGATGTGACAGCCTCTTTGTCCATAGAAAATGGCAAGGTCAGGCTCTCTGATTTTTCTGCTAAGGCAGGAGAAAAGACCAAAATTTTTGCCTATTCAAAAGACCTTTCTGAAGAAAGAATGGAGCTTTTAATCAGAACAGAGGGCGAGGAGCTGGCCATAAAGATTCCGGGTCTTATTTCCGGGAAAGTAAGGGCTGAGGTATCAGTCAAAAGGGAAGGTCTTTTAGACTCTGGCTCTGGTGAAATCTCCTTCTATAACACAGAGTTCACCTGGCCCCCAGAAACAAAAGCAAAGGGCGAGATGCCTTTGTATCTCCAGAATATTCTGTCTGGTATAAAGCTGATAGCTAAGCAGGGCGTGAATTACTATAATCCCTGGGTGAAGATAGAGGTTGCTCCCGGAAGCTGGCTAAGGCTTTCGAAAAGGGATGGAGCAGTAGAGGTTTCTGGCTCTTCCTGGGCAAAAAGGGGTGATATAGACTACCTTGGCCAGGACTTTTCTATAAAAGAGGCGAGCTTAGAGTTTCGGGAAGGCCTTCCGTATCTTTTTGGAGAGGCAGAGACAAAGGTGAATGGCGTAAGGCTACTGCTCTCCCATAAAGGGGTAATGAATATACCCATAGAGATTGTTCTCTCTGCCCCAGATGAGTCTCCTCTAAAGACACAGGAGGAATTGATAGAGCTTATTCAGACAGGAAAGGGTGAAGCAGGAGGAATAAAGGGGTTTATAGGCACATTCTTTGGGAGGTTGGTTGGAAAGAGAATTACAAAAGAGGCTTCAAGTGTTTTAAGAACTACTCTTGGTATAGATGTTGAGTTGAGCTCTCCCTTTGTGGAGAAGGTATTGAGCGAGAATTCCAAAGGCTATGAATACGCTTTTTCTGGCACAGAGATTATCTGCGGAAAGTATTTGACAGATAGGCTCTATCTCCTGTATGATTGCCTGATTGAAGAGGGAGAGGAAGAAAGATACAGGTATAGGCATAAAATAGGTGCTGAATACCTGATAGGAAGAAGAACATACCTGAAATACCTATACACACCTGAAACAGAAAAGAGAATGAAGGAGATAGAGATAAGCGTCAAAAGAAGGTTTGGTTTTTAGCCTTTGAGGAGGTTTTTTAATGATAACTGAAGGACAGATAGATGAGATTAAAGGAAGGATTGTAGAAAATTTCAAGCCCGAGAAAATAATTCTTTTTGGTTCTTATGCCGAAGGGAATTTTAGAGAAGATAGCGATTTAGACTTACTGATAATTAAAGAGAGCAATATCCCAAGGTACAAGAGAGGTAGAGAAGTCAGAAAGTATCTGCGTGGCTTAAAAGTTCCTATTGATTTAATTGTATATACTAAAGATGAAATTCAAAAATGGAATAATGTCAAAACAGCTTTTATCACAACAGTCATAGAAAAAGGAAGGGTTTTATATGGATAATAAAACTGAATTGATTAAGGAATGGATTTATAAAGCAGAACATGATTTAGGAATGGCTGAATTAGCCTTAGAAAATAAGCCCGAATATACAGACTCTATATGCTTTCATTGTCAACAAACAGCGGAGAAATACTTAAAGGCTTATTTGGTCTTTTTAGACATAAGATTTGAGAAGAAACACGGTTTAAGTTATCTATTAGATTTGATAAATGAGAAAGAAAAAGTGGCAGAGGAATTTTATGAAATAGCTGAAAAATTAGAGGATTGTGCCGTAGAGATTAGATACCCTGATGATTGGTTTGAGCCAGCATTAGAAGAGGCAAAAGAATCTTTCGAAGTAACAAAAAAGATAAAAGGGTTTGTCTTGGAGAAAATAACAGCACCAATAGTTGATAATAATTACAAGCAGAAAGAATAATGAAGGGGATAGAGATAAGCGTCAAAAGAAGGTTTGGTTTTTAAGCAAAAAGGAAAAAATTTTGCCACAGAGTTCAGAGGAGAGCACAGAGGAATAAATAGAAAATTTAATTTTTTTTCAAAAAGTGTGAGCACGGACATTGAGAAAATTTTATTTGACAGAATATAGTTTTGAGAATAAATTATTTAGAGTTTATAGTCTGGTTTAAGAGGTAGAAAAATGAAGAGGTTTTTATTTGGGATTTTGGGTTTGGAGGATACGGAAATTAAGGAGGTCTAAAGATGTCCAGAAATTATGAGTGGTATATAAAAACAGATACAAATGAGTATGCAGGTAAGTGGATAGCTATAGTTAATCAAAAGATAGTTGTTGCCGGAGAGGATGCAAAAAAGGTCTATCAACAGGCCAAAGAAAACTATCCGAAAGAAAAGCCTTCTTTAGCCAAAGTGCCAACTAAGGACACCTTTATTTTGGTGTTGAAATGATAAAATTTAAGTATCGCCAGGAGATAGGCAGGGTAGAAAAGATAGTCTTTCGTCCTGTGGCAGATATAGAATTTGAGAGTAAAAATGGTGAGTGGATAGAATGTCATCTTTACATTGATTCAGGTGCGGATGTTACTTTGATTCCCTTCTCTTTGGGAAAATTGTTAGGATTGGAAATAGATGAAGATAAGATTGAGGAGATTTACGGAGTTGGCAAGCAGGGGATACCAATCATCTTTTGTGAAGAAAAAGTAAAAATTGGAGAGTATACATTTGGAATAAAAATTGCCTGGGCTTTGATTGAGGAGATTCCACCATTGCTTGGAAGAATAGGAATATTTGACCATTTCCATATAAATTTTAAGCAAGATGAAGGTATAATAGAATTTAAGTGGATAAAAGATAAAGAAAAGAAGGTAAAAAAATGAAGAGGTTTTGGATGGGGTGTTTGGTTTTGGGGATGGTTTTGGGAGCAGAGGTAAAGGCAGGCACATTGAGCCTGACTTGCGATTTAAGGGGGCCGGCTGAGCAAGGCTCTGTTACAGAGGTTATGGCGGTGGTGGCTAACTCTGGGACAGAGGATATAGGAGGGGTAGTCTGTGAGATAACCCTGCCCAATGATATAAGTGGGGTAGAGCTTATTGTGGATGGAACTACGAGCACTTTCGCCTTAACCTATAACTCAGGGACTATCTCTGCTGGTGGCTCTTCTACCCTTATCTGGAGGTTCAAGCTCTTTACCCTGGGGATAAACAATATTACGGTCAAGGCAAAGGACCAGACAAAGACAGGGAAGAAATGGTGTCATAGGATAGGCAGTCTATTTTCCAAAATAGCTGTAGTCAACCAGGAGGCTAATGAGAATACTGCTGTTCTTAACCTCCTCTCTGAAATGGGGCTTTCTTGCGAGTCTGTTCCTATTACTAATGTCTCCTCTAATCTGGTTGAGCCTTCAGACTACCCAGCCATGATTATTTACTGTCATGATTCAGGTCTCACCTCCCTTACCTTAGACTCATTCAAATCTGCAATCAGGAACTATATGGAAAAGGGTGGCAACATCCTCTTCCTTGGCACAGCCCCGAAGCTCCTTGATGAGGCTAAAATAACCTATAATGCCTTCACCTTAAATACTGTTTATGTCCTTGGTAATTTTTGGGGGGGCGCAATTAAAGAAGTGTATGTTTCTATTGGTAATATAGGTCATCCTATAACTGAGGGCTACTCAGCTGGTCAAGATATTCAGGTCAATTATAGTGATATGTGGCTTGCCTATGGTTCAAGATAGTAACACTTTACTCATCTGAAGAAAAGATTAACCGCAGAGGTCGCAGAGGGCACAGAGAAATAAAATATCTACTTTGAATTTAACCTTATCCATAATTATCTCAGCGAACTCTGCGTTCTCTGCGGTGAATAATTCCC
>JAZDOR010000164.1:0-10897 GCA_043798435.1 bacterium
GATACAACTGATGTCATCACAGTCAATATGGGTCAGATAACCTCCATCAAGATAGTTGATTCAGCAGACCAAGAGATAGGCACAAAGAGCTTAACCACTGATGGAAGCCAAACCCTGTATCTTAGAGGCTATGACCAAGACTCTAACAAAGTTTATGTCCCTGGAACCTGGACTGTTCTTGGTGGAATTGGAACAGTAAGCCCAATCTATGGCACATCCACTATCTTTAACCCCAGCAAGACAGGCATAGGCACCATATCAGCTACAGACTTAACCCACACAGATACAACAGGGGCAATTACAGTTACAGCAGGTTGCCTGGCAAAGATACAGATAGAGGATGTAGGTCAGGAGATTGAAACAGTAAGCATCACTACAAATGGCAGTTTAACCCTCTATCTCAAAGGCTATGATGCAGATGACAATCTAATTGGATATGTAGCAGCAACCTGGACAGTCTCTGGTGGGATTGGTAGTTTAACATCTATTTTTGGCACATCTACTGTTTTCTACGCCACATCAATAGGTTACGGCACCATCACAGCCACTAATCGCACAAATACAGCTACAGCTACTATCATTGTGGGCAGGCAAATAGATGCCTTTAACCCCTATATCGGCACATTGACTACAGGTTGGGGAACTGCAACAATCAGAATTGGCACAAACACAGAATCCCTTATTATCCTCCCACCTGAGCCTGCATCAGGGAGTTTCTTACAGAACCTTTCAGGAAACATTGGTGTTGGTATTGTGGTTAATGCCTATGGCACATCAGGTAACCATTTCTCAGGCACACTCACCAACCCAGTCTATATTGAGATACACTACAACGAGGCACAGCTTGGGAATATAGACGAGAATACCTTAAGACTCTATATCTCCTCAGACAATGGAAACACCTGGGGAACTATCACTTGTAGCTTAGACACCGCTCAAAACATCATTCTTGGCACCTTCAGCCATTTCTCCATCATTGCACCTGCAGGAGCAAGCAAACAAGTAGCCGCCAAAAACCTAACCAATATCATCGCCTACCCCAACCCCTGCAAGGGTCATAATAAAATCACTTTCTCTAACCTAACCGACCAGTGTAAGATACGCATTTAAAACATCGCAGGTGAACTAATCTTTGAACAAGAATTCACCAACACTCATGGCAAGGCAGAATGGAATTGTAAAGATGTCGCTTCTGGGGTCTACATCTATCTCATCACCAACAACCAGAACCAAAAGCCTGGCATAGGCAAGATCGGGATAATCAAATGAAACTTAATGTTCCATATTTTAGGCAAGAAAAAAGCACTACTTGCGGGCCTGCTTGCTTAAGAATGATTATGGCCTTTGAAGGCATAGATTATTTTGAGATAGAGATTGAAGAGGCTTGCGAAACAAGCTGGTTGGGAAATACCTGCGAAGAGATTGCAGATGGAGCCAAAAAGTTAGGATTTGAAGCTGAAGTTGTTGAGAATGTGACAATAGAATATCTTGCAGAATTGCTACAGCAGAATCATCCAATAATAGCACTTATCTCGCCATCAGTTTTATATGGAGGGCTACCTGGCTTTGGTCATTTTGTTCTTGTTACAGGATTGGATGAAAAGAAGATATATTATCATGACCCAGACATTAGAGAAGAGATACGCAAAGAAACAGACCTCTTTTTTAGTGCCTGGAATAAATACTCATTTAAGGGGGTGAAGATATGGAAATCTATGAAAAAGTAAGGAAGTATCTTTATGAAAATGTAGGTCATTTGACTACACCAGGAACACCAAGGTTTGATTTGGGCAGTCAAATCTGGAAGGTGTCTGTATTGTGCAAGACAGAGAAGGGGATACTTGTGGTAGGCGAGTTTCATCTTGATAAAGATGGCGATTTTACTAACATTCCTACCAAAGAAGAAATGTTAAAGGTAGTTGAGAAAGAAACAGAAAATATCCCTTTCCTCTTTTATGGGAACAAGGAAGAACTGAAGAAAAGAGAGATTGAGGCAGTAACTATATAGTTTGACCAGGAGAGAATACAGTTTTTCTATCATCCCAATAGGGAATATTTCAACACAAACGGCAAGGCAGAATGGAAACTGAAGAACCGCTTAGGCAAGGATGTAGCTTCTGGTGTCTATATCTACCTCATCACCAACAATCAGAAACAGAAGCCTGGCATAGGCAAGATCGGGATAATAAAATAATGGATAATCTAATTGCAAAAAATGAAGAAAAGGTAAGGGAATACAGAGAGATAATTCTTAAAACAAAAGAGGAATATCGCCAGAGGATGGCAAAATTACCTTTTGAAAAAAAGATAGAAATTCTTAATAAATTAAAGAGAAGAGCAAAATTCCTGAAAAAATTTAAGTAGCTACTTTTTTCTCATCACTAAATTAGAAATGAAGTATTACATAACCACGCCACTCTATTATGTGAATGACCAGCCTCATATTGGGCACGCTTATACAACTATTGCGGCAGATGCTATGGCTCGGTATAAGAGATTGAAGGGGTTTGATGTCTTCTTTCTTACTGGAACGGATGAGCATGGACAGAAGATAGAGAGGTCTGCTCAAGAAAGAGGGATAACTGCCCAAACGCTTGCTGATCAGATGGTTGCGAAATACAAGGCTTTATGGCAGCTGCTCTCCATCTCATACACAGATTTTATCCGAACTACAGAGGATAGGCATAAGAAGGCGGCCACACACCTGTTTCTCGACCTGTTAAACAAGGGCGATATATACAAGGGCGTATATGAGGGTCCATACTGCACGCCCTGCGAAACATTTATAAAGGAGAAAACCTGTCCATCCTGCGGAAGACCCTGTGAGATAATCTCAGAGGAGACATACTTCTTCGCCCTCTCAAGGTATAGGGACCAGCTTCTTTCATATATCCAGGAAAACCCGAGCTTTATTATGCCCTCCTATAGAAGAAATGAAATGACGAACATAATTGGAGAAGAGTTGCTTGACCTCTGCATTACCAGATCTACCTTTAGTTGGGGGATTCCTGTGCCAATTTCAGGAGAAAAGGATGTCATGTATGTCTGGTTTGAAGCACTGATTAACTACCTTACCGGGGTTGGGTATCCAGATAACAAAGAGATGTTCGGAAGATACTGGCCTGCAGACCTTCATTTAGTTGGAAAGGATATCTTGAGGTTTCACACCATTATCTGGCCAGCAATGCTTATAGCTTCCGGTCTTACTCCTCCAAAAAAGGTCTTTGGGCACGGCTGGTGGACTATAAATGAAGAGAAGATGTCAAAATCAAAGGGGAATGCCATTGACCCTTATGAGATAATAAATGAGTTTGGTGCGGATGGCTTCAGATATTTCCTGCTTCGTGAGATAGCCTTTGGTCTTGATGGAGACTTTTCAAAGAAGGCTTTGATTCACAGGTTAAATAGCGACTTAGCCAATGATTTGGGAAATCTCTTCTCAAGGGCGATGAAAATGGTAGATAGTTTTGCAGAAGGTATTGTTCCAGAAAAGGCAGGTGGCGAGCATCTGAGAGAGCTGGCATTGAATATAGCCAATGAAATAGACCAAGAGATTTCTGAGCTCAGGTTTCATAGCTACTTAGAAAAGGTCTGGGTCCTGGTAAGGTCTGCCAATAAATATGTAGATGAGAAGAAGCCATGGACGCTGAAAGGTGATACCTTAAGCTCTGTCCTTTACAACCTCCTTGAATCCCTAAGAATGCTTTCTATATTCCTTTTTCCAATAATGCCAAATCTCTCGGCAAGAATGGCTGATTGCCTGGGGCTTTCCGAAAAAGACCTTTCTTTGGTTGATCTAAAATGGGGAGGTTTGGCACCTGGAGCTAAAATAAGATATACTGGTCCCCTCTTTATGAGGATTACATAAAAGGTAATCGTTCAGCCTATTCATCAAAGAGCGTAAGAAGGGGGATAAGAAGATAAGAAAAGATATGGAGATAATAAATAATATCCCCTTATCTCCATAATCTCCATATCCCCTTTTCTTACACTACCTGAACTATTAAAAACATTCTTTATGAAAAAAGAGGGCAGGATACGAGCAAGTCTCAGGTTTTCCTTGATAGATGGCATCTTTGTCGCCCTTATGCTGGGTCTTATCACCAACTATATCACGCCCTTTGCCTTAGCCTTAAAGGCAACTAATAGCCAGATTGGCATTCTCGTTGCCTTCCCAAGCCTCATCGCCGCATTTGTCCAGCTAAAGTCTGCAGATTTAGTTGATAGAGCAAGAAGCAGGAAGAAGATTGTTAATGCCTTTGTCCTTCTTCAAGGCTTATCCTTTATCCCCATCATTCTTATCCCGTATCTCGTCAAATGGCAACCCGTCTTATTTTTAATAATCTTTGTCGCCTTATTTACCAGCTTTGGGGCTATTGCCTTTCCTGCCTGGGCATCCTTGATGTCTGATTACATTCCTGTAAAAAGCCGCGGAAGATACTTTGGTTGGCGAAGCAAGATTATGGGGATTATCACTGTTTTAAGCAGTTTTCTGGCTGGAGCTATCCTGTATATAACAGGAAGAAACCCGTTTTTAGGATTTTCAATAATTTTTGGCCTGGCTTTGGTCTCAAGGCTACTCTCTCTCTATTTTCTAACCAAAATGTCTGAGCTGCCTTTCAGGGTTAAAAAGGAGGACTACTTCAGCTTCTTTGATTTTATCAAGCGTCTTAGAGAGTCAAACTTTGCCAAATTTACACTTTTTATAGCCAGTTTTAACTTCTGCGTAAGCTTAGCCTCACCATTCTTTTCTGTATTTATGCTCAGAGACTTAGGGTTCAACTATCTTATCTATACAGCAATTGTTACCACTGTCTCTATTGCCAATATCCTGTTTATTGACCGCTGGGGAAGGGAGGCAGACAGGGTGGGTAATATAAAGGTTTTGCGGGCAACCTCTATCGTGGCTGTTATTCTTCCATCACTCTGGATTATCAACCATTCCCCATTTTACCTTGTCTTTATTCAGATAATTGGTGGGCTTGTCTGGTCAGGATTCAACCTCTGTGCCATAAACTTCATTTATGATGCGGCTGTTTCAGAGAAGAGGGCAAGGTGTATAGCTTACTTTTCCTTCTGTAATGGATTGGCGATATGTTTTGGAGCGCTTCTTGGAGGGTTCTTGGTCAACATTCTACCTCCCTTATTTTCCTATAAACTCTTGAGCCTCTTTCTCCTTTCCAGTATTCTAAGGTTATTCGTTGCTTTATTCTTCCTGAGAAAGATAACAGAGGTGAGAAAGATAGAAGCAATAAGCAGCCGAGACCTATTTTACAGCATCATTGGCTTGAAGTCTATCTTCCCAGGCAGGCAAAACGAGAAAGGAGATTAGTAAAGTATTCAGAATTTAGGGGTTCTACCGGGTTTTGTGTGGAAAATAGATAATATTTTCATTGCAAAATTAGCAATTATCAATGGAAAGAGAGACAGAGAAGAAAACAGGCGACGATTTTACTTCATTTTATTGTAGAGTGCGAAGAGCTATGTGCAATCATTGCCAAAAGTATCATTACAGCGAAAGAAAAATAATTTTGAAATGCTAAAATGCTAATTTTACATTGAATTCTCTGTGTTCTCCGTGTCTCTGTGGCTAAACACTTACCAGAATAGCCCCCAGAGTAAGCTTCTATAAATTGATAATTTTGTAATTTGATAGTGAAGATTTCACTTCTCTATCCCCTTCTCAATCAACCAATGCTCAACTATGGTAACTATATTCTGGGTAAGCCAGTACAAGACAAGCCCTGATGGAAATTGCAAGAACATAAATGTCATAATAATCGGCATCATCATCATCATTTTATCCATTGATGGGTCGCTGCTGGCAGAGGGGCTCATCTTCTGCTGAATAAACATGCTCACTCCCATAAGTATAGGCAAGACAAAGTAAGGGTCCTTGCTTGAAAGGTCTTGTATCCAGAAGATAAAGGGTGCGCCACGAAGCTCTATTCCGTTGTCAAAGGCAGAGTATAGGGCAAAGAATACCGGCATCTGTAGAAGCAGAGGAAGGCATCCACCAAAGGGATTGACCTGATGTTCTTTGTAGAGCTTCATCGTCTCCTCTTGTAATATTTTGGGATCCTTGTGTTTCTCCTTAAGCCTCTCCATATGAGGCTTGAGTTTTGCCATAGCCTTCATTGCCTTAAAATTCTTTCTGGTCAAGGGATGCAAGGCTATCTTTATTATAATAGTAAGAAAAATGATGGATAGACCATAGTTTCCTATCACCTTATACAAAAGAAAGAGAGAGTAAAGTATCCATCTGGCAAGAAACCACATTCCAGAGAGCTTGACCAGACCAAATTTAGAGAGCTCTTTATGATCTTTCGGTCCAATATATACCTCAATAACATTGTCTATAGATTTTCCTGGCTCAAGTAGATAGCCTGAAAACTCTGCCTCCATCCGATAACTTTTATCAGGTTCCTGAATGAAATATGACCTTTGTGGTCTCATCTTTGGAACTGCCGAAAATATAAAATATTTATCTTTCTGAACTAACCAATCCACAGGCTCATCTATCTGTATCTTTTGATAGAGGGGTATTTTCTCTTTAAGTCCAATACCCTCAAGAACCCCTCCACCACTATATCCTATATCCTTAAGTCCATTATTGACCAGATAGCACTGGGGAGAGCCATGACCACCAACATCTTGACCAAGTAGGGAGGAAAGGCAGAGAAGAATGGGAGGTGTAGTCATAGCTTTTTTGGAGGTATTAGTAAGGGTAAGGACTGTCTTGAAAAGGTATGAGTCAGGATCAAAGATATATCTCTTTTTAATCTCTAATTCACCTAATTGATAATAAAACTCCATTGTCTGTAGGGATGAGGTTACAGGCAGAAGCTCTTCTTCACCCGCTTTTATAGAAAAACAATTGTTTTCTGGGCTGAGGACAGGATATGGCTTCTCCTTTTTGGTAAACCTCAAAAGAGACAAAGTGCCAATCTTTCCATCTGAAAAGACGGTTGCCTCAAATAGACCCGATTTTATCTTTGTCTCTTCTATTGGGATGGAGATTCTGGTTTTGGTTTCAATTTTAGGGAGGATAACCTCTTCTTTTTTGGGAGATTCTATAGAAGGTTTGTCAGGAACGGGTAGAGGTGGCTGCTGATGTTGCATCCACAGAGAATGAAGGAAAAGGATGATAAGGGATAGAAACAGAAAGAGGAAGAGCCGTGCATTCATTAAAGATTTACCACCCTAAGTTTTGCGCTTCTTGCCTCTTCATCAGAAAGGATAGCATAAGAAAGAATAACCAGCCCGTCCCCTATCTCAGAAAGCCTTGTAGCCGGACCATAAAGAATAATGCTCTTTGAACCACTTTTCTCTGAGATGGCATAAGTCTCAAACCTTGCACCTGTTGACTGATTAATGACCTGAACCCTTTCGCCCTGCAAAATATCAGCCTTCTCCATAGTCTCTGAGTCTATGCCAATACTTCCAGAGCATTCCATCACCCGAGCCGTCACCCTGGCTCCCACTATCTTAGACTTACACATTATTCTAAACATTGTCATTATTATATTCTTGTTAAAGCCAAAAGTCAATTTATTGCTTTATACCTAACTTTTGCACGAATTTTAAGGATATGTCACTTGAACCCTGTTAGATATTCCTCTGATAAGTTATAGGAGGAGTATTTTGTGTATTATCTAACAAGGTGAACCATCAAATCCTTACCCTATTTCAAAAGCAATGAAAGCCTTTTGAAATGATGCGTCTTGAGTGGTTAGTCTTTACTTCAAATGGCTGAAGTGTTATGACTTCTACTTCCCAAAGTGAGTGGTGAAGGAGAGGCGGTGGGTGTCCCCTAAGTCGTTATAAGGAACATAGGCATAGTCAATTTGGAAGGTGTCTAATTTCAGACCTGCACCAAGGCTGACGCCAATACCAAGGTCTGAGAAAACTTGAGAGTTGTAGCCTCCTCTTAGACTTAAGTTTCTGTTTATCTGCCATTCTGTGCCGCAAGAGATTCTCCAGTTGTTATCTAAAGGTTTTACTAAGTCTAATAGGAGCTTAGCGTCCTCATCCATCAGCTTATAAACTGCACCAATTTTCAGGGTGATAGGCATCTTGTCTTCTTCTCTGATAAACTTCATCCTGGGGCCTATATTCTGGACTACTACAGCCAGAGAAAGCCCATCTATCATTGGTGGCTTATAAATCTGGCCAGCATCAATAGCAAAGTTGGATGTTTTCACATTCTCTATCTGCTGGCTAATCCATTTGGCAGATACGCCAAAATAGTTTCTATGCGAAAACCTCTGACTATAGCTGAAGCTGACTGCCAAATCATTAGCGTCAAAATCATCTATCTTCTTACTTTCATCATCATAACCTGGAATTTTTGGTGTCTGAAGGTATAAAGCAGATACACCCAAAGCATTATCCCTATTGATGGGTGCGGCATATCCAATAAACCCATACCTTGTCTCATCAATCCACAAGCCTCCACAGGTTATCGCCTCAGCTGTTTTCAACTGGGCAAGACCTGCCGGGTTATAGTAGCAGGCAGAGGCATCATCTGCTAAGGCAGAAAAGGCACCACCCATAGAGGCTGCCCTTGCCACCGGGTCAATCTTCAGAAACTGTGCCCCACAGACACCCTTTGAAATTGCCCATGACTTAAAGGAGACCAAAATTACCAGCAATATCAATAATCTCTTCATCTTTTTGTCCTCTTTTTACATTATTTTTTTTCCAGTTCTTCTAATCTCAGAAGCAAAACTACCACCATTATAAAAATCCTCTGGCCTAAAAGGCATTGGTTCAATTCTATTGTCTATCTTTCTTCTTAAGGGGACTATCTTTCTTCTATCATCAAACCAGTCTCCGCTAAATGAATCAGAGATTAAAGCCATATCAATATCACTCTCCTCTGTTTGATCCCCTTTCACATAAGAACCAAAGAGTATCGCTTCTTGAATAGGAATATTATTTTTTTCCAGTTCCTTAATATACCGTTTTATCACCTCTATGATTGAACCTGTTTCAATAGCCACCCTTTTATCTCCTCAATCTTTTTCAGATAGGTTTCTGTAAACTCCCGGGTACATTTTTTATAAAATAAAGCATAAGAATAATCGCCTTTCTCAAAGAGATGTTCCATCACTATCCAATCCTTCTCTGCGGCTTCAATCCAGTAATTAACCTTCTCTTCTTTGGTCATGTTTAGTTTATAGTGTATAGTTTATGGTTTATAGTCTATCAACTATACACTATACACTATACACTACTTAATGATGGCAAACCTCCTCACAATCTTTTCGCCTGTTCTATCTTCTATGACAGCAAAATATACACCAGAGGCAACGCTCTCACACGAGTTATTCTTTAAGTCCCAACCCCATTGTGTGCCAAAGACATCCTCCTTCTTAAAGACAAGCTCCCCTGATAGATTAAAGATGGAGATTTTGACACATCCATTCAGATTCTCAAACCAAACCTTTGTATGCTGTTTGTTAGACTTAAATGGATTTGGCCTCACAATCACACCACCTATCTCTAATCCAACTGGGTTGCCAACAGCATAGATAGAGAGATGCTTGATCCTACACTCAACCCTATCCTGGGCTGGATAGACTATCTGTGACCCCTCTACCAGCCTCCAGCCATCTGGAAGAAGCTGATAAATTCTATAGGAAAGGTCATCCTCTTCATTCAGGGGGTCTGGATCGTCATAAGGCAGAATTAACACCAGTTCTTTTGTCGGCTGGGTTTCAGTGCCACCAGGCGTTAAAGCCAATATCTCATAACAAGAACCAGAGAGGATGTATCTTATGGGAGGAGTAGCTTGCCTTGTCTCCATCATAAGCCTCTTTTCAAGGGTAAAGGTTATAGAACCAGAGAAGGCACCCCTTGGAATCTTGATTGAGATATCAGGTGTTGAAACCTCATCATCCTTGTCTGGCTCAACAACCTTATAGGAATCAACAACCCTTATACCGTCAGAATAGACAAAGCCTCCCCAACCCGCAATATTCTTTGCCCTGACCCTGTAGCAGTATAGCCCTTTTGACCTCCCTGAAACCTGATACCACTCATCAGATGGGCTGATGGTATTGCTCAAACTTACATAGCTGCCTGTCCCTACCCTCTCCTGAATCTCATAGTAAAGGATTCCATCTGCTCTCGGAAGAGAAACCCTGTAACTGCCATCAGTATCTGCATCTGAGTCCCCTGAAATCTCATCCTCCACTGAGTCTTCATCTGCATCTTCAACCGGGATGTTAGAGAGAACAGGTGTCGTGCCCATAACCCCAATAGGAATAGAGGCAACTGTTATTGTCTCCTGGCCACAGGTGATGGTAGCATAGTTTAATATCTCTCCTTTTTCAATCAACACCTGACCACCAAAGGTAATATCATTGCTGCCAAGAGACGGAATATTCGAGATATTCCAAACAAGTGTGTTATCTATGAAGGAAGCTGTGCAGTATTTTCCTACTGGAATATAGGCAGCAGCGAAGAAAGGATAGGTTCCACCTTCTGAAAGCTCCTTGATATATCCGCCTGTAACCTTCAGCTCAAACCTCTTGAAGCTATATATAATATTCGCCTTTGCCGAAGATTTGTTGATTTCACTGAGTAAGGCATTTATAGTCGGGTAATTAGAGCTGTTTATTGGCTTTGATGTATATTCACCAAAGTTTGTCTTTATCTTTATCCAACCATCTACAAGATTATCAAACTGCGACCAGCCATTAGCATTATTGATATTGACATCTATCTCCTTTATGCTCCTTACTGTATCAACAGAGAGTCCATAAGGAAGCGAATCCCTGACCACGATATTATCTGCAGAAGCATCACCATCGTTCTTCACCTTTATTGTATAAAGGAGATATGCCCCATAGCCCACATCTGTGTTTGGCACAACATCCTTAGTTGAATT
>JAZDOR010000212.1:0-6053 GCA_043798435.1 bacterium
GTTCAAATCGCCTCCAGCAAATCGAATTTGTAACTACAATTGCACCAATACAAAAACCTGACCATCCTTTTTGAATTCTGGACAGACCTGCTTTTGAAGCAATTTCTTTCAATGCCCCATTCAGGTCGTAAACAAAATTTGTAACAAAGGGCAATACTTCATCGATAAACATATTTGGTTTCCTCCAATAATAAATTAGCATAACTCCCGCTATTTTATATATCGGCAGAAAACCATTTATACTTAACTACTTTTTTTGTAATTCAAGTAAGATGACGGAAAAAACTTGAACATTGAGTGTAATAAATATTACACAAAAATTGACAAAAAATAATAAATCTTGTATAATTTCTAACTGGTTATCATTACTTTTTACATGATATCCAGAAAAGAGGATAATTCTGCATGATTATATCCCAATAGATATTTTGTCCAAATATAGTTCAATATTGGCTAAAAAATCAATTCCTATTTCTTATCAGCACTATTACAAAATGTGGGTCAGGTGCTATCTTGATTTTTGCTATAAATACGGGTTGAGTCCTTCGCATAAAGAAAGCCTTGTTCAGTTCATAAAGAAATTACAGGAAAAACACCAGCCACAACTACAGCAAAAGCAGGCAGGTCAAGCTGTATCTCTTTATAAGGCATTATTCTCCAAAGACATTAAAGTCATATTCAATATGGGTCAGAAAGTTTCAGGCTTTTACCCGAAACGAATCACCTTTCTTACTTTCCAATTGCTCAATAAAGTGTGGAGCTTTTGCAAAGACGATAAATATTCACGGAATATTGAAATTGGAAATTGGGCCTTCATACTTTCTAATTTCCAATTTCGAACCGTAAATGACTACCTACTTTCCACAAGATATTGAGCAGTTACCACCAAAGTGACCTCGATGTGCGTTACGCCGGCACATTTATGTTTGTCTTGCTTGAAAAGAAATATAAGGATTGTGGAAAGGAGCTGATATGACAGTGGTTCTTTCCAGCAAAGATATTGACATTTGTTCCCGATTCAAAGGAATTCAGGAGATACCATCTCCATGGGAGTCATGTGCAGAGGGCGATTAAATGGGTAGTTAGAAAGGCGAAAATTATGAAGCGGAGTTCAGCCCATACCTTCCACCATAGCTTCGCTACCCATCTCTTGCAAGCCAATTACGATATTCGTACTATTCAGGAGTTGCTGGGTCATAGTGATGTCCGGACAACTATAGATATACACCCATACGATTAAAAGCCTGACCGTCAAAGAGGCTAAAAGTCTACTTGATTTTTGAAAAAATAATGAATATCACTGTTTCTAAAGATGGAGAGAGGCTTGATATCTTTCTGGCAAGGGAGTGCCAAATATCAAGGTCAAGGGCAGCCAGCCTGATAAAAGAGGGCAGGGTATCAGTAGATTCCAAGACAACAAAGCCACATCACAAGGTAAAAGCAGACGAGATTATAGAGATTGTTCTTCCTTGCTCTGAAATACGACCTGAGTCTATCGCCCTTCATATTGTCTATGAGGACAAGGATTTGATTGTCATTGATAAACCCCCAGGATTAGTCTGCCATCCAACCTCAAAGATTAGGTCAGGAACATTAGTAAATGCCCTTCTATCCCATACAAACCTTGCTGATATTGGCTCGCCAGATAGACCAGGGATTGTCCATAGGCTTGACAAGGATACCTCAGGCTTATTGGTCTGTGCCAAGACAGATGAGGCATATCTTGGGCTTTCCTCGCAAATGAAGAAAAGGGAGATAGAACGGAGATATAAGGCTGTTGTCTGGGGGGTTATAGATACGGATGGAGAGGTCAAATTGCCCATTGGAAGACCAGAAAAAGGTGGAACATCAATGAAGGTAGGAGGAAGAGGAATGAGGGAGGCTATGACTCAATATAAAGTTCTGGAGAGGTTCAGCCAGACATCCTTCATAGAGGCAAAGCTCTTCACAGGAAGAACTCATCAGATACGGGTTCATTTATCTGCTATCGGCCACCCTGTTGTTGGTGATAAGGTCTATGGAAAGAAGAGAAAAGCACCTATAGAAAGGCAGGCACTTCATTCCTTCTATCTCTCATTTCTGCATCCGAAAACATCCGAGCAATTAACTTTTGAGTCAAACCTTCCGGAGGATATAAAAAATCTGCTAAGGAGCTACAAAAAAATAAGTGTTACAAATATTCTTTTCTTTTGAGTCTTCTCGGCGACCTCTAAAGTTAATCTATCCATCTCAAAATCCGATAAGCCCAACTGCAAAAGAGTATTTATCCTCTAAATCTGATGGTGTAAAAGCTATGTCAATAAGAGTTCTGCCTACCTTCAGCCCAAGACCAGTAGAGTATCTGAAAAACTTATCTTTGTCTGAAAGACCTGCCCTAAAGAAAATGGTATCCCTATTGAAGAGTTATGGTTGGTAATAAAGCGTGGGTTCTTTAGTTGGTTTTGGACAGAGGAATTGGATGATCATTTAGAAAAAACACTGAAATACTACATAGATCGTCCTTGCCTCGTCAATCTATCTGTTCTATGAGAGCTTTTGGATAGTAAGTGTTATATTTTTCTTATTTCCAAACCCACCTTTTGCAGTTTTTGAACCAGGCTTTGTTTTGTTCACTTAAAAAGTGTCAAAGCAAGGTCATACCAGCTTTTATCTACCAATTTCAGCCTTCCTGTAGCATCTTGAAGGTCTGCTTCAATAATGTTGTTTCCAGAAAGGGCAGCCATTTTTCCGAATCTCTGGCTATGCACCAGGTCAACAGCAAAGACACCAACCCTTACACCTAAGATTCTGTCAAATAATGTCGGTGGACCACCCCTTTGGATATGACCAATCACAGCAACCCTTGTCTCTATCCCTGTCTTCTCCTTTATCTCCTCAGCGATATGCTGTCCAACCCCTCTCTTTTGGAGAATCATATGACCAAACTCATCAATCTCTTCCTTCTTCTTATGTGAGAGCTTTATCCCCTCTGAGACAACAACCATAGCATAGCCCTTTCTCTCCTTTACCTTTTTAAGATGCTCACACATTCTATCTATATCAGGTTCTATCTCAGGGATGAGAACCCAGTCTGCACCACCTCCAATGGCAGCAAACAGAGCCACCCAACCGGCATGCCTTCCCATCACCTCTAAGACCATAACCCTTCTATGTGACCTGCCTGTATCCCTTAATCTTTCTAAGGCGTCAATGGCACAAGTGACTGAGGTATCAAAGCCAAAGGTGTAGTCTGTGCAGGATAGATCATTGTCCATAGTCTTTGGCACACCAACAACAGGCAGACCAAACTCCTTATGTAGCTTTGCCGCAACACCCAGGGTATCCTCTCCTCCAATGGCAATTAAGGCATCTAAGCCAAGTTCTGCCATATTTTTCTTGCAGAGCTCAGCACCCCCTTCTTTCTTGTAAGGGTTCGTCCTTGATGTCCCCAATATTGTCCCACCCATCCTCATAATCTCATCCACATCTGATAGAGTAATGTCCATCGTCTCTTTCTCCAAAAGTCCTTTCCATCCATCCAACATCCCGACAACCTCATCGGAAAAATCCTGTGCCCTCAAGGTTATCCCTCTTATGGCTGGATTGAGCCCGGGGCAATCACCACCACCTGTTAATACACCTATCTTCATTCTACACCTCCTAAATTTAATCCACAGATTACACAGATTTTCAAAACTGATTTGTGATTTGTAATATTAGACACAGATTTACACTGATTTGCACTGATAAAAAGTGATTACAAATATAGAGAAGGATATTTTATCAGTGAACATCTGTGGTAATCAGTGTCTAAAAATTATTTCAGTTTTATCCTGATATTTGCTACTCCCCATTCTTCTCTATAGCCTATATTCTTTGGCAGGCTCTGAAACCTCCATCTCAATATGGCAGAAGAAGCCAAAGAGTCTAAAGATGGATAGCCAAAAGACCTCTCCACAGAAACCCTATCAACAGAGCCATCTGGCAAAACCCAGAACCTGAACTCTCCGCTCAGAGAAAACCCTTTCTTCTCAACCCACTCAGGAATCTTAAACCCTTTCTGATAAAGAACAGGTCTTTCAGTCACCTCCCCGGAGACTTCCACTTTGACAGAGGAAACAACCTCAGGGGATGGAATACCTGTTCCAGGCTTATCGGTCTCTACACCCGTAGGTGTTCCAGTCAAGATATCACCTGCTGTATTAGAAACTATTGGCACAGATTTAGGGGTAGGTTGATGCTCCACTGGTCCTTCGGAAACTTTATATGTCTCCTTTGTTTTTGGAACAGGAACCACTTTTCTTTCTGGAACAAAAGCCCTCTCTTCCTTCTTTCCAATCCTTTTTGGTCTCTCTCTCTTTGGGGTAATTTTAATGAGAGGCTCAGGCTGAACCGCTTTCTGCTCAACAGGGGGTAGAAGCTCAATCTCAAGCAGCTTCTCTGTTTTGAAATCAGGTTCTATGACCAGCAGAGAAGAGAGATAGAGCAAAAGACTATGAAATGCGATAGAAACAAATATAGATCCCATTTTATTATTTCCTTTTGGGACGCAGATGAACGCAGATTTTCAAGATTTTAAACATATAGAATTAACTCAAAAATTAATCCTGGTAATCTGCGAAGATCTGCGTCCAATTAACTTATTTATTTATCCAGCCCAAAGGCAGAGTGCAGAGCAACTGCTGACTCTTCCATCTTATCCCTCGCAACTACACAGGATATTTTGATCTCTGAGGTGCTAATCATATCAATATTTATTCCTTTGTCTGCCAAACAAGAGAACATCTTGGCGGCAACACCAGGCTGACTCATCATCCCCACACCAACCACAGAGACCTTAGCCATATCACAATCAGAGACAACAGAGCCTATCTCTATCTGGTTTCTCAAGGTTTCTATGGCAGAGAGAGCCTCGGCAAGATCAACCTTATCTACAGTAAATGATATATTCTTCCTCTTTTCACCAGCAGAGGACTGGATAATCATATCCACATTTATCTCCTTTTCGGACAGAGCAGAAAATACCTTTCCTGCAATACCCGGCTGGTCGGAAAGACCAACCACAGTAATCTTTGCTTCATTTGGATCCGTTGTAATCCCTGAGACCAAAAGCTTCTCCATTTCAGTCACCTCCTCACAAATTATAGTTCCTTTTTCCTCTGTAAGGCTTGACCTTACTTGGAAACAAACCCCATATTTCTTGGCAAGCTCAACAGCCCTTGTCTGCATAACACCCGCACCCAAGGATGCCATTTCCAGCATCTCTTCATATGATAGCTTCTCAATCTTCTTAGCCAAAGGCACAACCCTTGGATCTGCAGTAAAAACTCCCTCAACATCTGTATATATCTCGCACATATCAGCCTTCAAAACGCCTGCCAGAGCGATAGCTGTAAGGTCAGAACCACCTCTGCCAAGCGTGGTTACATCCCCATCCTCTGTGATACCCTGAAAGCCTGTGACAATGACAATATTACCCTTGGCAAGCTCCTTTTTCAGTCTTTTGGTCTCTATCTTCTGTATCCTTGCCTTTCCATAGGTTGAGTCTGTCAGTATCTGCACCTGGGATGCACAAAGAGAGATGGCATTCCTTCCTTCCTGATGAAGAGCCATAGATAGAAGGGAGGCTGAGACCTGCTCTCCTACCGAGATGAGCATATCCATCTCTCTTAAAGAGGGCTCCTTTGTTATCTGATGGGCAAGCTCAATCAGCGTATCTGTCGTATCTCCTAAGGCAGAGACAACCACAACCACTTGATTCTCCCCTGAATTCCTTGCCACCCTTTTAGCCACATTCTTTATCCTCTCAGGGTTAGCTATAGATGTGCCACCAAACTTTTGAATAATTAGCATATTAACTTTTGCAAAATCCAAATTCCAAAGCCCAAATGTAAAATCAATGTTAAATCAAAAATCAAATCTTAAAGATCAAAAATAGACTTGCTGCAAAATAACAAAATTTAGCTATGGTAGAGAAACCTTCCAAAAAATAAGTTTAAAGTTTTTTGCTTTATTTGCCGATATATATAATAGGCAGACTTATTAAAGGAGGCATCTACCATGTTACAGTTTAA
>JAZDOR010000012.1:0-8160 GCA_043798435.1 bacterium
TATAATGAACTTGCATAGGCATCCAGCCTATTGGAAAAATAGAATTTAAGCAAATAAAAAATAAATCCTGATTGATACTAAATATAGAGGTGTTGATAAATGGAAAAAATTGCTCCAGTTTCAGATACAAGAACCTATTTCCCAAGGATCATTGATGAGATAAAGGCTACCAATAATAGGTATGTTGTCACCAAGAGAGGCAAGCCAGCTATAATACTCATCGCCCCAGAAGAGTTAGAGACCTTAGAGATATTGGCAAATAAGAAACTGATGAAGTCCCTTATCAGGGCAGAAGAGGATGTAAAAGAAGGTCGTATCCATTCTCATAAAGAAGTCTTTGCTGATGCATAGAATTGAATACACCAAAGAAGCCAAAAGCCAGATAGAAAGGTTAGATAAAACAACCAGGAAACGACTAAAAGAACAAGGATACACACATTAGATGGAAGATGCTTCAAGATAGAGAACAAGAATGAACTTATGGGTCGCTATCCTGGGGCAATTGGGGTAAAATCAGGATTTACACATAAGTAAGGCAGGAAAATGCGTAATAGCTCTTGCTGATCGCGATGAGACAAAAGTCCTTTTGATTCTACATCAATGCCCCTAATCGCTGGTGGGATGCTGAGGCAATGTTTGATAGAGCCTTTAGTCTGAAACCATGAAGCATTCGTAATTACTCAAAATCTTTTCGGAAATATTTAACCACAAAGTTCTCAAAGGAAACACAAAGCACACAAAGAATGACTGAAAATGAATTATCTAAGAGAATTCATACTCTAAATCTTTGTGAACTCTGTGGTTTTTCTTTGTGAACTTTGTGGTTTATCTTTATGATGGTTTTTCCCCTAATTTTATGAGTAGTTACAAACCTTTTATTGTGCTTGCTGGTGCGGTAGTCTTAGCCTACATAAATTCCTTCTGGGGTGTATTTCAGTTTGATGATTTCAATGTGATTGTCTATAACCCAGTGGTTCATGGTTGGCAAGTCTGGCTTTCGGATGTGCAAGCTGGGGGTATAAGGCCTTTTCTAAAGTTTACTTATTGTCTGAATTGGGTATCTGGTATGGGATCACAGTCCTTCCATCTCTTTAACACAAGTGTTCATATTATAAATACCATTCTTATTTATCGTCTCTCCTGATATTGCTTGGGCATCACAGAAAGCCAGCCTTTATTGCCGCCCTGCTTTTTGCCTTACATCCAGTGCAGACTGAGGTTGAAACCTTATATAAGTGGCAGTTCAACATCTTTAATGGCGATGTTTTATCTGGGAAGTTTGCTTGCTTATGCGAGCAGAAGATGGGTTCTGGTTTATATCGCCTCCCCTCTGCTCTTTATTATGGCGGTTTTAACCAAAGAGGTTGCTTTGACCCTTCCTTTGGCACTAATCCTTTGGGATTGTTGTTGTAAGTCTTCTATGAGGAGACAAGTGGTTCACTGGTCTTTGCTCTTCCTTATCCTTTTTTTGGTTTCAGCACACTTCGGATATAACAGGTTTTTTAATCATGCCTTTGGGATACGGGGACTAAAGGAGAATATCCTCAGCCAGATAAATGGGGTTACCTAAATCTCCTTATAATGCCCGCGTCTTTAATAATCTTGGTTATGCCTATGCAATAGCTGGACGATATAAAGAGGCAGAAAGGGCATATTCAAAAGCCTTAGAGCTTAAACCCGATTATTGGATAGCCAGGAATAACCTGACGAAACTCCTTATGGACAAAAAGAAATAAAGAAAGGTAGGAAAAGAGGACAGGTTCATTTATTTCCCCTTCTTTGGCTGTCCTCTCTTCCCAACAGTAATTCAGACATAAGACCATAGACATCATACCAATTCGCTATTAAACATTAAATAATAGCCCAATGGAAACCGATTAAATTGTGCATCAATTCCATGGAGTTATAAATTTCTTGTAGAATCAATTGTGGCTATTCTTAAACGACAGAGGAACTGTTGTAATTACTAAGATTTAAGTAAAAAAAGGTTAAAGGAAAATCCTCCTTTTACTCAAGATTAAAATAGAGAGGATGATATCTCAGTAAATAAGGAGGGAGAAATGAGGGGGGCAGTTGCCCTTTTGTCTAAAGAACCAACTCTTTTAGTTGGAGGTGTATCTCTCCTTCGTGCAAGGAGAGAATTTAGAAGTTTGTTGGAGAGGATGTTGGGAGAAGAAGCATTGGATTTGCCTTTGCAGACAACAGAGCGATGCCAAACCCAAAAGATGAAGGAGATAATGCGCCTTATGTTGCAAGTCCATATCAATGCCAGAGGTTCTTAAGATTGGGAAAGGCATTAGGGGTAGTAAAAGAAGAAGCAAATTGCCAGTGGCTTTGTAGAGTGAGCTATTGCAAGAATCTTATCAAAGATAGAACGAAACGATCTGGCAGAGAAAAGACAAAAAAGTAGGCATCTGCTATGTTGAAGATGAGAGCCATATACCTAAATGGTAACTTTGAAGATTATTGGTCTTTCCATATCCAGAAGAAAAGGAAAGATTGCATCCAAAATGGAGCAGGATTGCGGAAGCCTATTTTTGGCATCGTCCAAAAGTAGCCACACCCAATTCAATTTACAATGATAAATTTGCAATGAAGTTTTTTTCAAAGAATGCTTCAGTTGGCTAAAGTGTTACCATTATTTAACCTTCTCAAGCTCCCATACCTCCATCTTGCCAGTTATCCCCTTCAGGTCAAACTGACCAAGGAAATTGACCGAGACCTTTTCCCGCACCCAGTCCATGCTTGCCTTACTCAGAAGAATCTTTGAGCCTGTAGCTTGTCTGGCCACCTCATCCTCTATCCTTTTTGCCACATTAAGGACATAGCCCTTTGCCCTCTCCCTGTCTGAGCCCGGGTATAAACCAACCTTGCAACTGCCTGTATGGACGCCAAACCTCATATTGAATGACTCCTTGCCCTCAAACCTTCTCCTTTGATTATAGGATATATCAGGAAATCTCTCTTTTATTCGTAAGCAGGTCTTCACTGCCCTCATCACATCAATATTTGCAGAGCCTGAGAAGAACTGAACCATTATGCCATCCCCATAAGTCTCGTGATATGAGGCATAGAATTCAGAAAAGATCTGGAGCATCATTGAGTCAAACTCACGGATAAACTTGTCATACTCATCCTGGCTGAGAATATCGGCAATCGGAGTAGAACCAGCAATATCACCAAAGAGAATAGTCACGGACATCTCTCTCGTATCCTCTGCCTCCTCTTTCACTGTCTCCTCACGAATAGTAGGCTTATGAATCACCCTCTCTGCCTCTCTTTGGCACTGATCACCCTCATCCCACCTTCCCATCCTTTTCAGAAGAACGCCTTTATTGTGCCAGGCCTGGGTGTAGGAGGGGTCTATCCTGATGGCTTCATTATAGGAGACCAAAGCCTCTTCATATTTGTGCACCTTTCCTAAGAGCAAACCCCTATTGCACCACGCAGAGATATTATCGGGTCTCAGTCTAATCGCCTCTTCAAAGCAAACTATGGCATTTTTATAATTCCCTTCCTCCATAAAGAGTGCACCCTTATTACACCAGACCTGAGAGTATTTTGGGTCAAGTCCTAATGCTTTGTCATAGCAGGAGAGGGCTTTCTTTGTCTCTTTCAAGGCAGCATAAACCACACCCTTATTGCACCAGGTATGGGCATCTGATGGGTCTAACTCTAAGGCTTTGTCATAGCAATCAATAGCCCTTTTGTAGTCTTTTACCTTGTAAAGGTCATTACCTTTGGCGAACCATATCTTTGCTTCAATTGTTCGGCTTCCCATTGACTCTATTTTACCAAATTTTTTGTAAAATTAGCAAGGTTATTTTTTGTAACCATATATAATCTGATAAATGACTTGACTTAAATAGCACACGGATAACACTGATGAGACGGATATTCACAGATTTTTTATATTTCATCTGTGCAAATCCGTAGTATCCGTGTCATCCAAAGTGCTATTATCTCTTATCAACTTTATACTTTACACTTTTGGCTTATGATGCTAAAATGTTAGTAATGATAAAATTATATCTCTCTATATTTCTTGCCTCTATCTTTTGTGCCCTTATCACCACGCCTATAATTAGAAGACTTGCCTTGAAATGGGGTGTGGTTGATATCCCCAGCCACAGAAAGATACATATTGAGCCGATACCACTCTTTGGAGGATTAGCCATAGCCTTTACCTTTTTGTTTGTCTTTTCTTTGTTCGGTTCATTCAATATAGAGCTACTCGCCGCCTTATTTGCTTCTCTTGTTATCATTGCCATTGGGATATGGGATGATATAAAGAGCATCTCTCCCTTCTTAAAGCTCTCTGCCCAGATTTTAGCCTGTTGGTTAGTCATAATCTTTGGCACAAAGGTATCCTTTACAAGCAATCCAGATATTGATATCCCCCTGACATTCTTATGGGTTGTAGGTATAACCAATGCCTTTAATCTTTTGGATAATATGGATGGCTTATCCGTTGGAATTGCAGGCATTGCTGCCTCTTTCTTCTTTATTCTTTCTGCAATAAATGGACAGTTTTTGATAGCCTCCTTGTCTGCTGCTCTGGCTGGAAGCTGTTTTGGATTCCTTAGATATAACTTCAGACCTGCCCAGATATTTATGGGAGATACAGGGAGTATGTTTCTTGGATTTCTCCTGGCTATTATTGGACTGAAGCTCAGATTTACAAATACACAAGCTTTTACCTTTGCTATTCCTATTGTTATCTTGGGTCTTCCTATATTTGACACAACACTTGTTATCATCTCAAGAATGATGCGACGCGTCAAAGTGAGTGAGGGTGGAAAGGATCATACCTCACATAGGTTGGTAAAGATTGGATTATCGCAGGGAAAGGCTGTTCTTTTTCTTTATGTTATTGGAGCTATTTTTGGTCTTTGTGGGGTTATCCTGAGCTTTCTTGTATTTCCTTTATCTTATTGTTTGCTGGGTATCCTTCTTTTGCTTATGATTATTGGCATAGCCCTGTTTGAAAAAATAAAGTAACTATATTAGCCACAGAGGTCACAGAGAGCACAGAGAAATTAAAGAAAGAATTTTCTTCCACAGATTACGCAGATTTAATAAATATTAGACAGGAAATACAGGATTGACAAGATTATTTTTTAGATTAATTTTAATCTTTCTTAGTCTGTGTAATCTGTGGATATATCTTGTATTTGTGAAATCTGTGGATATAATTTCCTATTTTCTCTGTGAACTCTGTGTTCTCTGTGGCAAGATTTATTTCTTATTTACATGAAGAAGAAAAGACAAAAACCACAGAAAGCATGGTTCAAAGAATGGCTTATTGTCATACCGCTTCTTTTAGCTGCACTCATCTTTCGCATAATCTATCTTGGACAGGTAGAAGTGAATGACCCGACATTCTGGCATCCTGTACAAGGAACGGATATGCTCACCTACGACAATCAGGCACAGAATATTCTGAAAGGAATCCACCCCACACCTTACTACTATGGTCCACTCTACTCCTACTTTCTTTCTGTGGTCTATTTTGTCTTTGGACATAACCTGTATATCGCTCGGTTTATCCAACATATACTGGGAGTGCTTACCTGCCTTCTTATCTATCTTATCGCCAAAAGATGTTTTGGAAACCCTGTAGGCTATATTAGCCTTTTTATCTCTATCGTTTATGATATGTTCATCATCCATGAGGGACTTCTGCTTATAGAATTTCTGTCAACATTCCTGAATGCTTTAATGCTCTTTCTTCTTCTCAGGTCAGAGCCTCTCTTTTCGTATAAAAGGCTTGCCCTGGCAGGAATAGCTATTGGCTTATCTGCCTTAGCCAGAGCAAATATTTTGTTATTTGTTCCATTCATCCTTATCTGGATGCTCTTTAACTCAAAACTCAAAACTCAAAACTCAAAACTATTAAGGTTAGGATTTCTCTGTTTGGTTATCTTCCTTACTATCTCCCCTGTCACCATAATGAATTACATCTCATCAAAGAAGTTTATCTTGATTTCAACCAATGGCCCAGTAAGTCTCTGGGTAGGAAATAATGAAAAGGCTGATGGAACATTTCTCTTTCCTGCACCTTCAGAAAAATTAACCAACAGGCGAAAGGAGATAGGGGATAAGGCATTTATTGAGGATGTAATAAGGTTTATAAAGGAAAAACCAGGGGATTTTGCAAGGCTTACATTAAGAAAGTTCCTGCTCTTCTGGGGTGCTTTTGAAGTAGCTAACAATATGAATTATGAGCAAATAAAGGGCTGGGGTCATTTAATGAAGATGCATTTCTTTATAGGCTTTGGCACAGTAATACCTCTATCCTTACTTGGGATGGCTTTATCTATTAGAAATAGAAAGAGTCTACTTCTTCATCTTTTCCTGCTTTCCTTTATGATGGCAATGGTGGCATTCTTTGTTCTGGGAAGATACAGGATAGCTTGCCTCCCTGCATTTATTCCATTTGCTGGATTTAGTCTATTCTTTTTATATGAGAAGTTGAAAAAGAGATCCTATAAACCCATTCTTTTCTCTTTTCTAATTCTTATACCCTCGGTTCTTTTGGTCCACCAGAAAGGAATAGCAGATAGCCTTTTCCCAATCCTTCATTCAGATGGTCTCTATGTGAAAGAAGGAAAAGGGTTGATTATAAGGGATACAACCTTAGAATGGAAAGGTGGGAGTGCTGTTATATTTGGAAAAAGCGGAAGCACAAAAAAGGAGCTCGTCTTAAAAGAAGAACCTTCTTCTTACAAAAAGATAACCCTGTTTTTTAAGTATGGCACAAATGAGCCTCCAGGAAGACTGGTAATAGATATAAATGAGAAGGCAAAAGGGTTTGTTGACCTTAAATTTACAGAAGGGCTCGTAAAATATGCCTCTTTGTCTCTTTCTCCGTCATTACTCCATAAAGGCAAAAATTCTTTCATCTTCACTATAGAAGGAGAGACCATTTTTGCCCTTCCCTATGATACATCCTACTCCTTTGGCAGGTCTTTTGAGCTTAAGAACAGTAAATGGGAGAGGATACAGAAGGGAGAGTTTTTTGTCTGGCTTGAAATAGAATGAGTTCTAAGTTCTATGTTCTATGTTAAAGATTAAGGTAACACTTTACTCATCTGAAGAAAAGATTAACCGCAGAGCTCGCAGAGAGCACAGAGAAATAAAATATCTACTTTGAATTTAACCTTATCCATAATTATCTCAGCGAACTCTGCGTTCTCTGCGGTAAATAATTCCCTTTTACTTCACTTGGGTAAATAGTTACAGATTAACATAGAACCTTGAACATAGAACCTAATAATATGAAAAGATTTGATTCAATCGCTCATGTCTATGACTCACAGATACAGGATCATATTCGTGTTTATCTGGTTAGAAGGAAGACAGGTTTTATTTTAAGGAGGATGGATCTCAAAGGCTCTAAACTCTCTGGCCTTGACTTGGGATGTGGAACAGGATGGCACCTTAAGGGTTTGGCTCAGCAGGGGTTCAAAATAGTAGGTTTGGACAGCTCAAAAGAACAGGTAGCTAAAGCCAAAGAGAACAATCAGGATAACAACTCAAACCTACTTGTTGGAGATTCCCTTAATTGCCCTTTTGCTGATAATCAATTTGACTTTGTCTATTCTATCAATATGATGCACCACCTGAAGACCAAAGAAGATCAGTTCAAGATGTGGATTGAGATACGCAGGATACTAAAACCCAATGGTTATTTTTTTCTCCATGAGATAAATACCACCAATCCCCTCTTTGAGTTTTATATGGACAAAGTCTTTCCTGTAATCAATCAAATAGATGATGGAACAGAGGAATGGATAAAACCTGAAAAGCTGGCCGATATAGGAAATCTTCGCCTTGTTTCAATAGACTACTTCACCTTTTTACCCAACTTTACCCCAAGGATATGTTTTTGGGCATTTAAGTCAGTTGAAAGGATATTGGAAAAGACACCCCTTAAAAAATTCAGTGCCCATTATATGGCTACCTTTAGGAAGTGTTTAGAGTTATGAGTTTAGAGTTATGAGTTTAAGAAAATCCAATAACTATTCACTATACACTATAAACTATACACTCTAAACTATACACTCTAAACTATACACTCTAAACTATACACTCTAAACTATACACTCTAAACTATACACTCTAAACTATACACTCTAAACTATACACTCTAAACTA
>JAZDOR010000033.1:0-5676 GCA_043798435.1 bacterium
TGAGATATAGTTCTACCAAAATAAATGTAAATTGCAAATCGTAAAATAACAGAATACAGAATCCAGAATTCAGAATAGATGCAGGTTCTTTCATTCTGACTCCTGAATTCTGACTCCTGAATTCTATTTAGTTTGTTGGAAACCTGATTTATTTGAGTGTCCATAAAATGAATCTGAAGAATAAGAAGATAGCCCTTGGGATAACTGGAAGTATTGCCGCCTGGAAAGCCTGCTACCTAATAAGAAGGCTGAAGGAAGAGGAAGCGGATGTTCATTGCGTCTTGACAGAAACAGCTCTATCTTTTATCACACCACTTACACTATCCACGCTCTCTGAAAATCCTGTGGCAAGCAATATCTCACAGGAGATGGAGCATATTGGGGATTATGACCTGCTCATCATAGCACCTGCCACAGCAAATGTGATTGGAAAGGCTGCGGCTGGCATTTGTGACGACCTTCTCACCACCATCATTCTTGCCAGAAAATCTCCGGTTATCATTGCTCCAGCAATGAATGAGGCTATGTGGCTATCTCCAATTTTAGCGGGTAATGTCAAGAAGCTCAAGGAAGAGGGGTTTAGATTTATCGGCCCAGAGAAGGGAAAACTTACAGTCGGAGAGGGTTGGGGAAGGCTTGCTGATGTGGAGAAGATTACCAAGGAAGCTATCTTTGTCCTGGGCATAAAGGATAGATTGGCTGGCAAAAAGATTCTGATAACAGCAGGAGCCACAAGGGAGGCAATAGATACCGTTCGATTTATCAGCAATCGCTCTTCAGGTAAAATGGGACATATTTTAGCAGAAGAGGCTTTGTTACAAGAAGCGTCTGTAACACTTATTACCACAACAGATATTCCTACATCCAGCAAGATAAAAACCCTGTATGTGGAGACTGCCTGCCAGATGAGAGATAAGGTCTTTGAGCTATTTAATGAATGCGATATATTCATTTCAGTTGCCGCAGTATCTGACTTCAGGCCGAAGGATAGGTGCGATAAGAAGCTAAAGAGAGAAGATGGGCTTCACTTAGAGTTTACAAAGAATCCAGATATATTGAAAGAGGTTTCCGAAAGAAAGGGTGAGAAGATATTGATAGGTTTCTCTGTTGACTCAGAATTAGATTGGCAAAGGGCAGAAGAAAAGCTTAGAGCGAAAAATCTTGATATTCTTGTCTTTTCCACCACTGATGGTTTTGCCTCCGATAGAATCAAGCCCTGGATTATATACCCTGATGGGAAGAGGGAGGAGTGCCTTGAGATTTCAAAAAGGCAGTTAGCGATAAAGCTTCTTGAAAAAGTGTAATTACTCACAATTTTGGGGGAAAATATTTAACCATAGATGAACACAGAAGAGATATTTAGACACTGATTTACACAGATGGTCACAGATAATTTTTTAAATTTTATCAGTGGAAATCAGTGTAATCTGTGTCAAAAGAATAAGTGTTAATCTGTGGTAAGATTTATTTTATTTTCTGTGGCTTTTCCTCAATTTTATGAGTAGTTACAAAAAGTAGGCAGGAAGCAGTAGGCAGTCAACGAATAACAATTGAAAGAATTGACACCATTTCAGACAAATGCATATAATGTAGTCTTATCTATTCCATATGGAGAGACTCGTTCTTATGAGTGGGTAGCCAAAAGAGTAGGGACATCGCCGAGGGCTATTGGAAAAGTGCTGTCTCGCAACCCTTTGCCAATCGTCATTCCCTGCCACAGGGTGATAAAGAAGACCGGAGAACCTGGGGGATATATAGGTGGCGAGAAACTGAAGGAGAAGATATTAGAGATTGAAAGACCAAGTGAAGTGCAAGAAAAAATATATACCACATAAGGCACAGAGAATTCATTGCAAATTGCAAAATTAGCAATTAGCATTTCAAAATTAAATCATTTTGCATTGCTAATTTTACAGTGATAATTTTGCATTGAATTTCCTCTTTTTTAGGCGCCTGTAGCTCAGTGGAAGAGCAGCGGCCTCCTAAGCCGTTTGTCGTAGGTTCAACTCCTATCAGGCGTATTTTGTCATAGATAACCATTTTACCTTTAGGGCTCGCTGAGAACGCAGAGAATTTGTAAGCGTTCAGCCTATTCATCAAAGAGTGTAAGAAGGGGGATAAGGAGATAAAGGGGATATGGAGATGAAAGAATTTTGAAGTAGAATATATCCCCTTATCTCCACAATCTCCACATCCCCTTTTCTTACACTACCTGAATGCTTACTCGAAAGAAATCATAGGGAAAAGGCTGAAAATGAACCGTCCCAAAATTTTAAGTTTTTATTTCTTTGTGTTCTCTGCGAACTCTGCGGTTAATCTTTTCTTCAGAGACTGGAGTGTTACCTGTGGTGAATAGTTACCATTTTTTAGGTATATGAAAAGACTCATCTTCTTGTTTGGCATCCTTTGTGCATCTCTGTCCTACCCTTTTACCTACACCTCCCACCCTGCAGGGGTTTATACCCTATCCCAGGCACTTGACGATGAGAATGGCAGATTATACCTTAGCGGGACATCAATGAAGAATATCGTCATCTACAATCTTGATGGCGATGGCATTCCTGTTGGGCAGTTCATGTCTTGTGAGATACCGACAAACTGCATCTCCTTAGCATTATTCTCCAATAAGATTTATATAGGCAATAGTCAGGACGCATACATATATATTTATCGGCTTGGAAAAGACGGTCTCCTGACAGGGACACCGACATTAGTTGCCATTGCCACAGAGGGGCAAGGTGCTTACTCTATGGCCATTGACCCGGAGAGAAGAAAGCTCTATGTGGGGAATATGTCTGGAAGCAATAATATTTGTGTCTATAGCTTAGACTCCTCTGGTCTTCCAACAGGTGCTCCATCCTTCTTTACCACCTCAGGATACACCACCTCCCTTGCCCTAAACCCCATTCAAGGCAAGCTCTACATTGGAAGCTACAGTGGAGACAACCCTTTTGTCTGCTGGTTGGCGGCTGATGGCTCGCTTACAGGCAGGGGATGGAAGTATAATTCAGGCAATCTGACCTATTCTATGGCTTTAGATATAGAAAAGAAAAGGCTGTATCTTGCTAACAACAACGCAAGCGATAATCTTTCAGTGGTAAAATTGGATGACCAAGGGCTTCCCTCTACATACACAACATTTTCTGATGGTGGAGCAAGTATATCTCTTGCCCTTAACAAAAGGAGCAAAAAGCTATATGTGGGAAAGAATCAGGCAGGGAATAACCTTTTGATCTACGACCTTGATGATAAAGGGGATATTCGCTTTAAGCCAACAGCCCTTTCCCTGGGTGGCCCAACCTTCTCCCTTTCTATTGGAAAGAGGCTCTACTTAGCCAACTATCAAGACGGCAATAATCTGTGGACATTAGAGATTCCAGGCACAAGGACTGAGATTTCAGCCCCAGCCATAACCACTACCCAAAAGGTTATGTTAAAGGTATCAGGAGTAAACCCTCACTGGATAAAGATAAAAGGAGATATCACTCAACCTATTGGATGGAAAGCCTCTGATGGTGGAGCAATGGAGATTCCTGTCTATCTCACAAAGGGAGAGGGAGAGAAAAAGATTGATCTCTTGTTTTTAGAGTCTGCTGGATTTGGAAACTACTCTGGAGTTTTGAGGAAAGAAAGTGTGGTAATAAACCTTCAAAAATAATGAAACGAAAAAATAGCCCGCAGAAAAAGCAAGGCCATTTTTTAACTACTCATAAAATTTAGGATTGTGGAAAAGTCTTTAGAGAAATAAAAATTAAATCTTGCCACAGATGACACAGATTAACATTTATTCTTTTGACTTTGGATTAACACTGATTTCCACTGATAAAATTTAAAAAATTATCTGTGACCATCTGTGCAAATCAGTGTCTAAATATCTTTTCTGTGTTCATCTGTGGCTAAATATTTTCCGAAAAGATTTTGAGTAATTGCGTTTATAACTCCTCTATGGTAATATTCTCATTGGTGTAGAGGCAGATAGATGAGGTTATCAGAAGGGCTTCTTTTGCCATATCCTTTGCGCTCAGGTCAGAGTACTTCACTAATGCCCTTGCTGCAGCTAAGGCATAAGCACCACCTGAGCCAATGGCTAAAATATCATCATCAGGCTCAATAACCTCGCCATTTCCAGAGATGAGCAGGGAGCATTCTTTGTCTGCAACAGCAAGGAGCGCCTCAAGCCTCCTCAGAAACTTGTCTGTCCTCCAGTCCTTTGCCAACTCAACAGCTGCTCTCTTCAGGTTGCCTTTATACTCCTTTATCTTCTTCTCAAACCTATCAAAGAGGGTAAAGGCATCTGCCACAGAACCTGCAAACCCTGCCAGGACTTGACCATCGTAAATCTTCCTGACCTTATTAGCCTTTTGCTTCATAATGGTGTTTTCAAGGGAGACCTGTCCATCTCCGCCTATAGCCACCTTCCCATCCTTTCTAATAATGATTATCGTTGTTCCTTTTATTTCCATATCATTTTCAAAAGTGCCATACGCAGGTTAAGCCCGTTGTCTGCCTGACGAAAGTATGCAGACCTTGGGTCGCTATCTATCTCACAAGGAAGCTCCTGCACCCTTGGCAGGGGATGCAATATTCTTGCAGTCTCTTTCATTACTGAGACCATTTCTCTGTCAACAACATAAGAATCCTTCACCTTCTCATACTCTGTAATGCTTCTGAACCTCTCCTTCTGAACCCTTGTGACATAAAGGATATCAACAATAGGAGCAATCTCAGACAGAGAAGCTCCCTCAAAGAAGGCAATACCTTTTTCCTTTAGATAATCGGCAATATCCTTCGGCATCCTTATCTCTTCCGGGGAGACAAAGTAAAGCTCAATATTATTCTGCTGTGCCAGGAGATAAACAAGGGAGTGAACTGTTCGGCTATAGAGTAAGTCTCCAACAAAACAGACCTTCAGACTATCTATCCTTCCAAGCTCTTTTTTGATTGTCCAGAGGTCTAAGAGTGCCTGGGTTGGATGCTGACCTGGGCCATCTCCAGCATTGATTATAGGAACCCTGGAGACCTCAGATGCCTTCTTTGCCGAACCCTCCTCATAGTGCCTGAGGACTATAGCATCAGCAAAGGAGCTAACAACCTTTATCGTATCAGTCAGGGATTCCCCTTTTACCATAGAAGAAAAATGGGGTGCATCCTCTGTTGAAATAACATCACCCCCGAGCCTCTTCATTGCAGACTCAAAGGAGAGTCTTGTTCTTGTTGATGGTTCATAGAATAAACTGGCCAAGATTCTTCTCCTTGGCACTGATGGAAGGAGAAGGGAAGGGTCCTTGCCCTCGTCCAGCCTTTCCATTCTGCTTGCAAGCCCAAATATCTCCTCCAAAAGCCCTCTGTCCTTGAACTGTTGAACCTCTATGATATGAAAAAAGTTCATTCCATCATTGTAAGCTAATCTTTGGCAATTTTGCAAATCTTAAAAATAAAGAATTAAGCGTTTAGGTAGTGTAAGAAAAGGGGATATGGGGATTATGGAGATAAGGGGATAAAATTTTGAATTAAAAATGAATAATCTCCATATCTCCATTATCTCCTTATCCCCCTTCTTACACCTCTGACACATAGACTGAACGGTTACGAATTACCTTACAATCCCTACCTTCCCCTTCTTCTTTGCTGAAATATAAATATAAACCCCTGAGGCAGGTCTTTCGGTTATATCCC
>JAZDOR010000063.1:0-13998 GCA_043798435.1 bacterium
AAGAGGAGATAGGCGACCAGGCAGGGTTAGCCACGACTTACAATAACATTGGCTTAATACATAAAGCCCAGGGCAACTATCAAGAGGCGCTTGCGTGGTACGAGAAAAGTAGAAAGATTGCAGAGGAGATAGGCGCCCAGACACTGTTAGCCACGACGGACAATAACATTGGTGCAATTCATCAAAACCAGGGCAACTATCAAGAGGCGCTTGCGTGGTATGAGAAGAGTATAAAGATTAAAGAGGAGATAGGCGACCAGGCAGGGTTAGCCACGACTTACAATAACATTGGTGCAATTCATCAAAATCAAGGCAACTATCAAGAGGCGCTTGCGTGGTATGAGAAGAGTAGCAAGATTGCAGAGAGCATAGGCGACCAGAAAGGTCTAGCCACGACTTACAATAACATTGGCTCAATACATAATGCCCAAGGCAACTATCAAGAGGCGATTGCATGGTATAAGAAGAGTATAAAGATTAAAGAGGAGATAGGCGACCAGGCAGGGTTAGCTGCGACTTACAATAACATCGGTATGATTTACGATGCCCAGGGCAACTATCAAGAGGCGATTGCGTGGTATGAGAAGAGTAGAAAGATTACAGAGGAGATAGGCGACCAGAAAGGTCTAGCCACGACTTACAATAACATTGCTTCTATCCATTATGCCCAGGGCAACTATCCAGAGGCGCTTGCGTGGTATGAGAAGAGCAAAGAAATAGTCGAAAGAATTGGAGATAAGCATCATTTAGCTATCTCTCTTAGAAACATTGGTCTTCTCTATCAGGTTACAGGCAAAAAAGACAAGGCAAAACAAACCTTTCAACAAAGCTATAACCTCTATCTCCAACTCAACCTCCCCTCCGAGGCAGATGAGGTAAAACAACTCCTTGATTCACTCTAAAAATTTGGTAAGTGTTCAGCCTATTATCAAAGAGTGTAAGAAAGGGGATAAGAAGATAATGGGGATTATGGAGATAAAGGAATTTGAATTAGAATAATATCCCCGTATCTCTCATAATAATCTCCTTATCCCCTCACATATCTCCTTTTCTTACACTGCCTGAACGGTTACAAAATTTGATAGTTGACGGTAGCTTACATTATATGATAGACTAAGATTTAGAAAATGAAAGCCAAAGATTTAATCGGAGTTCTTAATATTTTTAATCCCAAAAAATCACTCTTGACCCAGGAGGAATTAGATAACTATTTTGTAGAAAGACCAATGGGTCTGGTAATTGAGATAGAAAATTATTTACGAAGTGCAGAAGAAAGGGTCAAACTCCTTTTTACAGGCCATCGTGGCAGTGGCAAGTCTACAGAGTTGAGTAAACTCTCCTCCTTACTCTCCGACCGATTCTTTATCATCAACTTTTCTATCGCCGAAAGCCTTAATCTCTATGACCTAAATTATGTTGATGTGCTTCTGGCTATGGCACTCAGGCTCTTCCAAAAGTCTCACGAGCATAATGTAAAGATAAATGAAATGTTACTGCAAGATGTCTTTGATTGGCTCACCAATGAGATTACAAAGGAGATGGTGATAGAGATACCCAAAGAGGCAAGTTTATCAGCCAATCTTAACCTTCTTGCCTTAAAGATAGAAGGAAAATTTGGTAGTGAAACCTCAAGCAGAACCAGTATGCGAATGAAGGTAGAGCCAAGACTTTCAGAGCTTATAGAGAAGATAAACCTCGCCATCTCTGATATTGAAAGAAAGACCAAAAAATCTGTCCTTATTATCGTTGAGGATATTGACAAGACAGACCTTGATAAGTCCCGACACCTCTTCTTTAATTATGGTGCCTCCCTCTTAAAGATTGACTGTCGTGTCATTTATACATTTCCCATCGCCTTGCGATACTCAAACGATTTTTCCCAGATACGGCACACCTTCCGCCCTTTTGTCCTGCCCAATGTGAAGATAGTTGATAGACAAGAAAAGAGAGATGAGCCCGGGTATCAGACCCTGAAGACCGTAATCTTGAAACGGATGGAGGAGAGTCTTATCTCCAAAGAAGCATTGGAGGAGGTTATTAAATTAAGTGGTGGATTGATGGTGGAGTTGGTTGGGCTTATCCATGGAGCGGCGAACTATTCTTTGACTAAAAAGAAGGATGTTATTGACCTTGAAAGTGTGCACAGAATGGCCAATGAGATACGGAATGACTACAGGGCATTATTAAAACCAGAGCATTATGACACCCTTAAACGACTTAAAGAGGATAAAACAAAGAAGATTATGAACGAAGAAACAGTGCAGGAACTCCTCCATAATCTGAGCCTGTTGGAATACCGCAATGACGAGACCTGGGGGGATGTCCATCCCATTGTGAAGCCACTTTTGGAGTAATGTGGAGACTAAAGATTTTGAAGAAGAGATTGACCGCCTCTCTACCCTTCTGAACAACACTGAAACAGGTGCCCTTGTCTTTTGCCTTTACAGCACCGTTGGCCTCCGCGATAGTATTGTCAAGAGACTGAAAGAAAAGCTCAAAATACCGATTGAAGAGCTTTCCATCACCAAAAAGGAGAAGAACCCGCTAAAGCTCATCCAATCCTTAGGACCAATCCAGAGGTCAACCATCTGCTTTTATAGCATAGAAGATGGTTTTCCTGAGGCATTGGGATATATCAACTATCTGCGTGAACCACTCTTCAGATATGACCATGGACTTCTCTTCTGGATAACCGATTATAGCCGCAATGAAATTGCCACTAAGGCCCCAGATCTCTGGTCAAGAAGGAGTGGGGTGTTTGATTTTCGCTTATACCTTGAGCCAAAGATGGAAATTCTGGAGCATTCTCCACCAACACTTGAGGATGCTTTAAGAAGGATTGGAAAGTTCATGGGAAGGAGGGTTGTCCTTCTCACGGATATGAAAGGCTCATCTGAGCTTTTCTCCAAGCAAGGTGACCTTACGGCAGTTCTGGTTCAGAAACAGAGGGAGATCCTGATGGAGGAGATAAAAGGGTTTAGAGGAGAGGCTTGGGCTGTGGGAGGTGATGGAATGCTGGCATTCTTTGAATCGCCAGAAGATGCCCTTAAAGCTATTATTAAGATTCAAACAAGGTTGAAGGAAGAGGGCTTCTCTGTCCGTGCCGGTGGACATACAGGCGATGTCTTCCTTGACCCCAATATGCAGTGCCAGACGATAAACATTACTGCACGAATAATGGGTCTGGCTGATGGCGGACAGATACTTATTTCAGAAATACTTTATGAAGAGGCAAAAAATAAAGGCTTTTCTTTTTGTTCCCACAGCAATTACCCTCTTAAAGGTATTCCAGAACCTATAGAGGTCTATGAGGTCTTATGGGATAAAGACCAGAAACCAAAGCCACCACTCCAAACCATTTCTAAGGAGAGGGTAAAACACAACCTACCCCGGCCATCTCCCATCTTCATTGGTCGGAAGAAAGATATGGAGCTTTTGCAGAAAAAGAAGAGCCGCCTCCTGACTATCACCGGGGGTGCCGGGATAGGAAAGACAACCTTAGCCCTCCATCTCTGCTGGTGGCATCTTTCGGAAGAAAAATTTAACCAGATAGCCCTTGTTGACCTTCAGTGGGCAAGGAATGTCAGCCAACTCTTTGAATATCTTGGCCGTATTTTGGGGATAGAACGGTTTGAGCTCAATCTGAAGGATATACCAGAGGATAGGCTGAACAAGGAAGAGTTCATCCAGAAGGAGAGGCAAATCATCTCTAAGCTTACAAAAGGAAAGAGCCTTCTTTTCTTAGACAACTTTGAGACTGTCACCGGTGAAGAGGCAACCTCCCTCTTAGTCTCTATCTTAGAGAAAGTAGGGGAGACAAGGTTTATCATCACCAGCAGGAGACCTGTTTGGGTAATTAACTGGGAGGAGGTCTATGAGCTTTTACCCCTTCCTCTGGAAAAGGCAGTAGAGCTCTTCACCAAGCATAGCCATAGACGCATCTCTGAGGAAGACAAAGGGGTCGCTACGGAGATCTGCGAAACCATTCATTGCCTCCCCCTGAGTATAGAGCTTGTTGCCCAGCATACAAGCCAGATGAGCCTGAGGGAGATAAAAGATGGGCTGAGAAAGAGCAGGCTCTCCCTTCAGAAGGCAGAGCTTACAGGTGTGAGAGGATTTAAGGATATGGCGGCATCCCTTGAGTTTACCTATACACGACTCAAGGCTGATGAGAAGAGGCTATTTTTGACACTCTCTGTCTTTGAGGGTAACTTTGACAGAAAGGCAGTAGAGGGGATAAGCGGAATGGATGAATGGTCAGGGCTTTTGGGTTCACTCATCAGTTGGCATCTCCTTCAGTATAGAGAGGAGAAGGGTCTGAGCAGATACTTCCTCCTTGAAACCATCAAGGAATATGATAGATTGAAACTTGAAAATGAAGGCTCATCCCTCAGGCTTTCTATTGAGGAATTGGCTTTTCGGCACAGCCAATACTACCTCAAGGTTGCCCAGGGTTCATCCAACCCCTGGCCAGAAATAGAGAAAGATGAGCCCAATATCCGAAAAGCCGCAGACTGGGTGGCTGAGAAGATAGAGAAGGGAGGTAGTGAGAAGATAGAGAGGGGAGATAGTGAGAAGATAGAGAGGGGAGATAGAGATAGAGAGAAGATAGAGAAGGGAGGTAGTGAGAAGATAGAGAGGGGAGATAGAGATAGAGAGAAGATAGAGAAGGGAGGTAGAGATAGAGGGATTATAGATTTAGCATACGGTTATGCCTTTGCTTTGAAGGACTATATCTATCGTCGGTCAATAAAGGAAGGATTAAGATGGTTATTGGCTGGGGTAGTTGCCTGTCAGAAACTAAGGAAAAAGCAAGATGAGGCTAATCTGTATAATTCAATCGGGCTACGAGATGACTCCCAGGGCAACTATCAAGAGGCGCTTGCGTGGTACGAGAAGGGTATAAAGATTTTTGAGGAGATAGGCGACCAGGCAGGATTAGCCACGACTTACAATAACATTGGCGTAATTCATAAAGCCCAGGGCAACTATCAAGAGGCGCTTGCGTGGTATGAGAAGAGTAGAAAGATTAATGAGAGAATAGGCAACCAGGCAGTTTTAGCCACGACTTATAATAACATTGGTATGATTCACGATGCCCAGGGCAACTATCAAGAGGCGCTTGCGTGGTATGAAAAGAGGAGATAGGCGACCAGGCAGGGTTAGCCACGACTTACAATAACATTGGCTTAATTCATAACGCCCAGGGCAACTATCCAGAGGCGCTTGCGTGGTACGAGAAGAGTATAAAGATTAAAGAGAGAATAGGCGACCAGGCAGGGTTAGCCGCCACTTACAATAACATTGGTGCAATTCATCAAAACCAAGGCAACTATCAAGAGGCGCTCCTGTGGTATGAGAAGAGTAAAGAAATACTTGAGAGAATTGGAGATAGACACCATTTAGCTATGTCTCTTGCAAACATTGGCATTCTATATCATGATACAGGCAAAAAAGACAAGGCAAAACAAACCTTCCAACAAAGTCATCAACTATATCTCCAACTCAACCTCCCATCCGAGGCAGAAGAAGTAAAGCAACTTCTTGAAAATTAGTGTTGACGAGGTATACTTATTGGTGTATATTTCACTTAAAAAGGTGGAGGTGATAAAAATGGTTAATGTCATAAGCTTAAAGGAGATGAGGCCAGAACTGCCCAATGTGATAAACTGCATTGATAAAAGATTGGATCGTTATATCATCACCAAAAGAGGAAAGCCTGTAGCAATAATGATGAGTGTGGATGACTATGAAGGGCTTTTAGAGACAGTGGAAATCTTTTCAGATAAAAGAGCGGTGCAAAGGCTCAGAGATGCAAAGATAGAGATCAAAGAAGGCAAAACCATTCCTTTGGAGGAATTACGGCAAAGAATCGAGCAGGAATAATGTATAAAATAGAATTCTCTAATATTGCTTTCCAGGAATTAGAGAGGATTTACAAGACAGAAAAGAGACTCTATTTTCGTCTAATTGCTGCTATAGAAACAGTCCAAACAGATCCTTACCGAGGTAAAAAACTGAAGGGAAAACTTAAAGAGGATTATTCTTTGCGTGTAGGCGAATATCGTATAATCTACACAATTCGTAAAGATAGGCTTATCGTCTATATCATTGATATAGGTCATAGAAGAGAGATTTATCGCTAAGTAAAGGGATTAAATAAGTGGTTTATAAAATGAACAGAATAACCCCTATAAGTGAGTTAAATAATAGTGAGCTGAAGGCAGAGCTTGATAGGCTCGCCATCTCCTTGAGCTGTGATGAGGCAAGGAAGATTACTGAGCTTATTGGCAGGGACCCCACAGTTGTTGAGCTTTATATCTTTAATGCTGAGTGGAGTGAGCACTGCTCTTATAAGAGTAGCAGGAGGTTTCTGAGGCTTCTTCCAAAGGAGGCGCCGCAGGTTGTCAGTACTAATGAAGATGCTGGAATTATCAAGCTATGTGAGATAGATGGAGAGAGCTGGTGTCTTGTTGTAGCCCATGAGTCCCATAATCACCCTTCTCAGCTCCTGCCTTATGAAGGTGCAGCCACAGGTGTCGGTGGGATTGTGCGGGATGTTGACTGTATGGGTGCGGATACAATCGGTGTCTGTGACTCATTAAGATTTGGCTCTATCACAGGTCAAAATAAGAATCAGACAAGATGGGTAGCCTCCGGTGTGGTTGAGGGCGTTGGAGGGTATGGGAATGCCCTTGGTGTTCCTAATCTTGGAGGGGACATCTATTTCTCTAAAGTGTTTGATGAGAACTGCTTAGTCAATGTTGTTGCCTTAGGCATAGTCAAAGAAAATGAGATAATCCACTCACGAATTCCAGAGGAGGCAAGGAGCATCCCTTACTCTATTATCCTTGTGGGGAAGCCTACAGACTACTCTGGATTTGGGGGTGCATCCTTTGCCTCAGAGATACTGGATGAAGAGAGAGAAAGAAAGGGTGCGGTTCAGGTTCCAGACCCATTTCTCAAGAATGTCCTGGCGATGAAAAAGGCAAATAAGGCTGTCTTTAACTTGGCCCGGGAAAAAGGGGTTACAATAGGAATGAAAGACTTGGGTGGAGGAGGTCTCTGTTGCGGGACATCTGAGATAGCCTCAGCAGGTGGCTTTGGAGTAGAGATTGATTTATCATCTGTCCCTCAGATAGAAGGGCTGCCACCAGAGGTGCTCACCTGCTCTGAGACCCAGGAGAGATATATCCTTGCTGTTCCAGATGAGATTATTCCAGATATCTTGAAAATATATAACGAAGACTGGGAGCTTTCTCATATATTTGAGGGTGCCAGGGCATCTCGTATTGGGAAGCCAAGGTTAGATGTGATGTATCTGCTAAAGCACAAGGGAGAGGTTGTCTGCAATCTGCCAGTAGAAATGGTCACCTCTGGAATATCCTACAGTCGGGAAGAAAAGCCAATAGTCTGCGATTATTCCGAACCAGAGTTTGAGATGCCAGATTTAGAAGAGGCGATATACAAGGTCATCTCCCATCCGAATGTTGCCAGCAAAGAGCCTATATTCTCATCTTATGATATGGAGGTTCAGGGAAAGACCGTGATACGAGCAGGTGCAGCAGATGCCTCTTTGATTGCACCGTTGATAGATAAAGGCTCTGCTGTTGGTGTGGCTGTATCCTGCGATGGAAACCCGTTTTATGGCAGGATTGATCCGTATTGGGCGGCAGTCAATGCTGTCTATGAGTCTTGTCGCAATGTCGCTTCAATTGGAGCAACACCAGCTTGCCTCACTGACTGCCTGAACTATGGAAACCCAGAGAAGCCTGAGGCCTTTTATCAGTTTGCTGAGGGTGTCAGGGGAATAGCCTTTGCCTGCAAAGAGCTTGGACTTCCTGTTGTCTCTGGAAATGTGAGCCTCTATAATGAGTCTGCCAAAGGAAGAGCCATAGACCCTTCGCCTGTCATCGCTTGCTTTGGTGTGATGAAGGACTTTACCAGAGCAGTAACAATGGAGCTAAAAGGAGTTGGAAACTATCTGTATCTCATTGGAGACAGAAAGGATGAGCTTGGAGGCTCTGTCTATTACCAGACCTTAGGCTTTGTTGGAAGGAATATCCCTGAGCCAGACCTGAAGAAAAGCAGGAAAAATGTTTACAAGATAATAGACTTAATCTTAGAAGGGGTGATTCTCTCCTGCCACGATATATCAGATGGAGGAATGATAACAGCCATCATTGAAATGGCGACAAAAGGAAATCTTGGGGTGGAACTTATGATAACCTCAAATATCAGGCTTGATAAATTCTTGTTCAGCGAAACAGGAGGCTTTATCTTAGAGATAAGACCAGAGGATAGCAAAAGGATTGAAGAGGAACTGGATGAAGTTTGTCTTGTCGGAAAAGTTATAGAAAAGCCCAGCCTTCTGATAGAATCTATCAGAGAAATCCCCCTGAAGCTCCTGAAGGATAGATATGAAAATAGCCTGAAAGAACTCTTGGTTTAGTGTACCGAGAATAAATCAACCCAAGATTAAAAAAGGTTCAAGGTTAATCTTCTTATTCTCTAACCTTGAACTTTGAACCTCAGAACCATAAACGAATCAGGTTCAAGGTTCACGGTTCAAGGTTCACGGTTAATCCTCTTATTCTCTGACCTTGAACTTTGAACCTCAGAACCATAAATATGAATATAACAGGTAAAACAAAGGTAGTTGGGCTTATGGGCTATCCAGTGAGCCATACCATATCCCCGGCTATTCATAATTCGGCATTTTCTGCTTTGGGGCTTGATTGGGTATATCTTCCCTTTGAGGTCAAACCAGAGCATCTTAAGAGAGCAATCTTTGGCTTAAAACCTTTAGGGATAGCTGGGGTGAACATTACCATACCCCATAAGGTGCAGGCTTTAGCTTATATGGATGGACTTTCTGAGGAGGCAGAGCTTATCGGTGCAATAAATACTGTTGTGGTTAAAGAAGATGGGCTCTTTGGCGACAACACAGATGGAAAAGGATTTATAAGGTCGCTCAAAGAAGCAGGATTTTCCTTAAAAGAAAAGAGGGTGGCTCTGATTGGCGCGGGTGGCGGCGGAAGGGCAATATCTATCTCTTTAGCCAGGGAGGGTGCAGAAGCAATCTATATATCTGATGCAGATAAAGAAAAGAGAGAATCTCTGATAGGCTATATTAAGAACAGGTTTGATATTCTGGTCTCTGAAATGGCTGACCCATCAATTATTAAGGATGTAGACCTCTTAGTCAATGCCACACCCTGTGGAATGAAAGAAAATGACCCATTGCCAATTGACTCAAGGTTTATTCACCCAGATCTTCTTGTCTATGACCTCATTTACAACCCACAAAAGACAAGGCTTTTAGAGGAGGCAGAGAGAAAAGGGGCAAAGACTCTTTCTGGTCTGGCTATGCTCGTCTATCAAGCCGCCCTATCATTTTCTGCCTGGACAGGTATTATGCCACCCGTCCAAGTAATGATGGATGCGGCAAAATCTGAATTAGAAACTACAAAAAAATTTTGAAATAGGGTTCAAGGATTCGAGGGGTCAAGTAACATATCCTAATAACTACTCACAAAATTGGGGATTTTTGGCAAGTTTTGTTTAAAAAACCTTGTTATTGCGGGGTTCTTTGTTTGAAAAGCAAACTTTCTCCCCAAAATTATAAGTAGATATGTAAAGTTATATATTTTTTGCCTTGTGAGTAGCACAAATCTTAAAAAAGTGTGAAAAAAGTGCTTGACATTTATTTTACACTGTGTTATAATTATAAAATAAGTAACACAAAAGGAGGTGATTTGTATGTTCAAAAAAACTTTAATAACCATGCTTGCGATGCTATTTCTTGCCTCACAGAGCTTTGCAGCCAGACCACTTACTACTGATGATGCAGGAACGGTTGATAAAGAAGGGTTTGAGGCAGAGATAGGGTACGATTTTGCCAAAAATCAGGATGAGAGCCAAAGTCAGTCAATAGGTGTTTCTCTAAAGCGCGGGATAACTGAAAGGTTAGATTTTGGCATTGCTCTACCTTATGAGATTGAACCTAACCAAGGATTAGGTGAAGCAGAAGTAGGAGTGAAGTTTTCTCTTTTGAAGGAAAAAAAGAATTCTCCGGCAGTTTCTTTGACTTTCTCTTCTGAATTGGGAGCCTCAGAATATGCTCTTAATACTATTCTAACCAAAGAGATTGGTCGATTGACCGCCCATCTCAATCTTGGCTACATAGCAACAGGAAAGGTAGATGAAAAAGGGGTTTCTACTTATTCTGGAGCAATTGAGTTACTGCTGGGTGAGAGATTGGTTATGGTTTCCGAAATTGTTGGCGAAGCTGATGCTGATTCTAACACCAAGAATCCATTAGAAGGATTATTGGGTGGAAGATTACAAGTTTCAGAGTCTCTAACTTTTGATTTAGGAATCGGTATTGGTGGTAATGACGCCAGTCCAAAGTGGAAAACAATTTTGGGCTTAACTTATGGATTTTGAAGGAGGTAAAAAATGCATATACCAGATGGATATTTAGGTCCTACAACCTGTGGCGTTTTTTATGCGGCGATGTTGCCAATATGGGCGATTGCATCAAGGATTGTTAAGAAAACGCTGAAGGCAAAACAGGTGCCGATGTTAGCTATAGGTGCGGCATTCAGTTTTGTGATTATGATGTTCAATGTGCCAATACCTGGTGGAACAACCGGGCATGCTGTAGGCGGTGTTCTCGTGGCCATACTTCTTGGGCCATGGGCAGCCTGCATTGCCATAACCGTAGCCCTGGTTATTCAGGCACTTTTATTTGGTGATGGAGGCATCACTGCCATAGGTGCTAATTGCTTTAACATGGCTTTTGTGCTTCCATTTGCCGGATATTATATCTATAAGGCGATTAGTTGCAATGCTCCCAAAGACTCAAATAGAAGAGTGATCGCCGCTGGTATTGCCGGTTATGTGGCCCTTAATCTTGCCGCAGGACTGACTGGATTTGAGTTCGGCATTCAGCCTCTGCTTCATAAAACAGCAAGCGGGCAACCACTCTACTGCCCTTATGGATTGAATGTTGCTTTGCCTGTAATGTTGGGGGAGCATCTTTTAATCTTTGGATGGGTGGAGGCGATTGTGACTGGCCTCGTTATAAAATATTTGCAGAAACAATCGCCGGAACTTCTGTTCGATGGGAGGAAAAACTCATGAAGATTACTACTAAACTTTGGCTCGGGATGGCCGTATTGATTCTACTTTCTCCTATTGGGCTTATCTTGCCAGAACATTTTAAGGCAGGCTCGGCCTGGGGCGAATGGGGAGCCGATGAGATGCAAAAACTCGTAGGTTATATCCCACAAGGCCTCGAAAAGCTCGCCAGTATCTGGAAGGCACCTATGCCAGACTATGCCTTTTCTGGCTGGGAAGAAAAGGGGCTACTATCCTTGAGTTTTGCCTATATAATCTCTGCTGTCGTAGGGATTGGTATCATCGTTATTGTGGTGATGTGTATAGGAAAATTATTAGTCAAGAAAGGTGATTAATTGTAAGCGTTCAGGTAGTGTAAGAAAAGGGGATATGGAGATTAAGGAGATAAGGGGATATTATTCTAATTCAACCCTTCTAAAATCTGCTTTTTGATATTTCATCATCTCCCTATCTCTTGTATCTCCTTATCCCCCTTCTTACACTCTTTGATAGATAGGCTGAACGGTTACGATTAATTTTACTATTTGTAGGCTAAAATCAAGACAAAAAAGGAGGAAAAGACAATGTTAAGAAAGAGTATTTTTATGATTTTAATGAGTGCCATGGTGCAGTTGTGCCCTGGTGCTCTGGTTTTTGCACAAGAGGCAGTTCCAACTTTGGAACGATTACAATTCCCGCACAGAACGGGAATTGGTGCTCTGGTTTTTGCACAAGAGACAGTTCCAACTATAGTAGTTATAGGTCCAGAGATAGTAGTTACAGCTTCAAGGCTAAAGACTCTTGTGAAAGATACTCCGACCCAAGTAACAGTTATTGATAGCAAAGAAATAGCCATGTCCGGTGCCTGGAATGTAGATGATCTCCTGCGAGATGTTTGCGGTGTAGATGTATCTCGCAGGGCTGGATTTACTAGCTCTGGTTCAATAGTTACTTTGCGTGGTTTTGGTGGACAGGCAAGGGGTAGGACCCTTGTCCTAATTGATGGAATCCCTTTTAACGAAATTTACAGCGGAGAGGTTTATTGGAATGCAATACCAATGGAAGATATAGAAAGAATAGAGGTAATCCCGGGAGCATCCTCTCACCTTTATGGTCCGGGAGCAATGGGAGGTGTTATTAATATTCTCACCAAAAAATGTAAAAAATTAGAAACAGGACTTACTGCAAAATATGGTGCCTATGATAGCCCTTCTTTTGGAATGCGACATCAAAATATTCTGGGTAAATTTGGATATTTGGTTTCTGGTAGCTGGTTTAAGACCGATGGTTATGTGGCGGCAGTAGACAAGAAAGATTATGATATAAAACGAAATAAAAAAAGCAGTGATGCGAGCTTAAAACTTAACTATGACTTTGGCGAAAATGATTCAATTGGCGTAGGTTACAGGCATTATAAAGAAGATGTAAATGCAGGAAGAACATATTATTATGGCTCAAAAGACCTGAATGATTTACATTTTAATCTCACCAAATGGTTTGATAATTCAGAATTTTTAAGTACGCTTTACTTTGATTGGGAAGATTCTTCATGGACTTATGATAAAAGCCCATATACTACCATAGACTATATAAACAAGAATCCAAAGCAAGGCTCAGGGGGTAATTTACAGTCAAATATCCATTTATCCGAGCGGAACACTTTTTCTATTGGCACTGATTGGCGCTTGGGAAAAATTGATTCAGTAGACGATTATAAAAGCACAGTCCGCAGGGTTCAGACAAAAGGAAAACAGAACTCTTTTGGCATTTATTTTCAGGATGAATTAAGGTTATACGAAAAATTTATTATTAACTTTGGCGGTCGCTGGGATTATTGGAAGAGTTACGATGGCTATCTTTATGATGATAATCTTTCCCCTAAACAAACTTATTATGAGGACAGGAGCCAGAACACACTTAGTCCAAAAATAGGGCTTGTATATCATCTGACCGGAGATACAACTCTGCGCAGTTGTGTTGGCAAGTCATTCCGCACCCCCACCCTATACGATTTATACAAGACATGGAAATACGGCAAAACTACTAACTATACACTTTATCAAGCAAATCCGAATTTGAAGCCGGAAAAAGCGTATTCTTATGAACTCGGACTTGACCAAAAAATTTTGGAGGTGCTTTTAGGTAGGTTTACAGTATATTATAGCGATGTTTCAGACTTAATTTATAGTATTAGTGTTGGCACAACTACAAAAGAAAGACAGAATGTGGGAAAAGTGCAAATCTATGGCGCAGAGGTGCAAATTAACTATAAGCCTATAAAAGAGCTTTCAGTCTTTGCAAATCACACATTTAATTCTTCAAAGATTATGGGACACAGCGACCCAAAACTTGAGGGCAAATACCTTACCTACACACCTAAAAACAAATATTCTTTTGGTTGTGCTTTTAGAAATTCCAAATTGGGGGATATAGAAGTTATCGGTCGTTATACAGGGGATGTTTTTCATGATGATGCTAATACACAAAAAGTAAAGGGGCACCTGATTTGGGATAGTACCTTAAGTAGGAATGTCACTGACCATTTTTATGTTATTTTTAAGATAGAAAACATTGCAGATAAGCGTTATGAAGAGTATAAGGGTATTCTTGCCCCTGACAGAATGGTTTCGGCAAGCACAAAAATTAAGTTTTAAGATGAAACTCTACCCTTCCTCAAGAATGGGCTGGAAAACATATAAGAAAGGAAGTAACTATTTACCCATCTGAAGTAAAATTAGCTTTTGGAGACTTTGGAAAAATAAAATATAATCACGAAACCCCGAAAGAGCGAAAACACGAAAAACTAAAGAATGATATTCTTAACTTTATAATTCAATTCGCTTTTTTTCCTTTTCGGGCTTTCATCCTTTCGGG